>JAGWIS010000025.1 GCA_028866135.1 Patescibacteria group bacterium
CTTCTCCTGAACGAGCTCGGCGATGCGGGAAATGAGTTCGCTCTTGTTCACGCGATACGGGATCGAGGTGATCACGATGCGCGTGTCTTTCTTGCCATCGTCGATTATTTCGGCCTCTCCGCGCACCACGACCGGACCCTTGCCTGTACTGTACGCATGCCGGATGTCCGTGTGATTGAAGGCGACTCCCCCAAGCGGGAAATCGGGACCCTTTACGAACTGGAGCAGGTCGTCGGTCGTCGCATCCGGATTCTCAATGAGATGCACCGTCGCCGCGACGACTTCACGAAGATTGTGTGGCGGAATTTCAGTCGCCATAGCGACCGCAATGCCGAACGTGCCATTTAAAAGCAGGTTCGGGAGTGCCGAAGGAAGCACTCTCGGCTCTTCGCGCGTCGCATCGTAGTTGGGATTCCACTCCACAGTCTCTTTTTCAAGGTCAGTCAGGAGAGCGTCGGCCACGCGCGACATCTTCGCCTCGGTGTAGCGCATCGCGGCGGGAGAGTCGCCGTCAATGGAGCCGAAGTTGCCCTGACCGAGGACGAGCGGGTAGCGATGCGAGAATTCCTGCGCCATCTTCGTCATCGAGTCGTAGACCGCGATGTCGCCATGCGGGTGGTATTTGCCGAGCACATCGCCGACCACGAGCGCGCTTTTCCGGAACTTGGCACCGGGGGCGAGCCCGAGCTCTTTCATCGCGTAGAGGATGCGGCGATGCACGGGCTTCAGCCCGTCGCGCACGTCCGGCAAGGCGCGGCTCGTAATGACCGACATCGCGTAGTCGAGATACGACGTGCGCATCTCGGAGACGATCGGCTGGTCAATGACGTTCGCGGCGACTCCGGTCGCCGCGACATCTTTCTTTTCCTCCTTACCGCGAGCCATGGTTAGTTTTTGTTAGCGAGCTCAGACGAGCTTAGAAAAACTTCCACCCTGTTAAATCCCGCGGAGCGGGACATTCGCGGAGCGAATGTATTTAACAGGGTTTTGGATTTCATAATCGCTATGCTCATTGAAATCCTAAAACGGAAGCGTCGTCTCTTGAACGGGCTTTGCCTTCGGCGCGGGCGGCGTCGTGTCGATGATCTCGATATGTGCCGGCGCTTGCGCATCCTCAATAGCTGCCGCAGCTCCCGCGAGATTCTGATTCGGATTCTCCGATGCGGAGACGACCGGAGTATTCGCGCCGGTCGCGTCCGCAAACGAGCTTCCCTGAATGGCGAACGCTCCCGTCATGAGAGATCCAGCGAACCACACAAGCGCAATGAAGGCCGCGATGCCGCCGGCAGCGCCGAAAGCAATCTGCTTGCGGATGTGGTGCGGCTTCCCTTTCACGCGCTCGATGTGATCAAGGACGATTTTTTTCATAGTTAGGGCGTTACGATTAGTATACTCCCATCGCGGCCGACGAGGTCCTTTTTCTTCAGCGTGAGTTTCTCCACCTTTTCGCCGCTCGTTCCGGCGGCTTTCAAAAAGGCTTCCAGGCACTTCGGCTTGCCGATGCCGCTCCAGTGCATCGGAATGATTATTTTCGGTTCGAGCGATACCGCAAGCTTATGCGCATCGTCGGCCGAAAGCACGCCGTCGCCGCCGACCGGCACGAAGAGTACGTCGATCTCGTCGATGCCTTCGCGCGCTTCTTTCGGAAGCTCGGTGTCGGCGAGCGCGCCCAGGTGAACGATCGTCATGTCTTCAAGCTCGACCGCGTAAATTGTGTTGAGCGCCTCGCTCTCTCCTTTCCCGAGACCGTACTTGCTTTTCGAGAGGAACCCCTGCACAACGACGCCCTGGCGCTCATACTCGCCCGGACCCGTAATCGGAAACGGAACTTTGTCTCCGTACGTCACTTCGGAAATGCCGTTCATGTCCGGATGGTTGCGGGAGACGAGTGCGATGTCCGCGCCGAAACGCGCGGGCGGCAATGAGGCTCCTTTATTGACAGGATCGAAAACAATCGTGAGGTCGCCGAGCGTTACCTTGAAGCACTGCCCTCCGTGATGCGTGATAACCATAAAGTACGCTCATTCTAGCATTTTTTAACGTCATTTGCTATAGTCTATTCGTTCAGCGTTGGCTAAAACGTCCGAAAGGACGTTCGCCCGGCGCCTCGCTTCGCGAGGCGTTTAGGGAGAAGTAGCGAGGCGTTAACCCTGGCTCCGCAAGGAGCCAGCACCCTCGGCGAAAATCCGCGCCGCATTAATATAATATATGTCTGAAGAAAAGAAGGCTGCCCTTCCAGTGGCAACCATCCATCTCTCCGAAGGCCACCCCATGCAGGGCCTTATTGATGGTATTCCGACGCCGCCGTCCGCAGGCGATCTTGTCGAGGGCACGATCATCGCTATCAACCGCGGACGCGTTTACATCGACCTCCCGCCCTTTGGCACCGGCATCATTTACGGGCGCGAATACCTAAACGCGGCCGACGTGCTCCGCAAGGCAAACCCGGGCGACATCATCAGCGCGAAAGTCGTCGACCCGGCTGGCCGCGAGGGCTACATCGAACTCTCGCTCAAGGAGGCTCGCCAGGCAGCCATTTGGGGCGAAGCGGAGACGGCCATTCTCGCGCAGACGCCGTACTCGCTTCAAGTCGAGGAGGCAAACAAGGGCGGCCTCATCCTTTCCTGGCAGGGCATCGCCGGATTCCTTCCCGCGTCGCAGCTTTCCAAAGAGCACTACCCGCGCGTGCCGGAAGGCGATAAGGAAAAGATTCTCGGCGAGCTCATGCGGCTCGTGGGGCACCCGCTCTCCGTGCGCATCATCACGGCGGACGCGAAGGAGGGCAAGCTCATCTTCTCGGAACGCATGTCGAACGAAGCCGAAGAGAAGGCGTCGCTCATTGATAAGTACCAGGTCGGCGATACGGTCTCGGGCGAAGTGACGGGCGTCGTTGACTTCGGCGTCTTCGTGAAGCTCGAGCCGGGACTTGAGGGGCTCGTTCACATCAGCGAGCTTGACTGGGGCCTCGTCGAGGATCCGCACGCGCTCTTCGCTGTGGGCGATCGCGTGCAGGTGAAGATCATCGAGATAAAGGAGGGCAAGATTTCCCTCTCGATCAAAGCGCTCAAAGAAAATCCGTGGCATACCGCCGCCGATCGCTACAAGAAGGGCATGGAAGTGCCGGGCGTCGTCATCAAGTACAACAAGCATGGCGCGCTCGCCTCGATCGAGGAAGGCGTCGCCGGACTCGTGCATGTGGGCGAATTCGCAACGCCTGCGGAGCTGCGCGAGACTCTAGAGCTTGGAAAGACGTATCCCTTTACCATCGCGCTCTTCGAACCAAAGGATCAGCGCATGACGCTCACCTTCGCGGGCAAGAAGAAATAATTGAAAAGCGTAGTTCAAAACACCCGCGGCGCCTTCGGCGCCGCGGGTGTTTGTTTCTAGCAAAAAATTTGCCATATATTTGACTTCGTGATATAAAACAAGCAGTTGGCTCTGTAACCATAAATAAGGAGGCTCCGATGCCAATTCTTTCTGGATTCTATCTTTTCCCAATGTCAGAAAAGCCTACGCCAGAAGAAATTGCGGATATCAAACGAATGGGAGATGCGATGGCTGCCGCAGAAGAGGCCTGCGTACAAGAGCTCCAACGCCTTGTTGACAAGGAAAAGCAGGGACCCGAGGTATCTCCTTAGCGAACCAATGCATTCATATGCCGACCAGCTAACAACTGGCCGGCATAGTAATTTTCTACTTCCATCAACGCGTGTTCGCGAACATGGTCGCGGAGTCGATGCCTTCGGATGCAAAAAGGCGTGCGGCTTCGGCTGTTTTTTTCAAAACCTGCATGAGGGACGTTTAACGTCCTTCATAAACGTGTATGATAGGCATATGCGAAAGGAGCCATTCGGCATCGGATCTTACGTCCACGTCGTCCAACGAGGGACACGAGGACTGCCTATCGTTCGTGATGAAGCGGACCGATTCCGGTTCTTACTTATGCTGACTCATTTCAATGACACCTTCACTTCTCCAAACTGGCATCGCGACTTATATGACGCGCATGTTCATCGAACTTTCGAACGACCGCTTCATTGGCCAGAACGCGATGCACACGTGTGCCTAATCGCTTTCGGACTCGTTGAGAACCATTTTCATCTTTTGCTCCAAGAAATAAAAGAAGGCGGGATCGCTCTCTTCATGCACCGCCTCGGCACGGGAATGGCAAAGAAATTTAACGAACGATATGGAGAGAAAGGATCTCTCTTTCAGGGTTCCTATTGCGCACGCGCTGTAGATGATGATAATTACCTCCGGTACGTATCGGCATACATTCAAGTGAAGAATGCGTTCGATGTGCACCCGAGGGGCTATGATTGGGCGCGAGACAACTTTGATGGGGCGTACGCATGGGCGAGTGCGTATGCCTATTCGAGCCTAGGTGATTATGTTGGGACTTTCGATCGACCAATCGTTGATAAAGAATTCCTTTCATTGTTGTACAACCCCGACGATTATCGCGAGTTCGCTCGAGACGTGATTCTCGGTCGCAATCTACCTCACAATTCCGCACTACACAGCACTGGTTTATTCGAATGAGGGACGTTAGGCGTCCCTCATCTAAATTATTCGGCCTTTAGATATTTCTCTTTAGTTGCTTCAGTCCTTTGCGAGAAGAGGTTGGACATTTTATTTTCAATGTCTCTTTCTATCGCTCTTTTCTCATCGTAAACGGTCTTAGAATTTTCTACATTGTTTCCCCCCCAAGTCACCAACAAGAAACTGCCCATCGCGGGCGCTATCAAGACTCTTTAGAAGATTCGTGGTTTCAACACCAATCGCTTCTCTCTGTTTATTGAGATTAAGATATTCCTTCGCCATCATTTCCTGATCCTGTTCGCTACTTTCTTGACGATTAGGTCGTGACATCCCTTCCATGATTTTGGTAAATTACATTAACAACTTGATTGTAACATTAACGCGTGTTCGCGAACATCGTCGCGGATTCGAGGCCTTCGCAAGCGAAGAGTCGGGCGGCTTCGGCTGTTTTTTTCAAAACCTTTTTCAGCACCGCTTCCTCGGCCGATTTCCACTTGCCGATGACGTGCTTGATGACCTTTTCTTCTCCGGACACTTTTTTCGCCTGATGCCTCTTCCCCGCCGCGCTGATGCCGATGCGGATGCGCGCGAAATCTTTCGTCTTTACGGCGCGCATGATGCTCTCGACGCCCTTGTGCCCGCCGCTGCCGCGCCCAAATACCATTTTCACTGTACCGAGCGGCAAATCGAGATCGTCGTGGATGACGACGAGACTCTTCGCCGCTTTCGGCGACTTCACAAATGCTGCGACTGCCTTCCCTGAAAGATTCATCATCGTCTCGGGCAGGACGAGCACCGCATTTTCTCCGCCTATCGCGCCTTTCGCGACGAGCGCGTTCGCACTCTTATTGAAAACGAAATCTTCGAGCCCTTCTTGCTTTGCGAGAAGCTCCACCGCGCTCCGGCCCGCATTATGCCGCGTCTTTTCGTACTCTTTTCCCGGATTGCCGAGCCCTGCGACGACGATTGCCATACGCCCGATACTACCACGAAGCGGGCACGGTAATGCGAAATTGCGGACTCGCGCAGTGAGCGCATATGCGAGTCCGCCGAGCGGATGCCCGCCGAGCTTTGGCGGCGGACAAGCACGGCCCGGCGCGCAGACGCGCCGGTTGTGCGAACGAGCGTGAGCGCGCCGCCCCGCCGGGGCGGCGACGCGTACCGCAATTTCGCATGACAGTGCCCGCGAAACATGCCAACCTCTTGCGTACTGCAAACGGACGCGTACAATGCGCGCATGAAAGATACCGGAAAAGATCTTTTGAAGGATCTTTTCACGCTTGCGCTCCTCATTATCGTCGTCGTCATCCCGATCCGCCTTTTCATTGTCTCGCCATTCGTCGTCGACGGCGAGTCCATGCATCCGACCTTCGAGAATCTCGACTATCTCATCATCGACGAGCTCCTCTACCACTTCCAGGCGCCAGCGCGCGGCGATGTCATCGTCTTCCGCTACCCCGGCGACCCCTCCATCTTCTATATCAAGCGCATCATCGGCCTTCCGGGCGAGACGGTTTCCATCAACCACGGCGCCGTCACCATCACGACCGTCGCGGGCGCAAAGCTCACGCTCGCCGAGCCCTACATCATGAATGAGGACGCGACGTATACGAAAAATATCTCGCTCAACCCCGACGAATACTTCGTCATGGGCGACAATCGTCCCAATAGCTCCGATTCGCGCATCTGGGGGCCTCTCCCGGCGAAAGACATCATCGGCCGCGTCGACTTGCGGCTCCTGCCGGTGAAAGAGATCGGCTTCTTCCCTGGCAAGGCGACGTACGGAGCGCCCGCAAGCTCGAGCACGACTGCAATCGCAACGCCATGATGCGTGACACTATTCCGGCGGAAGAGCTTTTGAGCAAAACCCACGCGGTCGGCCAATACTATGGCTTCACGCCGCTCTCGGCCCTCACCGCCGCCGCGCGCGGCGGCGCGCGCAAGAGCGCGACATATCCGGAATTTCTTTCAAATCTCGGGAACGACTCCGCGGCAGAAACGCTCACGAGCTTCCTCAAGCAATGCCAGCGCGCCGATCTCGCCCCGACGCCGCGCCAGCCGCTTTTCATCTGGCACACAAACATCGCCCCCGGCCGCCCCGCGCCAAAGAAGGCGACTATCCAGCTTCACGCGCTCGGCACGGATCAGGCGATTGCGGACGCCGTCATCATTCGCGCGCTCCTCGCGCTCGTGCGCGACCTCTTTCACGAAGAGCCGACGGTGCGCATCAACTCCATGGGCGACAAAGAGACGCGGGCCCGCTACGCGCGCGAGCTCGGCAACTTCTTCAAAAAGCGCGCCGGCGTGCTCCCCGAAGAATGCCTCGCGTGCGCAAAGCAGGATGCGCTTCTTGCCGCCGAGCTTGCGATCGCGCGCGAGTGCGCCGAAGATCTCCCTGCGCCGACCGAGCACCTCTCTGATGCGAGCCGCAAGCGTTTCGAAGATCTGCTTGAGTATCTTGAGATGACCGAGACGCCCTACGAGCTCGCACGCGATCTCATCAGTCGCGGCAACGTCTGGAACGATGCGTGCTTTGAAATAGCCGTGGGCGGACGGCGCGTCGCCTGGGGCTCCCACTACGGCGACTTCACCCGCCACTTCTTCCCTTCGGCCATAAACGCAACTGGCGCAGTGCTTCAGGTGGCAAGCGGCGGGAAGACCGTCAAAAAGCAATCCGTCCCGCGCATACGCTTTTCATTCGTCCACATCGGCGACGAAGCGAAGCGGCTCTCGATCCGCCTCGCGGAAGATTTCCGGAAAGCGCGCATCGCCATCACTCAAAATATCGGCATCGAATCCCTCACCGAGCAGCTCTCGCTCGCCGAACGGCGCGAGAGTCCGTACCTCCTCATCATGGGCCGCAAAGAAGCGCTCGAGGGCTCCGCCATCCTTCGGAATCGCAAGACGCAAGAAGAAAGCATCCTGCCTCTCGTCGGCCTCATCGATCGCCTGAAAGCGGTCGCTTGACGAGGAGTTCTTGCTCCTTGAAAGGTTGAGGTATACAGTTCGCTCGGAACTGAAGTACACAAATTAGATTGAAAAAACATCGTACTGATCCCGTTGAGAAAGGGGGTGCATGCCATGCACGAACTGGCTCAAGAACTCGGCCGCCAATTTGTCTTGGTGGCTGCACTACTGGGGTATTCAGGCGAGTACATCCCGTACCAAGCCCACTACTGCTTCGCGCGGTATGAGATTCCGGCACCGGTGATGATGCGGGCGGAAGAAGAGTGGCGCGGGGGTGGCAGCATCGAGATTCGCGAGCAGACATGGAACGGGTACATCCACACCCTCTACTACGGGCACCTTTACCTCGAGGGCGTGTTCTTTCGGAAAGGCGATGACCTTGTCGCGTGCGGAATCAGTTTCGTCAAGCGCGAAAAGGAGTACGGAGCCTTCAAGTGGGAGTGGCAACAGACGATGTAAAGCATCCTCCCATTCACGCAAAGATGAGAAGACGAGGAGTAACGATATCCATCTGACTGAGTTCCGCGACAAAGCCCTACGCAACCTTTGAGGCTGCGTAGGGCTTCAGCATTCCATACACGTAGACAATCGCAGGCTTGATGTGGTAGAGTCTTCCAATCATGACAGCAGGCACACGAGTCGAAGTTCGACGCGGGAAGAACGAAAGTTCGGCCGCGCTCATCCGCCGCTTTACCCGCAGAGCGCAGGGGCTCGGCCTCGTGCGCGCCGTGCGCAATAATCGCTACTGGCAGCGCGTCAAATCCAAGAATG
>JAGWIS010000026.1 GCA_028866135.1 Patescibacteria group bacterium
TCCGGGTATCTCGATCAGCGGGGCGACCATCTCCAACACCGGCGTTGTCTCGGAGTCCGATCCGACCGTGCAGTCGTGGGCGAAGACGACGAGTCCGAGCATTCCGGGAAACGTGACGATCGGGGGAAATGCGCAGATAAATGGCACGGTGCGCGGTGCAACATATGGGTTTGGTGGAATGTATGAGACCGCTGATGGTGATTATAGCGCGATTTTTTGTCAGCACACAAATCCGTTTACGGGTGCTTGTTCATGCCCGAGCGGTTTCAGCTCGTCGATGGCGTATGATGATTATGCGAACTCTGTGCATATTTTTCAATGCTACCGATAGCGAATTGACATATCGCCGACTCGGCCGGAGCTTTCACTGAAGCCGGATCGTCCTTTCGAAAAGTCGGTTTCAGATGCGGAATGTGCTATGGTTAGGATGTACCTGCCCCGCCACGGGCAGGCCCGTACACTTACCTTGCCATCATTGGTTTTGCAGTATCGTTGAGCGGAGTTGGTTTTCCGTACCGTGAAGATGGCGGGTTTTTCGGACCTGCGTACCGCCAATAAATGAAGATGCAATGGCAAGGTAAGTGTCGCGGGCAGGAATTATGCATGGCGAAGAAGACACCCAAAGAGGAGCACGGTCATAAGCACGGGAGCCCCGTTAGAGACGGGTCGCTTTCAGCGCACCGTTCTAACGGGGTAAACTCGCATGACCATCATCTCGGCAGTGAGTGGCTGACCGTTCGGGGAGCAAGAACACATAATCTGAAGAACATCTCGGTCGAGATGCCGCGCGGCGCGATGACGGTCATCACCGGCCTCTCGGGGAGCGGAAAGTCGTCGCTTGCCTTCGACACTATTTTTGCCGAAGGGCAGCGGCGCTATGTCGAATCGCTTTCCGCGTACGCGCGCCAATTCCTCAATCAGATGGCGAAGCCGGATGTGGACGAAATCGCCGGACTCTCGCCCGCCATTTCCATAGACCAAAAGAGTCGCTCAAACAATCCGCGCTCGACAGTGGCTACCGTCACTGAAATTTACGATTACCTGCGCGTTCTCTATGCGCGCGCGGGGCAGCCGTACTGCATCCACCACGACGTGCCCATCGTGCGGCTCTCGAAAGAAGAGATGATAAAAATGGTTTTTGCGCGCGTGGAGGCCAAGCGCAAAGGGACGGGCACTTCAGTGATGGCTACAGCGCCTGAAGCAGGCGCTCGCCCGACTGAATCTTTGATTCAGTTTAGGGGGGTGGCGGTCGATAAGAGCGCCGTCACCATTTACGCGCCGGTCGTTGTTGGCAGGAAGGGCGAGTACTATCAGCTTCTCTACGACCTTCTCGGCAAGGGGTTTGAGAAGGTCGTCATCGACGGGAAGCCTCACTCGCTTCGCGAAAAAATCGTACTTGACCGAAATAAGCGGCACTCGATCGATGCGCTCGTCGACTCCATCTTCGTTTCTGAGTTTGCGCGCACGACGGCGGGCGCGCGCGAACGGCTCTCGGAGGCGCTCGAGCTCGCGCTCAAGCAGGCCGACGGCCTCGTGAAAATCCAGCACGCGGATGGTACCGTCGAAACGCTCTCGTCGAAATTCATCTGTCCGGAAGACGGTGCGTCCTTTCCGGAAGTGGAGCCGCGCCTGTTCTCCTTCAACTCGCCGTACGGCGCATGCCCGGCATGCCACGGCCTCGGCACCGAATCGCTTTTCTCCGAAGAAGTCTGTCCGGTATGCCTCGGGAAGCGCCTGCGCCCTGAGGCGCTCCGCGTCTACCTCAAGGGGCACCCTTGTAAGCACAAAGACCACAAGGGTGCCCCTTGTAATCCTTTGGGGAAAAATATTGTGGATTTTACGAACATGTCGATACGGGAAGCAAAGGATTTCATCGATTCAATCGAGCTTTCCGAAATGAAAAAAGATATCGCGGCGCCGATTTTGAAAGAAATCGATAGCCGCCTCACCTTCATGCTAAACGTGGGTCTCGACTACCTTACGCTCAATCGCTCCGCCGCAACCCTTTCAGGTGGAGAAGCACAGCGTATCCGGCTTGCCTCGCAGCTCGGGAGCGGGCTCACTGGCGCGCTCTACGTGCTCGACGAGCCAACTATCGGCCTTCACCAGCGCGACAATGACCGGCTCATCAAGACCCTGCTCGTTCTCAAGGAGCTTGGGAATACCATCCTCGTCGTCGAGCACGACGAAGACACCATCTATTCTTCCGACTATATCGTCGACATTGGCCCGGGCGCAGGCATCCATGGCGGGAAGGTCGTCGCCTCCGGCTGGCTCGATGACCTGCTCACCGCAAAAGAAAACGAGAGCGGTTCGCTCACGCTTTCCTACCTGCGGCAGGAAAAAGAGATACCGGTGCCCAAGGAGCGTCGCACGAGCGAGAAGGGCTGGATTAAAGTGCGCGGCGCAACTCTTCACAATCTGACAAATCAGAATATCGACATTCCGCTCGGGAAGCTTGTCTGCATCACGGGTGTCTCGGGAAGCGGGAAGTCCACGTTCCTCTATGACATTTTGCATCGCAACATCGCGGCTCGCTTCGCTCGCCGCGAAGCGAAGCTCGAGCACATCGCCTCGCTCTCAGGCACCGAGTACGTCGGCCGCGCTATCCTCATCGACCAGTCGCCAATCGGCCGCACGCCGCGCTCCAATCCGGCAACCTACACTGGCGCTTTCACGCACATCCGCGATCTCTTTGCTGCCACCCCGGAAGCGCGCGCCCGCGGGTGGAAGCCGGGCCGCTTCTCTTTCAACGTGCCCGGCGGCCGCTGCGAGGCGTGCCAGGGGAACGGCTCCATCGCAGTTGAGATGCACTTCCTGCCGACCGTGTATGTGACCTGCGACATCTGCCTCGGCAAACGCTTCATGAAGGAGACGCTCGAAATCACCTGTCGCGGCAAAAACATTCACGAAGTGCTCGAGATGACTATTGAGGAGGCGGAAAAATTCTTCGGCGATATTCCCGCCATAAGCGACCGCCTGATGAGCCTCAATTCCACAGGCCTCGAATACCTCACCCTCGGCCAGAGCGCGACGACGCTTTCGGGCGGCGAAGCGCAGCGCGTGAAAATCGCGAGCGAGCTCTACCGTTCCATGACTATGAAGACCATCTATCTCCTCGACGAACCAACGGTCGGTCTCCACTACGAGGACGTGAAGAAGCTCATCGAAATCCTCCAGGAGCTCGTGCGCCGCGGCAACACCGTCGTCGTGATTGAGCACAATCTCGACGTCATCAAGAGCTCCGACTACCTTATCGACTTCGGCCCCGAGGGCGGGGTAGGCGGAGGGAAAGTCATCGCCAAAGGAACTCCGGAAGAGGTCGCGGATACAAAGGGTTCGTATACGGGCGAGTATCTGGGGAAAGTCTTACAACGCCATGCCCGCCACACTAAGGGCAAATAGATTATGGACGCCCTCATGCCGAAAGAGCTTTTATTCGCGACGCGTGTTACTTATTACGTTAGTGTGACGGGTCATGCAAAGAAACGATCTGCATAAATACGATCTGCCGGACGTGCCGGGCGTCTACCTTTTTTTACAAAAAAAGGGAGGGGAGGCTAAAACATCCGCAGCGGATGTTCGCCCGACCAACCTGAGAGGTCGGTATAGGGTCCTCTACGTCGGCAAAGCGACGAGTCTGCGCGATCGCGTGCGCTCCTATTTTGACGACGACATCATCGCGACGCGCGGGCCGCGCATCGTCGACATGGTGACGAAAGCCGATCGCATCGCTCATGAGGCGACGCCGACCGTGCTTGAGGCGCTCGTGCGTGAGGCGGCTCTCATCAAGAAATATCATCCCTCTGCAAACGTCGACGGGAAAGACGACAAGACCTTCCTTTACGCGGTCATTACGGAGGAGGAAATTCCGCGCGTGCTCGTCATCCGCGGGAAGGACATCGACTTCAAAAAACGCGTGATAAACGCGCAACAAGGTTCGACCTTGTTACAAGGTCGAACCTTGTTGCGCGCGATATATGGGCCGTTTCCTTCCGGGGTGCAGCTGCGCGAGGGCTTGCGGCTCATCCGCCGGATTTTTCCATTTTTCGATACGGAGAAGCCGATTGGTACGAAGAGCAAGCACCAAGAGGCGAAGATAGAATTCAATGCGCAGATCAAGCAGTATCCGCGGATATTTTCGGTGAAGGAGTACGGCCGCACGATACGCCGCGTCATGCTCTTTCTCGGCGGCCGTGGAAAGGAGTTGCGCGCGGCGCTCGAGAAGGAGATGCGGCAGGCGGCGAAGGAAGAGCGTTTCGAGGACGCGACGGAAGCACGCCGCGAGCTTTTCGCGCTCGACCACATCCAAGACGTTTCGCTCATCAAGGACGAAAGTCTCTTCGATGGGCGGGAGAAAAGCGGAGGCGCCCGTATTGAAGCCTATGACACCGCACACCTTTCAGGTACGAATGCGATAGGCGTAATGACGGTTGTCGAAGCCGGTGCGCCGGTGAAGTCCGCGTACCGGACGTTTCGTATCCAGGGCATACAAAAGAATGATGACATCGCGTCCTTGAAGGAAGTTCTATCGCGCCGGCTCGGGCATCCGGAGTGGCAATTGCCGCAGGCGATTGTCGTCGATGGCGGGAAGGTCCAGAAAAAAGCGGCTGAAAGCGTTCTCGGAGCGGCAGGCGTCAGCATTCCGGTCGTTGCGGTTGTGAAGGACGAGCGGCACCGTCCGCGCGAAATCATCGGTGCAAGGCAGTCTGGCATCACCGAGGCTGACGCCGTCCTCGCAAATGCCGAGGCTCACCGCTTCTCGCTCTCGCGGCACCGCCGTTCCCGTTCCCGAAGCATGCCCGCCACACTAAGGGTGAATAAATCACCGCCATCTTGATACCGGAAGAATTTTTGTTCACGATTCGTTTTTCTTATTACGTTAGTGTGACGGGCCATGCGCTTGAAATAAGATTTTTTCGCTTTGCTATACTGAAGGGCATGCGAACCATCGTCGGGGTGCTGCGGGGCGGGCCGTCGCGCGAGCATGAAGTCTCGCTTAAATCCGGCGCCGCGATTCTCGCCGGACTTCCGGAAGAGCGCTTCGTTGCTCGCGATATTTATATCGATAAGAATGGCGAGTGGCATGAGCGCGGCCGACCGACGACTCCCGAGCGCGTGCTGCGGCAGATCGACGTCGCACTCATCGGCCTTCACGGAGAGTACGGCGAGGACGGGGAAGTGCAGAAACTCCTCGAGCGTTTCGGCGTTCCGTATGCGGGAGCGGATTCGTTCGGCTCATACCTCGCGATGCACAAGCTCATGGCGAAAGTGCGTGCGAAAGAAGCGGGACTTCTCACGCCGGAGTCCCGCTACATTGAGCGCGCCGAGGACGCTGAGACGGCGGCGCGCGAAATCATCCATACCTTCTCGCAGCCAGTCGTAGTGAAGCCGGTCGGCTGGGGTTCCTCGGTTGGCGTTTCTATCGTCGGCGGATACGCGCCAGTGCTCGCGGCCATAGAGAAGCTCTTTGCAGAGGGCGCTCCGAGCGTGCTCGTCGAAGAACTCATTCGCGGGAAGGAGGCGACTGTCGGCGTCGTCGAAAATTTGCGCGGAGAGGCGCTCTACACCCTGCCAACCGTTGAGATAATCCCGCCGGAGGGCGACTTCTTCTCGTATGATGCAAAATATTCTGGTACTTCGCGTGAAATATGTCCCGGCAATTTTTCTCGCGTCGTGAATGAAGAGCTTCGACGCCTCGCGAAGGTGATGCATCGCGCGCTCGGGCTCCGCCACTACTCGCGCTCTGATTTCATCGTTTCCCCGAAAGGCGTCTACTACCTCGAGACCAATACGCTGCCGGGGCTTGCTGCCGAATCGCTTCTGCCAAAATCCCTAGCCGCCGTCGGCATCCCAATCCCGGACTTCCTCGGGCATCTGGTCAATCTCGCCCTCTCACGCTAAAGTCTATATTATGGGCCGTTAGCTCAGTTGGTAGAGCACCTCATTTGCAATGAGGGGGTCGCAGGTTCGAATCCTGTACGGTCCACAGATTCGGTATAATGCAGGGTATGCGAAAAGATATCGACACACTCTGGGTTGCGGCACTTACAGCACTCGTCGTTCTTATTGGCGGGCTCGCATACGAGCACGCGGAAATCGCCCGTCTTTCAAGCTCGGTCGCAATTCTTCAGTCGTCGGTTGCCGAGCTGGCAAATACGGCAAGCACGACCGCAGCAAGCACGGCGGCAAATATTGCCGAGCTTGCACGGCGACAGCAGGTGGCGCAAAAATCCGAGACTCAGCAGCTTCAGGACGCGGTCGCGAAGATAACGCCGGCGGTCGTTTCCATCGTCGAAAGCAAAGTGGTGCCAAAGCTCCAGGTAACGTATGAAAATCCCTTCGGAAACGATCCGTTTTTCCAGGGCTTCGGCATGCAGGTGCCCGTGTATCAGCAAGTGGGGACAACGACCCGGCAAGTCTCCGCCGGCACCGGCTTCCTCGTGCGCGCGAGCGGGTACATCGTGACCAACAAGCACGTCGTCCCGGATGAAAATGCGACGTACGCAGTACTGCTTACAAGCGGAAAGCAGGTCAATGGCACGGTCATCTGGCGCTCGTCGACGGAAGATCTCGCAGTCGTAAAAATTCCGGGGGGCAACTATCCGACCGTCCCTCTTGCGGACTCTTCGCTCAGTCTCGCGCAGTCGGTCTTTGCGGTGGGGAACGCGCTTGGCCAATACAACAACTCTGTATCGGTAGGCGTGATTTCAGGTCTCAACAGAAGCATTACCGCAGGAAATGATCAGGGCGGCTCGGAGACGCTCTCCGGAGTCATCCAGACCGATGCCGCCATCAATCCGGGGAACTCCGGCGGCCCGCTCGTCAACCTCGCGGGCGAAGCGGTGGGCGTGAACGTCGCCATGGTGCAAGGATCGCAGAACATCGGCTTCGCGCTGCCGATAAAAGAGGTCGTCCGTGCCCTCGCCAATCTGGGAATCTGACCTCTTATCTGGTATGGTGGAGCGTGTCCGCGCTCTTAGCTCAGTTGGTTAGAGCGTTCGCTTCACACGCGAAAGGTCAGGGGTTCGAATCCCTTAGAGCGCACACGGGAGGTGTTCTGTGTCGGGCCGGAGTATGCCGGTAGTACGCACGCTTCGGGTGCGTGTAGACCGGGTTCAATTCCCGGCGGCCCGACAGAGAACATCTCCCGAAGGGAGATGTGCTGGCCGCCGGGAATTGAAAGCCGGAGGGCGACGGCCCGAGGCGGGGCCGCGCAAATTTCTAGCAAGAAATTATGCGTGGCCAAAAGCGTATTCGCGGTTCCCGGCGGCCCGACAGAGAACATCTCCTCACAGGAGAGTTTTGGAAAGGACGGGCTATAGTATACCGGTAGTACGCATGCATGGGGTGCATGTAGATCGGGTTCGATTCCCGATAGCCCGACTAGCGCGCAGCAAGTGAATTTTGTTTTTCTTCGTGTTAAAATCGCTCACGTTCGGGCCTATAGTAAAGTGGTATTACGCGTCATTCGCATTGACGAGGCGGGAGTCCGATTCTCCCTAGGTCCACCATGAGATCAAATATCGTCCACCCCGGAGCTGACAAGCTCAAATACGAAATACGCGAGATTGTGGAGGTGGCGAAGCGGGTAGCGCTTTCCGGCATCCCCATCGTTTGGGAGAATATCGGCGACCCAGTTGCTAAAGGCGAGGCGCCGCCTGCTTGGATGCGAAGCATCATCAAGGACACTCTCAAGGAAGACCTCGTGTACGCGTACTCGCCGACGAAGGGTCTCGACGAGGCGCGCGCATACATCGCCAAAGAGCGGAACCTCGAAGGCGGCATACAGATAACGCCGGACGATATTTTATTTTTTAATGGCCTTGGCGATGCTATTTCGCATGTATACCGGAACCTCAATCCGCGCGCACGGATACTCGGGCCCGATCCCGCATACCCGACGCACTCCTCGGCGGAGGCGGCTCACGCGAGCAAGCCGCACATCACGTACCACCTCGATCCGGAAAACGGATGGAAGCCGGATCTTGCCGACATGGAGGCCAAGATACGCGCAAACAAAGACATTGCCGGCATCCTCATCGTCAATCCAGACAATCCAACAGGATTCGTCTACCCGCAGGAGACGATACGCGCTATCGTCGCGCTCGCGAAGAAGTACAAGCTCTTCATGATTTCCGACGAGATTTATTC
>JAGWIS010000027.1 GCA_028866135.1 Patescibacteria group bacterium
GCGCCTCCCTGCACTGCTCCTCCCACCGTAATGCCGGGAAACTCGGGAACCACCGGGGGCAGAAGACCGTACCGAAGCGTCTCCTCGACAAGCGCATCCATCGGCACATTTGGTTCGACGAGCGCATAGCGCTCCTCTTCGTGTATCTCAATGATCTTATTGAGCACGCTCACGTCGACGTATGCATCTTTCTCAAAATGCTGGGCGCGGGTTGAATTCGTCGTACCGTGATAAATTTTTACCTTCTGTTTCCGAGCATGGAACGATCTCATGCTCTCCTGCACGCTCCGCACGCGCGCCGTATGCTGTTCAATATCCGTCATGGTGGTATTTTCCGTAAATCCTGAGTTTCTCCAGTATACCACCGCATAAATTGGTATACGCTATATGTCTCAGTCATGATTTATACTAGGCGCATGAAGAAAAGAGGCCCGAAGCCGAAAGGACAAGTCGAAATACGATGGTCGCCTGAGTTTGCGTACGCGGTCGGACTTCTTGTTGCTGACGGCTGTTTGTCAAAAGACAAACGCCACATCGACCTGACTTCGAAAGACCGGGTGCAGGTAACTCTGTTCAGGACATGTCTCGGTCTTGCAACGAAAATCAGCCGAAAACGTTCCGGCGCGGGGAACGTGGCGTACCACACTCAGTTCGGGGACGTGCTCTTTTACCGATTTCTGGAAGGAATCGGGCTTACGCCCGCGAAATCGAAGACGATTTCTTCCGTTTCGATTCCGAAAAAATATTTCATCGATTTTCTCAGGGGCTACTTCGACGGCGACGGAAGCAGTTATTCCTATTGCGACTCCGTGCACGAGAGAAGTTATCGCTTCTACATCTCCTTTACGTCAGCAAGCCCCCGATTCCTCGACTGGCTCAGAGGAGAGGTGGGCGACGCTTTGGGCATACGAGGATCCCTGGGATACAACCGGAATAATTCTTACGTGCAATTGAAATATTCGAAGAAAGAGGCCGCCGTCCTCGCGAGGAATATGTACTATGCCGAGGGTCTTCCCTGTCTGCGGCGGAAACGATTGAAGATTATGAAATCTATGCGCATAATCGAGGCAAGCCGAAGTGGCGAAACTGGTAGACGCGCTGCGTTCAGGGCGCAGTGAGGGCAACCTCATAAGGGTTCAACTCCCTTCTTCGGCACTGATTCATAAGAAGCGTATCGGTGCTCCGCTCATGTGTGCCCCGAGCTGGAATCGAACCAACATCAGCGGCTTAGAAGTCCGCTGCACTATCCATTGTGCTATCGGGGCGCTCTCACTCCTCTACCCTAGCGCACGCGAGCGCCGCTACCAAATCTATTGCGCCGGATCGGCGTAACGATAGGCTCCCGTCTGATACTTTGATTCTTCATCGGCGCGACTGGAGAAGACGGCGTGAACGGCGTCGAGCGAGGAGCGGCTGAAGATCGGCGGAGCGGTAACTGCGGGGGCTCCGATGGCTCCGCCGCTCGCGACCGTATCGAAAGCCCAGATATTCCACACGACGATACCCGCGAAGACCATAATCGAAAGGGTGAGTAGGGCCAGCCAGTCGCGTACCGGATTGCGGTTTGAGCCGAGACGAAAATGTTTGAGGAGCGAGGTCATGGCGTTTGAGTCGGAAGTGCGCCGGCGGGCGTTCCTGAGGAAACCGACGCGACCCGCAGCTTGAGGTCGGCATGCCAGCTGTTTTTCGCGTCTTGATCGACCGAAAGACCCGAAACTGAGATCGCATACGGAGCGTATTCAATCGCGCCGACCGTGCGCATCACGGCGTCGAACGTGCCTTTGACGGAAAGAGAGAACAGGAGCGCCGGCTCCGCGGAGGTGCCGCCGGTCGAAACGGAAAGGACGCTCACCGCAGCCTCAAGCGCGCGCCCGCGATTCTGCAGATCGTCGATAAATGCGACGACGCCGATCTCGGGAACGAAATAGCTCTGCACCACCGTTTCGTCGCCGGATATCTCCGCGAGCGCCGCGCGCGTCGAGGCCATGCGGCTCACCGCTTCGGTCTTCGCTTCGATCTGGCTCTCGAGTCCCGTTACCTCGACGCTCTTGGAGGCAATCGCCGCGTACCAGAAGCCGTAGCCGATAAAGACGGCGGCGCAGATGACGGACGCAAGGATGAGGTCGGAGAAAGAGGATTTCATGGCTTGAGCGTCACGGTAATCGTGAAGGAGATATTGCTGTCCTTCGCATACGCCGAAACGGGAAGATCGGCAGACCGCGCAAACGACACGGCCCCGAGCGCGAGCTGGTATGCGCGCAGCGCATCGCGCGTGAGCGCGGTGCCGGAGATGGCGAGCGTGCGCCCTTCCGCGCCGGCGCTCGGATCGTAGGAGAAGCCGGAAAGCACCACGCCCGGACGAGGGATGTCGAGCGCCGCGCGGATGACTGCGCTTGCGGAGGGGGCATTCGCGAGCGCGGTGATCGTCGCCGCGTGCGCGGAAAGCGCGGAGAGACGGGCGGAAAGCGCGGCGCCGTCGGTCGAGAAGAATGATGCGTCTATCGTCGCGAGACGCGCCTGCTTCGTCTGCGCGCTCCCCGACAGGAAGACATACGTCGGCAGCAAGAGCACCATGGCCGCAAGCGCGAGCGCCGTGAGAAAGAGCGCGATAACCACGCCAAGGCGCAGGAGATACTCGCGCGAGAAAGCCTTTTGGCGCTCGGCGGGCAGCAGATTCATGAGATCGTTACTCATACAGGTAGCGCGACATCGCGAAGCGCGAGCCCGATCGCCGTCGCGTACGCAAGCGATTCGCGGTAATCGAGCGCGGGAATCCACGTGTCGCGTGAAGCGAAATTTGCGAAGACGTCTCCGGTCGTGACGGGAAGACCCAGCGCTCCTTCAAGGTATTCGGGAAATCCGCGTATCGAGGCATTGCCTCCGGAGAGGATGATGTGCGAAACCTTTTCGTGCGCGCCGCCCTGCGTCTCTTTCTCCTGCCAGTACTCAAGGCGGCGGGAGATCTCGTCGCGAATCGCGGAGACGGTCGAGAGCATCGCCGCGAGATATTCTTCGTTCCCCGGGGCGGAGACGATGCCGCGATCGGCTTTCACTTTGCGCGCTTCGGCTTCCGTGACGCCGAAATGCTTTTGCACCGCGAGCGTGAGCGCGTGCCCGCCGATGCCGAAGGTGGTGGCGAAGCGCGGGATGCGGCCGGTGACGATTGCCATCTTCGATGTCGTCTTGCCGACATCGATGATGAGCGTCGTGGAGGTATCCCCGGCAGGCAGGAGGGCGCGCGCCATCGCGAAGGTCTCCTCCTCAAGCGCGCGCACCGGGATGCCCGCCTCGTCAAAGACCGAGAGCGTGTCGTCAATCATGCGCCGCGCGAAACCGACACCGATGACGGATTCTTCGCCGGTTGCTGTCCTGCCGAGACCGATGATGTCGAACGCCGTTTCTGCGGGCGGCAGCGGCACGATTTCGTCGAGATGCTGCTCGATGAGCGTGCGCCACTGCGGTTTGTCTGCCCCCGGCACCGCCGTTTCAAAGAGGTACGCCTTCGATTCCGGCAAAGAGACGTTTGCGGATGAGATGCCGGCTTTTTTTGCGGTCGAGGCAATCGCTCCCACAATCGCATCGCGGTCGATGATCTCTCCGTCGGTAAATATTCCAAGCGGCAGGCGCGCCTGCGCGTAGTCTGCAAGGACGATGCCGTTCAGGCCTTTTTCAAGGCGCACGACTTTCACTCCGCTCGTCGAGATGTCGATACCGGAGAGGGGCGGCGCGAGATACCGCGGCGGTGCAAACGCAGCACGGAAACGTTCACCGAGAGCAAAGGGCATGCGATAAAGTATAACTGATTTTTACTGGCATCGGCCAGAACGCCCCGTCTGCTTTGCAGCGGGGATGAATGGCCGAAATTAAACAAGCGTGGCGGAGGCCACAACCTTGTCCAGCAAAACACCCTGGTGTCCATCCGCCAACGCCCCGCTGGCTTCGCAGCGGGGATGGCGAGACGGACTGTTTTATCGGTGTTCGGTCAAATTTCGGCGCGGCGGCGAAGCCGCCGCGCCCTTTAGTGCGCACTCGTCCCCGGCGGCACTTCCCTGTCGGGGGTAAGAAAAGCAAACGACTCGCCCGATCCGACCGCAAAGAGCATGCCGTTGCTTTCGAGTCCGCGTATGGTGCGCGGTTCGAGGTTCGTGACGAATGCGAGCTGGCGGCCGACGAGTGTCGCGGTATCAGGGGCGTACGCGGCGATGCCCGAAACTATCTGACGCACATCTCTTTCTTCGCCTACATCGCTCGCCTCCGGCGAGCGATCGGCCGAACCTTCGCTCTGCGAAGGTTTTAGGCCGAAATCGACGGTGAGTCTGAGCAGCTTGTCGGTTTCCGGAACGCGCTCGGCGCTCCGCACTGTCCCGATCTTCACTTCTATCTTGCTGAACTCGTCAATCGTTATTTGCGGCTTGTCCATGAGCGATGCGTGAAAGATAGCTGGTAAGTATGAGCGCGGCAGCGGAGGCGTCGATAGCAACACGCCGCTTCGGGGCACGCGACTTCCCTTCTTTCTCGGGCATGCGCCGCGCCTCGGCACTCGTAAACACCTCTGATTCGAAAAATACCGGGACGCCCGAGCGCTCAGAGAGCGAGCGTCCGAGCGCGCGAGCGTCTTTCGCTATTGGATTCTCTCCGCCCGCGAGGGTGCGCGATTCCCCGATAACCACCGCCCCAATATTTTCTTTGGCGATAAGCATGCAGAGGTCTTCGACGAGTTTCGACGTATTAGGGACGATGGCGTGAGGAAACCCCATCGTGCCCGCTTCGTCCGAAAGAGCGAGTCCTATTTTCTTGCTGCCGAAGTCGACGCCGAGGTATCGCATGCGTGCAGTGTATGGTATAATCCGGGGCATGTACACGTATATGCACGGCTTCTCGCCTTTCTATTATCCGCCGTTTGTGCCAGCGCTCATGCTCGTCCTCCTGCCGATATTCATCGTGGTCATGATCTGGACGATCATCATCAAGGGGTACGCGCTCTGGCACGCGGCGCGGGGCGGGCAGAAAGGCTGGTTCATCGCGCTTCTCATCATCAACACGCTCGGCATCCTCGAGATCGTCTATCTCGTGTGGTTCCGCTCGGACAAACAGAAATCCTCTTCTTCTCTTCACACGCCGGCGCATCCGTCATCACCGCAGGCGTAAGTTAGGGAGAGGTGGCAGAGCGGTCTAACGCGCTGGTCTTGAAAACCAGAGTCCCGGAAACGGGACCGTGGGTTCGAATCCCACCCTCTCCGCAGTCTAGGGCGCTAGTGTTTACCGACCTTTTTCTATCGTTACCGCAAAAGGATTCGAACTCATGTGCCCTTGAGCTTGTTGTAATACCGCTGACGCTGTTTGTACTGACGTTCGAGGAATGCGACTTTGGTATCGCGATAATCGAGGACAAGCTTCGGGTCGGAGCCATGGAGTAGCCGCCCGATGTATTGTACGAGTTTCCCCTCGAATGAGAATGGGAAGGCGAGCACGAGCACCGAAATGTTGTGCACGTCCATTCCTTCGCCGAAGAATTGTCCGGTCGAGAGTATCGCCTGATACTTACTGTTTTTGATCCGTTTAAGCTTGCTCGCGCGTTTCGCGCTCGTGTCGTCTCCGGTAATGACGATAGTCTCGCAGCGTCCTTTGAGGCAGAGGGCGAGGATGTCGAGGTGTTCTTTGCGTTCTGAGAGAATGAGCACGCGCTCGCCGCGCGAGGCCTGTTCGGCGATGTCGTCTGCGATGATGCGGTTCCGTGCCGTATCGAAGGAGATGATCTTCGCGAGCAGTTGAAAGCGGTCGGTTTTCCACTCAAACGGGATTTCGAGCGCTGTTTCCTTCACGACGATTTCTGGCACTGAAGCACGGGTAGCAGGAGTCCGTTCGACTCTTGCGTTTGGTTGCATGGTTGAGACGATGTCGCCCAAGTACGCATAGATAAGTCGCTCATCGTTATGCTTGCGCTTCGGGGTTGCAGTGAGACCGTAGAGGTAGTCGGGATTGAGGGTGCGGATGACGGCGCTGAAGGTCGTCGCCGGGATGTGGTGGCACTCATCGACGATGACGGTGCCGAATCGGTTGGCAAACGCGGCCTTGTCGGCGACGCGCGAGAAGCTCTGCAGGAGTCCGATCGTAATCTCTTTGCCGACACTGAGACTATCTCAAAGGAGAACATTCCAGCGTGGATCGCGAACTTAAACATGATTGCCGATCAACTCGGTCCTGTCGACGAATGGAAGTTTCTCAACTGGTTACGGAAGACAGAATTTGAAGGTTAATACTATTTCTCCAGGGCTAACACTCCCTCCTTCAGCACCAGCCTGCTCTTGATGCAGAGCAGTAGCTCGCGCTTCTCGGTGAGACTGCCGTTGCGTAACAGGTACTTCGCATAGTCACAGAGGTCGATGTCTTTCTTTGGCGCAGCATCTCCGCTTGCAAACATGCGCTGGAACTTCTTGAGCCGTTCCACCTCTTCCTCAAACTTCTCGCGCATAGCGGTACAACCGTAGTAGACGTAACGGGCGGAGGTGCCGTCTTTGAGGCGCTTGAACTTCTCGTCCGCGCAGATGCCAGAGCCGCAAGAGCCGCAGACCATGAGCTTGGTGAAGGCGAACTCTTTAATCTCGCTTCTCACTATGTGATCGCGCTTGAGGTGTGCTTGTACCGCGTCAAATAGTTCCTTCGATATAAGCGGCTCATGCTTGCCGTGGTACCAGTTGCCGCTCTTTTCCGGGTATTCAAAGGTGCCGTAGTAGAAGGGGTTCTGGAGGATGACGTAGATGTTGCCGAGAGAGAGATTCTTGTTGCCCTTCGATTTGAAATTGAGGTCGAACTTGAGCCATTGATGGAGCTTCCGACCCGACCATTTCTCGTTCGCCATCTTCTCGAACATTTGCCGGATAATCGGCCCGCGAACAGGGTCGATGACGGCATGGCAGCGTTTAGCGGCATTCTGTTCGACGGTGTACTCGTTGATGTATCCAGTTGGTGCGACGCCAGGCCGGAGTCCCATCTCGCATCGGGTGCGGAGTCCGCGCCGCACGTTGATACCGCGGTTGTCGTTCTCGAGTTTCGCCTGCCCGCCGAGGATGATGAGCAGGAATTTCTCGTTGGGATTGTTCGTGAACCGCTGCGAGAAAGTACGGATCTCGGCGAGCTTCCCGGCGTCCATGAGATCAATGACGCGGCCGAGGTCGCCCGCATTGCGGCTGATGCGGTCGGGCGCCCAGGTGAGGATGCCGTTGTATCTTCCTTGGTTCAGCTCATCAATGATTTCATTGAATACGGGCCGCTGGCCGGTCTCTTTGGCGGAGTGACTCTCGCGCTTCAGCTCCACGATCTCGAGTCCTTCGCGGTCCGCGAGCTGGAGCATCTCTTTGATCTGGCTGTCTATGCTCAGGACCTGCCGCTCCTCGCTCTCGGTGCTCTTTCTTGCATACAGGCAGTATTTAATTCGCACGGGCGCTTGTACGGCCTGCCTGCTAATGCCGCCCAAGGGGGCCCTTGTAATGGAGTCCATACACACCAAGGAATGACGCCTCTGGTTCAGGAGTCCAGAGCATCCGTTTCCCCTCGGAGTTGGTAACTTTTAGCCCTTCTGACCTCCTGAAATGGAGAGGAGCACGAGTCCAAATACAACAACAATCGTGGCAGCGAGGAATGCAGTCGTGGGACTATATGCCTGCCACAGGTAGCCGCCGCCGATTCCAGCCGCGAGCGCTCCGAATCCGGTTGCTGCATTGAGCCATCCCAAACCGCCGCCGCGAACAGTCTCGCCCGTGAGCTGTGCAGCAAGAGAACGCTGCACGCCGTCCGTGAGCGCGGGAAATAGGCCGAACACGAGAAAGGCAATGGCGAGCGTCCACGCGCCGTATGCGAA
>JAGWIS010000028.1 GCA_028866135.1 Patescibacteria group bacterium
AAGGGAAAACACTACCATATATGGTAGTGTTTTCCCTTGCGTGTCTGACGCGCTTCCCGTTCACTTACGCCCCGGTTCGGGGAAGAGGAGGAAGTGAAGCGGATAGCGCCGCTTGAGGCGAAACAGCATGCTCTTTGCATAGTTTCTATTAAAATCGCGTTTTCCGAACTCCTTTTCCATGGCTGCGATCGCCATCTCATACCCCGGCATCTGATCCTTAAGCCACCGCCGTACGCGCTCAATGGTGTTATAACCAGCGCCGGTTCTCTGGCGGATGGAATCGCGAGTTTCGTCTTGCAGGAGGAGCCTGGCAATCAGGATCCGTCGTCCCAGCATGATCCGTTCGCTCTCGGTGAGGAGATCGCGCAGGAAAAGCTTCATAGAGGAACGTCCGCGCACTGCTCCTGCTGCGGTGTAGAGCGCGTCAAGCGTCCGGGTACGTTCTTCCTTGCTGAGCTCGCCCAGCTTCTTCTTCATATCTGGAATACTACCATATATGATATGGTAGTGGCGGTATCCGCGGTACTCGCAGGAGGGGTAATTTTATGTCCGGACTTTCCGAGCATGCCCCATGTTTTCTTTTGTGTTAGGGTGGACGTATGGCATTTGTTGATGAAGTAAAAATACACGCGCAGGCGGGGAAGGGCGGCGACGGTGTCATTCGCTGGCTGCGCACCAAAGAATCCGCGCGCGGCGGACCGTCTGGCGGCGATGGCGGGCGCGGCGGCGACGTCGTGCTTCTTGGCGTGCGCGATCTCTCCGCGCTTGCGCACTACCGGTACCAGAAGAAATTTCATGCTGAAAATGGCGGAGCGGGGAAGAACGAACTGAAACAAGGCGCCGCGGGCGCGGATGCTATTCTCAAAGTCCCGGTCGGCACGGTGGCGCGTATCGTCGAGACCGGCGAAGAATATGAGATCACTAAGGAAGACGAACAGATGGTGCTTTTCCGCGGCGGGAAGGGCGGGCTCGGCAACGCGCGCTTTAGAAGCTCCACGAATCAGAACCCGTTCCAGCAGACTTCTGGCAAGGAAGGGAAGGGCGGGGCCATCGAGCTGACCCTGAAGATCATCGCGGACGCGGGCATCATCGGCCTGCCGAATGCCGGGAAATCCTCGCTTCTAAATGCGCTGACGCGGGCAAAATCGAAAGTCGGGAATTACCCGTTCACCACGCTCGAGCCAAGTCTCGGAGAGATGCATGGATTCATCCTGGCCGATATTCCAGGGCTCATCGAGGGAGCCTCGTCCGGACGAGGTCTCGGTACGAAATTTTTAAGACACGTCGAGAGGACAGGAATCTTGCTGCATCTCGTCTCGGCGGGCCAAGACGACCCTATAAGGGCGTATGGGGAAGTGCGCAAAGAGATAGAGCTTTTCGGGCACGGACTCCCAAAGAAGAAGGAAGTCATCATCCTCTCGAAAACCGACCTCGTGGGGGCGGCAGAATGGGAAACGAAGATGCAATTGCTTCGCAGGGAGACGGGGAGGGAGGTCTTTCCTGTGTCTATCAACGACCCTAAGTCGGTCAAGAAGTTTGCCGACCAGCTCATAAAGACCCTGTCCAAGGGATAAAGAGCCGAACTGGCGGATTGCTACTGCCTACCACCTACGGCATACTATGGGCACCATGTATCGCCCGACCACCCCGTTAGAAGCGAGCTTCATTTCTAACGGGGCAAGTCGGTCAAGTTTATGAAATATATCCCGACCATAGGATTAGAAGTACATGCCGAATTGAAAACGCGGACCAAGATGTTCTGCGATTCCGCGAACGATCCGGAGGAGACGCGGCCGAACGTAAACGTCTGCCCCGTTTGCATGGCGCATCCGGGCACCCTTCCGGTCATCAATCGGGAGGCGGTGCGGCATATCGTGCGAATCGGCACCGCCATACGGGGCCGCATCGCGGATTTCACCGAGTTCGATAGGAAGAGTTATTTTTATCCCGACATCCCGAAAGGATTTCAGATCAGCCAGTACGAGCACCCGCTCGTCACCGGCGGCGAGCTCGTCGGTGTCGCGATCACGCGCGTGCACCTCGAGGAAGATACTGCCCGCTCGAGCCATGCGGGCGGGAAGAGCCTCGTCGATTTCAATCGCGCGGGCATTCCTCTCATGGAGCTCGTCACCGAGCCGGTCCTGCACGACGCTGAGACGGCGGGCAGGTTCGCGCGCGAGCTGCAGCTTCTCTTGCGCACGCTCGGCGCCGGAGAGGCGAATCTTGAGAAAGGCGAGATGCGCATCGAGGCAAATGTGTCGGTCTCGGCGAAGGAGGGCGAGTTCGGCCTAAATCAATCCGAAGGATTGATCGGCCGAACAGGCCAAAGGCCTGTTTTAGGCACGAAAGTGGAAGTGAAAAATATAAACTCGTTCCGTTCCGTTGAGCGCGCTATCGCGTTCGAGGTCAAGCGGCAGAGCGCGCTTCTCGAGAAGGGAGGGAAGGTGGTGCAGGAGACGCGCGGATGGGACGAGGCGAAGCAGGAGACTTTCCACCAGCGCTTCAAAGAGGGGAGTGCGGATTACCGGTATTTCCCGGAGCCGGATCTGCCGAAGCTCTTTCTCTCGGAAATCCCGGAATTCTCTCCCGAGGCGCTCCGCGCCTCTTTGCCGGAGCTTCCGTGGGAGCGTCGCGCACGGTACGAGGCGCTCGGCATCCGGAAAGAGTACGCCGATGTTCTCGTCCAGCCGGAAAACGCTTTTCTCATGGCGCTCATCGAGGGCGTCGCCAAGCGCGCGTCGAACAATGACAAAACACTCATCGGCCTCGCGGCGAACTACATCGTCTCGGATGTCGCGGGGCTCATGCAGGATTCGAGCGTCGAGTCGAAGTTTTCGTACACATCTGCCGATGACCTCTATCAGGCATTTTTCAATCTGATGCGAATGGTCGAAGAAGAGAAAGTTTCTTCCCGCGGCGCGAAGGATGTTCTCGCCGCGATGTATCGCTCGGGAGGAGATCCGGAAACGATAGCGAAGGGAAAAGGTCTTCTTCAAGTGCACGACGCGAGCGCTCTCCAAGAGGCTGTTTCCGGTGTCCTGAAAGAGGAGGCGAAGGCGGTCGCGGAATACCGGGCGGGTAAAGAGGCGGCTCTCCAATATCTGATAGGGAAGAGCATGAAGGCCACGAAAGGCGCAGGCAATCCAGGGATACTCAAAGAACTCATTGTGAAGGAACTCGGAAAATAGCTTTTGGGTAGGGCGTGCTCTGGCGTTTTCTGTGTCGTTTCAGTTATGCACCAACCACTCTTTTCAACGAGCCAAGATATGGCTATACTATGGGCATGGATGAAATTCTTATAGGGGAGAAGAAATATGTATCGTCGAAGCGAGCCGCAAAAATGACTGGCTACGCAAAGGACTATATAGGGCAGCTCTGTAGGGAAGGGCGCGTCCCTGCCCGCCTCGTCGGGCGGAGCTGGTATGTCCTCGAGACCGCCATCCAGGACCACCGCTTCGGAGATCAGAAAATTGAAGAAGAGAGGGAGGAGAAAGTCCCTGCCTCTTCATTTGCCTCTACCTGGGACGCGCCGCGCTACGAGGCCGTGCCGGCAGAGCTTCTTCCGTCCGTAAATCGCCTTCAGGATGATAGGACATCAGAGGCAAAAACTGCGGTAACGCAAGACTCTGAGGAAGGGTCTGAAGCATTCTCACAGCGTCTCCACGATTCCTGGCGCGCATGGTTCGATCACATTGAGACACAAAAGGCTGATTCAGTCGTAGAAATGCCGGAAAAAGAGCCTGAAAATGATCTTCCGGCCCCAAGCATTGAGAGAGAAGAAGCAAAAGAGGATGGAGATATAAATATCCCTATCCATACTCTCTACGAGCCGCCACCAAAAGAGCTCCTTCCTGCCCGCCGGGAAGAAGTTAGGCTCGATGCCCACGAAGAAGAGAGGAAGGCGCCACAGAGAAGGATACATGGCCTTATAGGAGCGATTACAGCCTTCGGTATCATCCTTGCCTTTCTAGCAGCGACTTCTGCAGCAGTAGGAACAGGTTATTTCGATAAAAATATTTCATCGGTTAGCCAAGCAAGCGTTATAAGCGGAATCATATTATATGATAAATAGCTTACTTACTTAGTTTCTCGTCTCGGATATACAAGAATATATTTTATATAAAAATATAACTAGCAGATAAGATCAGCCTGCAAACCCTGCTAGTAAGGCTTAATTAGGAAATTTTTACGATCAAAAAGTGAGAACAGCTCAAAATAGGCAGTAGAAAATCATCTTTCCTCATACACAACTAAGACCTATTTACCTGTAAAAATAGAATACATCTATATAGACTGTTGAGAATATAGAAGTTAAGGCAAAGAGATTATTTAAATCATGTAAATCGAATCAAAGGAATACCTATATATAGTCTATATAATTCGTTTATCAGGATTTAACTACCTATATAAATGTATTACTGATCTGGAAGATCGGTTTTGGATCTTAGGCTTCTTATTCAACATACCCGGGAGCGTCTTTTTGCTCTCAATGCGCTCTATGGAGGCCAAGACAATGCTTCCAAGAGGAATTTTCTCCTCCTGAAAGGATCTCCGGGGGGATTTTTGATGAAAAATTTTGCCTGTCGCAGCGCACGAGTGCCTCATCGCGACCGAATATTTTTTAACGAATAATTATCCCCATAATTTTTATAGGGAATGCCGAAATCGTAAGTTATTATTTAGGTAATTCGGCTATCCGACATGGATCAACTCCTTGAAAAAAATTTGATAACGACAAAGGATGCTGGAGAGATTTCTGGATACACTTCGGACTATCTCGCGCGTCTCGCTCGTTCAGGAAAAATAGCAGGGAAGAGGATCGGACATAGCTGGCTCATCGATAAGGAATCCCTTGCACGTTTCGTCGGAGAGCAGGGAGACCGAAAACTTGACCAAGCGCGCGCGCTCGCGCGGACGCGCGAGGAAGAATATAGGGCGCACCACTCCCTCCTGAATCGTGCCGCGCGGAAATTGACAACTCCGATTAACGTGCCGAATTTAGGCATCACTGAAAACGCCTTTCGTTCGCAGGCGCTCGCACTCTCCATAGCGTGCGCGGTGCTCATTTCCGGTGCGTATGCGGCGCAGGCCGCGAGTCTTCCGCAGGCTGGCGCGAACGCGATCGCTCTCGCGCAGGAAATTGCGTCGGGCTTCAACGCAACGTTCGGTGACATTCCTTCACGCATCGCGTCGAGGATAGATGAAGCAGGAGCATCGACGCAGAAGCGGTTGTCCGAGGTCGCGACGCGCAATGCGCTCGTCTCTGCGAATCTCGCATCGCCACTTCTCGCGAATCCCGATCTCTCCTCGCTCCAGATGGCGTTCGCCGAAAACACATCCGCACATGCGCCGATGCTTACGAGTCCGAAGTCGGCGGCACTTACCACTGACGATCTGCGGTCATTCGCGTCTGACGCATATGCGTTCCTGACGACGCCGGCGCGCATCACGGACTCGCTCATGCACGCATACGTCGCGATCGGAGAAAAAAGTTATGCCGCGATCAACGGATCGTTCGATGCGTATCAGTCGTTCGTCATGAATTCCGGCGAGCACGCGCTCGCCGGTGCCGTTTCTGCGCGCGATGCGCTTGCCGCTGCGCCTCGCGTGATCTCAGAAATGAATCTTGCGCTCGGCAATGCGGTCATCGAAGCAGCGCATGCGGCCATCGAGGCCGACGTGGCGCTCGCCTACGGAGCCGCCACCGCGGCTCCGGCGAGCGCCCAGGCGACCGTGGCGTTTCTGGGCGGCACGGGCGACGCGCTCGCGGGATTCGCCGCCCACGCTCCCGCTCTCGCAACTGCAGCCTTCCTGGAGGCGGCCGCTGCGCCCGCACGGCTCGGGCCGGCTATTGCGCAAGCCGTTTTTGATGCGGAATACGCCGGAGCGACGCACTTCGTCGCCGCCTCGCACGCGATCTCCGATGGGTATCTCGCGCTCGTGCTTGGCACCGGTCGCGCTGCGTATGACGGCACGTCTTCCGGACTCGCGCTTGCGAACGACGCTTCATCGTTTGCCGTCGCTGCGCCGGCCGCTCTCGAGGACGCGTATCTCGGCGCGCTCGGCAAGAGCGCGCTTGCGCTCGATACGCTCGCGCGTGTACCGACGGTCGCGAATACGCTTTCCGTCGTGCATACCACCTCCGCACCGATGCTCGCTGCAGTCGCGCCGACACTCTCCGTTGCCGAGCAGATCGCACTCGCCACGTACGAGACGATTCAGAATTTCTTCGACTCGACGAATCGCACGATCGCTGCGCTCTTCGCTCCGCCTCCGACCATCGTCCTTCCGACCGGCGTGCCGAAAGCGGGCGTCATCGTCGTCGCGACGTCCTCTCCGGCTCGTGCAATCGCAAATTCGTATCCGACCTATACAACCACCACTGTCGTGCGCGGCGTCTCAGAAGATTTCGTAAATCAGTCGCTCACATCGCTCAGGAACAGCGTGCTCGCCACCGTCGCCGGCCTGATCCGGCCGGTCGCCGCGCAAGGGATCACGAACATGACGACCATCCAGCAGGTCAACATGATTCAGGATCTCTCGAATCTCATCGTCCGGAACGGCGACTTCCGAGGCGGCACGCTGGCGAACGCGTCGCTGGTCTCCGCAGGCACCGCGAGCTTCACGGACCTGACCGCCAGCACCGCGTCCCTCGGCGCGACCTCCGTGAGCGGCGCTCTCTCCGCCACCGGCGGATTATCAGCGGGGACGAACGTAAGCGCGCCCTACTTCACCGCGACCGCCGCGACCGCCACTTCCACCTTCGCCGGCTCCCTCGCTCTCGACACGAACGGCTTCGTGTATGCGACCTCCACGAAGAACGTCGGCATCGGCGTCCTTTCGCCCGCCGCGCTTCTCGCAGTGCAAAACAGCACGTCGACGCAGCCGATATTCGTCGCGAATAACGCGGCCGGCAGCGAAGTCTATCGCCTCACGAACGGCGGCTTCGTCGGCATCGGCACTTCCACCCCCGACGCAGCGCTCGCTCTCCAACAGACAACGAACGGCACGACGCTCATCTCGGCCTATCGCGCGACCGATACGGCGCCTTCCGGCGATTTCATCGACTACCGGAGCCATGCCGGCACGCTGCTCTTCCGCGTCGATAATTCCGGCAACCTGCTCGCCGGCGGCATCGTGAATTCCGGCAGCCAGACCATCACCTCCACCTCGACCCCGCAATTCCGCGTCCAGTACGACGCATCGGACGAATGGACCTCGACCGTCACCTCGCTCGGCAGCACCACCATCGCGGTGAACGGCACGACGCCTTCGCTTACGTTCACGCCGCAATCGAACCAGCTCAACACGTTCAACTTCACGAACGCGGCGAGCGCCTCGATCCTCTCGATCGATACGCTCAACAAACGCATCGGCCTCGGCACCACCACCCCTGCTTCCATCCTCGACATCTTCGGCACCGACGCCGTCCACCTGCCGGTCGGCACCACCGGCCAGCGCCCCTCAGAAGCGCTCACCGGCCAGGTCCGCTACAACACCACCACGCACCAGTTCGAAGGCTACGGCGACAACGCCGTGTGGCAGGGCCTCGGCGGGGTGATCGACGCCGATCAGTCGACGAAGATCACCGCCGACACCAACAACGCGAACGAAGACTATCTCCGCTTCT
>JAGWIS010000029.1 GCA_028866135.1 Patescibacteria group bacterium
ATCAGCTCGTGAATTTGCGCGTCGCGACCTACCGCTACAAGATCGAGGACCAGAACGACCCGCTCCGCCTCGGCTTCATCGCGGAGGATGCGCAGCAGACCGCGCCGGAAATCCTCTCGCCGGACGGCAAGGGCGTCGACATCTACAAGTTCGCGACCTTCACCCTCGCGGGCGTGCAGGCGCTCGCGGCGAAGGTGAATGCAGAGAACACGCGCCTCACTTCGCTCGAGACGCGCGTCGAGGCGCTTGAGAGCGGCGCCGTCTCAAGCGCAAGCGCCTCGCCGATCACGCTCGGCACCACCTCGCTCGCTTCCGCACTCAACTCCTTCGGCGTGCTCATCCAGAAAGGCGTCGCGCAGTTCAACACGCTCGTCTTCCGCCAGCTCGTCGCGAGCAAGGACGCCGACGGCACCTCAAGCGCGGGGAGCGTCGTCATCCTCTCCGGCAACACGGTGGCGCAGGTAAACAACTCGCTCGTGCAGCCCACCACCAAAGTCTTCGTCACCTTCAATTCGCAGATCGCCGGCAGCTGGTGGGTGAGCGACAAGGCGGCCGGCTCCTTCCGCGTCGTCCTCTCCGCGCCGCAGCCGGGCGACGTATCTTTCGATTACTTCCTCGTGCAGACGGTGGGGCAGATCGCCACGAGCACGCCGGACGGCGCGCCGGGCGTGTCGCAATCAAGCGGCCCCGACACCACTCCGCCCGTCATCACGCTCCTTGGCGGCAATCCGGTGCACGTGGCAGTCGGCGCGCCGTTTGCCGAGCCGGGCGTGACAGTGACCGACAACGCCGACGGCACCGACCCGTACATCACCTTCATAAACGGCCTGCAGCAGACGGTCTCCTCTACGACGATCAATACGTCGAGTCCGACGACCTACATCATCACGTACAAGGCGACCGATGCGGCAGGGAACACCTCGACCGCGATGCGCTCGGTGATCGTGGGGAATCCTGACGGCACGGTCTCCACTTCCGGCTCGACGACGACCACAACCACGACGATCACGGCGAGCACGACCGCCTCGACCGACACCACTCCGCCGGTCGTGACCCTCAACGGCAGCGCGGCGATGCAGATAACGGTAGGGGACGCCTTCACCGACCCGGGCGCGACCGCGACCGATAACGTCGACGGCAATCTGACCGCGAAGATCGTCGAGACCGGCGCGGTCAACGCTGCAACTGCCGGCATCTACACGCTGACCTACTCCGCGACCGACGCCGCCGGCAACACCGGCTCCGCTTCGCGTGTCGTCACCGTCGCCGCGCCTTCCTCCACTACCTCCTCTTCGACCACCACCGCTACTTCCACCTCGACCACCTCCTCGACGACGACTTCAACCGCAACCTCCACAACCACTACTTCGACCGCCACCTCCACGCCGGCTAGCAAGTAATCGGGTATAAAATGGCGTCATCTAAAGGGCGGATGTGCTACAATGCCCTTATGAACCAGGTTGCCCATCAGCTTGAGTTGAATTTGCCGGTCTCTTTTATACAGGAGGATGGGAAGGTCGTCGCTTATACCCCGGCACTCGATATTTCTACGGCGGGTAAGGACGAAGCCGAAGCAAAACAGCGCTTTGGCGAACTTGTTACGATTTTTTTTAAGGATCTCATCGAGAATAATACGGTTGACGCCGTCTTATCTGATCTCGGCTGGCACAAGGGACAAGCAGCATGGAACCCACCGGTGATTTCCCAACAATCAGTGAATGTTCGCGTTCCGGTAACTACGTAACTATCTCATGGATAGGGTCGGGAGAGTGAGCTGGAAACGATTCGAGAAATTCCTGCTCGCTACCGGCTGTGAATTCAAAGGTCAGGAGGGAAGCCATCGAAAATACAAGAGACCCGGATTGTTCCGTCCAATCATCATCCCGTGCGATGATGAACTGCCGCAATTCATCATCTCAAATAATCTACGCACGCTCGGCGTCTCCAAGGAACGGTTCACAGAGATACTCAAAGAGCTCTAGAATCCACAAGGGGCACCCTTGTGGCGACTTGTAGCGAGAGTTTGCTTCTTTATCCCTGGATATTCTTACAAGGGGCACCCTTGTCGGGTTAGGATGTTTGTAAAATTATGAGACGGCGCGATTACAAAGAATTCGCTTCGGGAGTTTCCTACCATATTTATAATCGCGGGAACGGGAAGATGGATATTTTCCGCGACGAACAAGATTATCTGAACTTTCTGAAACGCATCCGTCTCGCGCTCGGGAAAACGAAGGGCGCGCCCGTCTCCTCGATTCGCCTCGTGCCGTTCGAGCCGGATACGTTCTCGCTCGTCTCATACTGCCTCATGCCGAACCATTTCCATTTGCAGATAGAACAGTGCGGGGAGGTACCGCTCGGCAAGCTTCTGCTCAAGGTATGCACGAGCTATTCGATGTACTTCAACCGAAAATATGATCACACCGGACATGTCTTCCAAGATCATTTCAAATCGGTACCGGTCCAATCGGAAAACCAGATTGCGGCGCTCTCCGCGTATATTCACCAGAACCCGGCGACCGCAAGGTTGGTGGACAGCCCTGAGAAGTGGGCGTTTAGCAGCTATCCGGATTACATCGGCCTTCGACAGGGAGACCTCGTCGATTTCGATTCCGTGCTGGGCCAGTTTGAGAGCAGGGACGAATACCGGCTTTTTGTCGAAAATCAGTCCGAAGGCATCCTCGAACGCACAAACATCGAAAAACTCCTCCTCGATTAATCAAAACAACTACAAGGGTGCCCCTTGTAATCCGCCGGCCGACAAGGGGCACCCTTGTCGGCCGGCTTGCGGGCGGTACGAATATGAGGAGTGCTATAATTGCAAAGTCGTTTACATAATCACTTTTTTCTTATGGCCATTCGCGTCGCTATCAACGGGTTCGGTCGCATCGGGCGGGCGTTCGCGCGCCGAAGTACTGGGCGCGGCATCGAGATCGTCGCGGTGAACGACCTCGGTTCGCTCGGGAATCTCGCGTACCTTCTCAAGTACGACACGGTGTACGGCCGCGCCCCGTTCTCGGTGGAAACGAAAGACGGCAATCTCGTCATCGGCGGTACGGAGGCGAAATTCTTTTCGGAAAAGGATCCGGCGCAGTTGCCGTGGAAGGATTTGGCGGTCGATGTCGTCGTCGAGTCGACCGGCTTCTTTACTGATTACGAGAAGGCGCAGGCGCATATTACGGCGGGCGCGAAGCGCGTCGTCATCACTGCGCCGGTAAAAGAGGAGTCAAACATCGGCGCCACCGTGCTCATGGGCATCAACGAGGACCGCTTCGCTACATGCAAACTCACGAGCAATGCTTCGTGCACGACGAATTCCGCGAGCCCGGTCATCGCTATCCTCGACGAGGCCATCGGCATCGAGAAGGCGGTGCTCTCGACGACGCATGCGTACACCGCGAGCCAATCCATCGTCGACGGCCCATCGAAAAAAGACATGAAAGAGGGAAGGGCGGCAGCACAAAATATCGTGCCGACCTCAACCGGCGCGGCGATTGCGGTCGCCCAGGCGTATCCGCAGCTTGTCGGCAAATTCGATGGTATTTCGCTGCGCGTGCCGGTACCAGCCGGATCGATCGCGGACATCACGTTTATCGCGAAGCGGCCGACGACGCGGGACGAGGTGAATACGATACTGCGCGGCGCCGCCTCGAAGCCGCGCTGGGAGGGCGTCTTTACGACGACCGACGAAGAACTCGTCTCAAGCGACATCGTCGGCGAGCCCCACGCCTCCATCGCCGATCTCGGCATGACCCGCGTCGTCGACGGCACGCTCGTGAAGGTGCTCGCCTGGTACGACAACGAAATGGGGTACACCGAATCGCTCGTGCGCCACGTGCTCAAGGCAGCGAATAGCTGATGGCAATGAAAGTTTTTTTCGCTTCCGATCATGCCGGGTTCGCGCTCAAGAACGCGCTTGCGGAGCACGTCCGCACGCTCGGGTACGACATTGAAGACCTGGGCGCTTTTGCGCTCGACCCGGATGATGACTATCCGGACGTCATGACGCCGCTCGCCGAGCGCGTAGCGAAAGAACATGCGCGCGGCATCATCATCGGCGGAAGCGGCCAGGGCGAGGCGATGTGCGCGAACCGCGTGAAGGGTGTTCGCGCGGCGGTCTTCTACGGCCCCATGCGCGTGACCGCCGCACTCGACATCGAGGGCGGCCGTTCCGAGGACGGCTATGACGCGATACGGCTTCCGCGCCGGCACAACGATGCGAACGTCCTTTCCATTGGCGCGCGTTTCGTGTCCGGAGAGCAGGCCATCAAGGCCGTCCAGATATTTCTTGACACGCCTTTCTCGGAATCGCCGCGTCACGCGCGCCGCATCGCGAAATTCTGAGCGCTCCATTTCTCCGACTTATGCAATACCCGCAATCCTGTTGCGGTTTTCCATCCTATACTATCGGTAATGGGCCTTGTAGTTCCGGCCGTGCTCCCCGCCTCGCAGAAAGACCTCGAGGAAAAGCTTTCGTTGTTTGCCCGGATCCCCTCGGTCTCCCGCGTGCAGATAGACGTTGTCGACGGCCGCTTCGCGTCTCCCGCGTCGTGGCCTTTTTCCGCTCCGGGGGAGCTCGAGCGCCGCTGCGCCGAGGGCGGCATGCTCCCTTCGCTCGACCGTATCGCGTACGAGATGGATCTCATGTGCCTCGACGCCGAGCGCGCAGCCGGCGCGTGGCTTACGCTTGGCGCTACGCGCCTCACGTTCCATGCGGAAAGCCCGACCGATCTGCCGCGCATGCTCGCGTCCGCCCGCACGCAGTACGGCGACTTCATTTCCTTCGGTCTCGCGCTCAACATCGCGAGCGACCTCGCGCTTCTCGAGCCGCATCTCGACAAGATCGATTACGTGCAGTTCATGGGCATCGCGCGAATAGGGCGGCAGGGGCAGCCGTTCGACAAACGCGTCTTTGAAAAAATCCGCGTATTCCGCAAGCGCTATCCGGATATTCCCGTGCAGGTGGACGGCGGCGTCACGCTCGAGAGCGCGAAGAGCCTGCTTGCGCTCGGCGTCTCGAACGTCGTCGTGGGCTCCGGCATCCTCAAAGCGAAGGACCCCGCGACGGCATTCGCGCAATTCGAAGCGCTCGAGAGCCCTTTCGGCGTGTAAACATCCATCAAGGGTGCCCCTTGTATCTCAAGGGGCACCCTTGAGGGACTTGAGGGATTACGACGGGGCGAGCGGAGAAATCGGTTATACTGAAGCGATGGCGCTTACCGACAACGAGATTCAGCACCTTGAATTACGCGCGCGCGAGATACGCGAGACCCCGGTACCACAGCCGCGCGGACGCTGCTGGCTACGGGGCGAGACTCGGCGCTAATCATATGCTTATAGACAACGAGATCCAGAAACTCGAGTTACGCGCACAAGACATACGGGCGACGATCATCGCCATGCTCGTGGCGGCGGGGAGCGGGCACACCGCCGGCCCCCTTGGTATGGCGGACATCTTCGCGGCGTTTTATTTTCATATCCTTAACCACGATCCGAAGCACCCGGAGTGGGAAGAGCGGGACCGTCTCATACTTTCAAACGGGCACATCTGCCCCGTGCACTATGCCGCGATGGCGCACTCCGGCTATTTCCCGATCGAAGAATGCCTCACGCTCCGCAAATTCGGCAGTCGGCTTCAGGGGCACCCGGAACGCCTGCGTCTCCCGGGCCTCGAAACCACCTCGGGCCCCTTGGGCGAGGGCCTTTCTCAGGCGGCCGGCATGGCGTACGCCTTCCGCATGGACGGGAAGAAGCAGCGCGTGTACTGCCTCATGAGCGACGGGGAGCAGCAGGAGGGGAATATCTGGGAGGCGGCCATGTTTGCCGGGAAACACAAACTCCACAACCTCACGGCAATCATGGACCGCAACAACATTCAGATCGACGGCATGACCGAGAACGTGATGCCGCTTGAGCCGCTCGCAGATAAGTATCGTGCATTCGGCTGGCACGTGCTCGAAGTGAACGGCCACGACATGAGCGCGTTCATTGCGGCGATTGATGAGGCCAAAGCAATTTACGAAAAACCGACTTTGCTCATTGCCCACACCATTCCCGGCAAAGGGGTCCCGGAAATCGAATTTGATTACCACTGGCACGGAAAACCGCCTACGGCAGAAGAAGGGAAGCGATTCCTCAAGGAAATCCGTACGCTGAAGGGCAAGATTTCGCACGAGTATGCCTAGTAGGACAACGTGGCATCGTTGTTTTCGCGCCGCCGCGCATTCTTGCGTTATCGGTGGTGATACGATGACAGATATGTTTACACTTTTTCGAACGAAACAACGCGCGGCGCAATGCCACGTTGCCCTCACTAGGTATGCGTAACGACGCTGCAAAACTTTCCGCGGATGTGTTCGCGGAGGCCATAGGGAAGGCGCCGACGCGCGATGGATTCGGAAAGGGCGCTGTCGAAGCGGGCAAGGCAGATCCGCGCATCGTCGTTTTGTGCGCCGATCTTGCAGAAAGCACGCGCGCGGAGTGGTTCCAGAAGGAGTTCCCCGAACGCTTCATCGAGCTCGGCGTCGCCGAGCAAAACATGGCGACGGTCGCAAGCGGCATGGCGGCTGCGGGAAAGATCCCGTTCATCGCGAGCTACGCAGTCTTTAACCCGGGCCGCAACTACGAGCAGATCCGTACGACCATCGCGCTCAATCACGTGCCGGTGAAGATATGCGGTATGCATGCGGGCGTATCGGTTGGCCCCGACGGCGCAACACACCAGATGCTCGAAGACATGGGGCTCATGCGTATGCTGCCGGGGATGACCGTCATCGCTCCAGGCGATGCAGAAGAGGCGCGGAAGGCGGTCGCTGCGGCGGCGAAGACGGACGGGCCCATCTACCTGCGCTTCAGCCGCTCCGCGACGCCCGTCTTCACGACGAGCGAGACGCCGTTTGAAATAGGAAAGGCTCTGCTGCTTTGGAAATCGGCCGCGCCGAAAGTCGCCATTCTCTCGACCGGTTCCCTGAGCTACGCCGCGCTTCAGGCGGCGCGCACGCTTTCCGAGGGCGGTATCGAATCGATCGTGCTCCACGTGCCCACGGTGAAGCCGCTTGATGAACGGGCGGTGCTCGACGTCGCGCGGCAGGCAGGCCGCGTCGTGACCGTCGAAGAGCATCAGGGGGCAGGCGGCTTCGGCAGCGCGATCGCAGAGTTCCTCTCGGGGCACCACCCGGTGCCAGTGCGGATTCTCGGCGTCGCGGATGTGTTCGGCCAATCGGGCGACCCCGACGAACTTCTCCGGCACTACGGACTCGACGCTTTCCACATAGAAAAGGCCGCTCGTGCGCTCGCGCATATATAATAGAGGCGTGAAGAATACGATAAACTCCTATTTCGCAATATTGCTCATCACTATCGCCGGTGCGGGGGCGACCTGGCTCATCGTGCACGTGGCGACCGCGAACGCCCTCACGACCACCGTGGGCGGCAGCGAGTCCGATTATTCGGCTTTGCAACAATCGATCCTAAAGCAATAGCCGCTTGGAAGCGAAGCTTCCAAGCGGCTATTGCCGAGCATTAAAATGCGGAGACTTTGAAGTCGG
>JAGWIS010000030.1 GCA_028866135.1 Patescibacteria group bacterium
GACTCATAGCGAAGATAAGGGCGATTGAGGTAAGTGCGCGCTCGCCGCCTGAGAGCTGCATGAGTGAGCGGATCTTTTTCTTCGGCAGATTGACGGCGATCTCGATGCCGAGCCGCTCCTTTTCCTCCGGCTCGTCGAGAGCCTGCCCCATTTCCTCGAGCTCGCCTTCTTCGGGCTCTTCCGGCTCTTCGAGCACGAGCCGCGCGCTGCCGCCGCCAAACATGAGCGCGAAGTATTCGCTAAATGACGCATTGACCTTTGCGAGCCCGTCGGAGAAATGCTTGCTGAGCTCTGTATCCAAATCATCGATGAGTGCCCGCAGACCGGCGGCTGATTTCCCGAGATCGTCGAGCTCTTTTGCGAGAAATGCCTCCCGCTCCGAGACTTCTTTGTGCTCCTGGCGAATTTCTTCGCCTGTGCCGCCCGCTTCCTCAAGGCGGATCTTCGTGCGCTCGAGCGTCTTCTTGCGCACTTCCTGCGCCGGGCGGTCTTCCGGCGGAGAGGCGATCGGCGCATAGGAGACGGCTGCCGACCCGCCAAGGGCGAGTGCCTCCGCCTTATCACGCTCAAGCGCTTCGGAGAGAAGCACGAGCTCCCGCTCGCGCGCCTCGCTCTTCGCCACCCTGCCTTCCTCGTGCGCTTTTGCTTGCGCGAGATCGAGGATGCGGCGGCGCAGTTCGCGGCCCGTCTCGTCGTGCGCGGTCAGCGCTTCGCGGGCGCGGGCGAGTGCGGATTTCGTGCGCTCAAGTTCCTCAGAGAATCGTGCGTCCTTCGCAAGAAGTTCCGTGCGTTCGTTCTCGAGCCCGTATGCGGTGCGCTCCTCATCGGCAAGAAGATCATCGGTCGGTGCAACGAAGCGGCTCGCGAACGCCGCGACCGCTTTGCGGATCGCTGAAAGCGCGGCGGAAATCGCGTCTGGAGTGGACGCTTCGCTCGCCTGCCGCTCGACTTCTTTTGCGAGAGCAAGGAGATCCTCTCGGGGCACTTTCGCATACGGCTCGCGGGCGACTTTCGCGCTGCGCTCTTTGGCGGCCGCGAGCGCGCCCTCAACGCGACCGATCTCGCGTGCAAGCACCCCCCGCTCGCCGCTTATGCGCTCCACTTCCCGCTCGCTCTTTCGCACGAGCTCGAGTTGCTTCACGCCTTCGGCATCGGTGGTCGCGCGCTCTTCTATGGTAGAGAGTTCTGCGGTCGTGGCCGCGAGGCGGCCCGCCGCATTGCGCTTCTCTCCTGCAACCTTTACTTTCTCATGCGCAAGATACGCATCCTCAATCGCGAAATACGTCTGCGCAAGAGCGATGAGCTCCGTGCGGAGCGAGTCGGCGCGCTCGAGCTTTTTCACCTGGCTCTCGAGGAAGCGCAGGTGCGGCGCGAGCTCGCGGCGAAGCGAATTCACCTGATTGATATTCTCCTCCGTCTTCTCGAGCTTCTTCTCGGCTTCCTGCTTCTTGAATTCATAAATCTTGAGCCCGAGCGCGTCTTCGAGCATCGCGCGGCGGTCACGCGGCGAGGCGATGAGGATCCGATCCGCTTCTCCCTGAGAAATGATGTGGTGGCCCGTCTCGCCGATGTTGGCACCCGCGAGAAGCTCCTCGATGTCGCGCAGGCGGACACGCGAGCCGTTGATGGAGTACTCGCTCGTGCCATCGCGCAGCACGGCGCGCTCGATCATGACTTCGTCGAAATCAATCCGAAATGACCGGTGCCCGCCTTTCGGCAGGTTGTCGAAGACGATGGCCACCGCCGCGCGATTCGCCCGCGACGCGGAGTGCGAGCCGTTAAAGATGAGGTCCTCGGCGCGCTTGCCGCGCATGCTCTTCATCGACTGCTCGCCGAGCGCAAAGCGGAACGCCTCGGCGACGTTGCTCTTTCCCGAGCCGTTTGGCCCCACGATTGCGGTCGTGGAACTCAAAAAGTCCAAGACCGTCTTCTTGGCAAACGATTTAAATCCGACTATTTCAAGCCGCTTCAGCATTATGTAGAAGTATAGCAAAAGGAACGGGCCACTTGCGCATGCGCAAGCGGCCCCTTGTTCGTCCTCCTACTGGATGACACTTGTTTGCCCACTACGGCGAGGCCTTGTGTGGTGGCTCCACCCTGCACCCCCGATGTCCCCCTCCTCATGAATATGGAACGTAATGCTCTCGTTCATACCGAGGCAGCCTTCTGTCTTCTCGAAATGAATCAAGAGCCACATGGGTTGGCTACTGGCAACGTCTGGTACGTAGGTCACTTTCCCTCCACAACCCACTGTCAATTGCCGCTCCGTGATTGTGGATGCCGCGGATTTTTGCAAGAGCACCGTATAGTGCCCGGGCTCATGCATCAAAATCCTCACCACGCCATCGACCTTCTCATCGGGAGGAGGGGCTTCTTCACCGAAACATCCGTGTAGAAACAAAACCGCCGTCATCGCGAGCACCGCAATTTTGGTAACCATCGGTCTCTCCTCCTTTTCTCGTAGAGATTATTTATGGCACGAACGAAGTAGTCGAAGTCTTTCCGTGTTTTATTGTGGATTCACCAACCCATTTTGTCAAGTCCCGCTTCGGCGGCGGCACGCTCGGCTTCTTGCTTGCTTGCCCCCTCCCCTCGCGCAACCTCCTCTGCGCCGATGAAAAGACCGACGGTGAATGAAGGCTCGTGGGCCGGGCCCTCTTCGGAAAGAATTTTGTATGTCGGCGTGATGCCCTTGTTCTTCTGCGTGATTTCTTGAAAACGGCTTTTGGCGTCCTGATGGGAGCCGGTGGCGATGATGGCATCGATCTTCGCATAGAGATTCTTTGCGATGAATGCCTCAGCGCTTGCATAGCCCGAATCAAGATACACGGCACCGATAATCGCCTCGAAGGCATTCGCAAGCCGAGTCTCGCGGGCGCGCCCGGCTTTCGCTTCGCCTTTGGCAAGCAGCAAAAAATCTCCGACGTTCAGTGCTTGCGCGCACTCGGCAAGCGACACGGAGTTTACGAGCGCGGCGTGGTAGCTCGTGAGCTCGCCTTCTGGTTTTGAAGGGAATTTTTTAAAAAGGAACTCGGTAATGACGAGATCGAGCACGGCATCGCCGAGAAACTCTAGCCGCTCATTGTGGCCGCCCGTGTACTCGGGATGCTCGTTCAGATACGAGCGATGCGTCAGGGCCTCGACGAGGAGGTCCGAATTCTTGAATGAAAGGCCGAGGGAGCGGGCGAAAGAAGCGAAATCGGGCATAGGTTCGTAATTAGCCATTAGGGTATAGGGTTTAGGGAAGATATACAAATGCCCCTTCGGGCTCCCCAGTGGCTAAACCCTAGTGGCTAACGGTTGTACTATCGAGTAGTTTCTGCACGGCGGCCGTGACGATGGGGAGCATGTCGTCGTAGAAATTGAGGTCGATGATGTCTTTGAGGCGGAACCACTTCGCGTCGTCGAGGCCGCCGCTTTTTTTCAGCACGAGCGGTTCGAATTCGGCGGAGGCGAGAAAGAACCACACGTGCTTGCGCACCTTCCCTTTCTCGGGATGCGAGGCGACGTATTCATTCTCCCCTATCTGATTCCCCACTTTCGCGGTGAGGCCGAGCTCTTCTTTGATGACGCGCGCCACGCCCGCCTCCGGAGACGCATCCTGCTCGATGTGGCCTTTCGAAAGCGTCCAGCGGCCGAAGACGTCGTGCACGAGAGCCAGGTAGTACTGCCCGTCGTGCTTACAGTAGACGATTGCGCCGCCCATCTTCTCGAGCGGAAGCTCCTCGCGTTTGGGCTTTTTCGACCCCTGCTCGTCTTTGCCCGGCTCGCCGAGCTCCTTGTAGACGGCGCCGAGGACGCCATTTACGAACCGGCCTGAGGAGTCCCCGCTGAAGGTCTTCGCGAGCTCGATGGCTTCATTGATGGCGACCTTTGCCGGCACCTGGCTCCTATCGGAAAAGAGAAGCTCGTAGAGTCCGAGGCGGAGAATATTGCGGTCGACCGGCGCAATGCGCTCAAGCGGCCACTCGGGGGCGGCCTTCTCGATGACGAGGTCGATGTCTTTTTGCTTTGCAAGAACGCCCGAAAGGAGTTTGTCCATGAACGACCGGTCGATGTCGTCTCCCCCGAATTCCGTGACGTTGCGCGTGAGAATCGCGGTAGCGTCCTTCTCCGACGCGTGAGTGGTGTCCCACTCGAAGAGCGTCTGCAGAACGATGGAACGAGCTAAATGTCGGTTCGCCATGGCCCGTCACACTAACAAGGCATTGCAATTCATTCCATGAATTGCAGCCGATTCACCAAATGTCCGACCCTCAAGTACACCTCTGCAAGTGCACAATCGTGCGACTCGCAAATTAATTATGCCTTGTAGTGTGTCGGGCATGGAAAGAACTGTGCGGATAGTATAGCAAAGGAAAGCCACTAGGGTTTAGCCAATAGTGGAAATCCCGCGCGGCTTTGCCGCGCGGGATTTTCTACACCCTAGTGGCTAGTGGCGAATTACGCGCCGCCGCCGAAACCGCTGCGCGCTTTCGGGCGACCGCCGGTCGCAACTTTTCCTGAAATGCCTTTGGAGCTTTTCGCTTCCGCATTCGCATGCTCCGCATGCGCGTGTTCGTGCTCATGCACGTGCTCGCCAGTCGGCTTCGTCGAAGGACCTTTTACCTTCTTCCCGTGCTCGTGCGTCGCACGTGGTGCCGCGATCTGCTTGCCGCGGTACATGCCCGTGGCTTCGTCGAGGCGGTGCGGGAGGCGGAGATTGCCGCTTTCCTTATCTGCTACGGCTTTCGTAGCCGTGAGCGCATGATGAGACCGGCGGTTGCCGGTGTGGCCTCTCGTATGACGCATGCGGATTGACATAGGGGCTACGCTACCATGCAGCAACCAAAAAAGGAAGTGCCTGCCTCATCGGGCGGCGTTTCCTTTTTCATGCAGGAAAGAGCGGCGGTGAATAGCGCAGGGGCCGTGGACTTCAAGCATGGCGTAGTGCTCCTTGGTGCCGTAGCCCTTATGCTTTTCGAAGCCGTAGAGCGGGTACCTCGCAGAGAGCGCCACCATGAGCCGGTCGCGAGTGACTTTTGCGGCGATGGAGGCGAGAGAGATAAGCGGAACGAGCTCATCGCCATTAATGATGGTTTCCTGGGCGTATTCGGGCGGCGCGCGAAGCGCGCCGTCGAGCTTTATAGTCACGAGTGCGGCATCCGGGGCGAGCGCATTCACGCCGCGCGAGAGCGCGCGGCGCACCGAGGGCGCGATGCCTTCCTTATCGATAGTCGCGGCGCTTTCAAATTCGACCACGAAGCGCACGCCTGCCCCGTAGCCAGGCGAGCGGAGCGAGCCTGTGGTACCGGGGTCGCCCACAATTCCCCCCGCCATTGCAACTAATCGCTCAAAAATTTTCTCGCGGTTTTTCTCCGAGAGCTTTTTTGAGTCTGCGACTCCCGGGAATTCTTTCTCCACATCGAACCCTTCGGGGACGGCGACCACTCCTACCGCGACCGGTCCAGCCAAGGGGCCCCGCCCCGCCTCATCGACTCCGAGCATAAATCGCATGCAGAAAGTATACCCGGTAGTAGATTTTGGCGAAGCAATCCGTAACCGGATTGCGGGCGAAGCCCATCGCCAAAATTCACTACGGGGTATACTGTGGCCTATGGCCTCGCGATTCATCCACCTCCACACGCATAGCCACTACTCGTTCCTCCAAGCGCTGCCGAAGGTGGAGGAGCTCGTCGAGAAAGCGAAAAAAGAAGGGATGGATGCGATTGCGCTCACCGACGGCGGCAACATGCATGGCGCCATCGAGTTCTACAAAGCGGCGGTGAAGGAGGGTGTGAAGCCGATTCTCGGCGTTGATGCATACCTCGCGCCACGCTCGCGCCATGACCGGGACCAGAATCTCGATACGAAGCGCTCGCGCATCGTCCTGCTTGCGGAAAATAACGAGGGCTACAAAAATCTCCTCGCGCTCGTCACGAAATCGTGGACGGAAGGATTCTTCGAGCGTCCGCGCATGGACAAAGAATTACTGCGCGAACACAGCAAAGGAATCATCGCCATTCTTCCTTCTTTTGCCGGCGATGCGGCGCAGCACTTGCGCGCCGGAGACAAAAACGGTGCCGCGGCCGCAATCGCGGAATTCAAAAATATTTTCGGCGCTGACAACGTCTTCCTCGAGATCACGCACCATCCGAAAGTGGACGGACACACAGCGACGATGCAGAAAATCATCGAGCTCGCGCGCGCGAGCGGCACGCCGCTTCTCGCGCAGCACGACGTCTACTATCTCGACCCGGCGGATCGCGAGGCGACTGAAATCATGCGTCGCATCCAGCAGGGTGCGCACGGCAAGAACGAAGACGAGGATTTCTCTTTTATCAATGAGAAAACCGTGGAGAAATTCTTCAAGGATACGCCGGAGGCGATAGAAAATACGCGGAAGATCGCCGACCGCTGCAATCTCTCCTTCGAACTCGGAAAATGGACCTTCCCTGCCGTACCCATCTCGCAGGGCTTTAAGAATCACGACGAGGAGCTCCGGGCGAAGGCGTATGCGGGCATCAAGACACGCGGGCTCGAAGAATCGAAAGAAGTCGTCGACCGCATCGAGTACGAGCTGAAGATCATCATCGGCAAGGGATTTGCGGTGTACTACCTCATCGTCGCCGACCTCCTCGGATTTGCCCGCCGCGCGGGCATCCTCACCACCACGCGCGGCTCGGCGGCCGGCAGCCTCGTCGCCTACCTCACCGGCATCACGAACGTGAACCCGCTCTACTACAAACTGCCCTTCGAGCGGTTCCTCAATCCGGAACGACCGAAAGCGCCGGACATCGACATGGACATCGCCGACAACCGCCGCGACGAAATGATCTCATACACGAAGCAGAAATACGGCGAAGGCCACGTCGCGCAAATCGGTACCTTTGGCACGATGATGGCGCGGGCGGCTGTGCGCGACGTGGCGCGCGCGCTTGGCCACTCCTACAACACCGGCGATCGCATCGCGAAGCTCATCCCCATCGGCTCGCAAGGATTCCCGATGACCATCGATCGCGCGCTCGAGCTCGAGCCGGATTTGAAGACGCTCTACGACGAAGACGACGAGTCCCGCCAAATCCTCGATCTCGCGAAGCGTATCGAGGGCTGCGTGCGGCACGTCGGCGTCCACGCCGCAGGCGTCGTCGTCTCCCCGACGCCGCTTATCGAGTGGACGCCGATTCAGCCCGACCCCAAAGGCACCGGCAAGCTCATTACGCAGTACGATATGTATTCCATCACGGACGAGTACGGCGGCGTCGGGCTCCTTAAGTTCGACTTCCTCGGCATCAAAAACCTCGCCATTCTCGCCGACGCGGTCGCCCGCGTAAAAGAGACGCGCGGCATCGAGATCGATATCGAGAACGTTCCCGTCGACGATACGAAAACATTCGAGATGCTCGCGCGCGGCGAGACCGAAGGCACCTTCCAGCTAAACGGCTCGGGCATGACCCGCTGGCTCAAGGAACTGCGGCCCTCGACCATCCACGACATCAACGCCATGGTCGCCCTCTACCGCCCGGGCCCGATGGAAACGATTCCGCAATACGTCGAG
>JAGWIS010000005.1 GCA_028866135.1 Patescibacteria group bacterium
GGAGAATCGAACTCCCATCATCTGATTGGCAACCAGATGTTCTACCATTGAACCATACCCGCGCTAGGCGACATGATAGCATGACGCCCTTTTTTATTTCCAGTGCCCTCGCCAGGAATCGAACCCGGACCTACAGTTCCGAAGACTGTTGTGATATCCGTTTCACCACGAGGGCGTATGTGCATAGTACTACCAAGCGAGCCGAGACACGAGCAGTTGTGTTACGATTCGTCCATGTCGTATCGGATTCCTTCTGAAGTCGAGGCAATTGGAGAAAAGTTAAGAAAAGCCGGGTTCGAATCCTACCTCGTCGGAGGATGCGTGCGCGACCTTCTCATCGGCCGCACGCCAAAAGACTGGGACTTCACCACAAACGCAAAACCGGAGCAGATCCAGGCCGTATTTCCTGACTCTTTTTACGAAAACGACTATGGCACCGTGGGTGTAAAGACCGGCTCGGAGGACCTCGCTCTCGCAATCGTCGAGGTAACTCCCTATCGCACCGAATCCGCCTATTCCGATAAGCGCCGGCCGGATAAAGTAGAGTTCGGCACTTCCCTGCTTGAGGATCTGGCGCGTCGCGACTTTACCATAAATGCTATTGCGCTCGACGACTCTCAAGGACACATCGTTGACCCCTACGATGGCCAAAAGGACATAAAGGACAAAATAGTCCGCGCCGTCGGCAATGCCTCAGAGCGCCTGAACGAAGACGCTCTCCGCATGCTCCGTGCCGTGCGCCTAGTTGCTGAGCTTGAATTCGGTATAGAGGGCCACACTGCCGCGGCGATAAAGGAAAATAGCAAGCATTTAAGCCACGTTTCACGTGAAAGGATCCGCGAGGAGCTCGTCAGAATCTTAAACTCAGGCCGCCCAATGGACGCGCTTATCTTGGCGCATCAGCTCGGAATTCTCGAGTATATCGTCCCGGATCTCCCTCGCGGTATCGGCGTCGAACAGAATCAGGCCCACTCCTATGATGTCTTTGAACATAACCTCAGAACTATGCAGCATGCTGCTGATAAAGACTGGGGTTTCGATATCCGCTTGGCCGGCCTTTTCCATGACATTTCGAAGCCAGAGACGCGTCGTTGGTCGGACGAAAAGAAAGACTGGACCTTCCATGGGCACGAAGTCGTTGGTTCACGTGTAACAAAAAAGGCCCTCGAAGACCTTCACTTTTCACGCGAAACAATAGAAAAAGTCGTAAAACTAGTCCGTTGGCACATGTTTTTCTCTGATCCTGAGCAGATTACCCTCTCCGCAGTGCGCCGGATGATAAAAAACGTGGGCGAGGAAAACATTTGGGACCTGCTTAATCTTCGGATTTGCGACCGAATAGGTACTGGGCGCCCTAAAGAACAACCGTTCCGCTTCAGGAAATACAAGGCTATGGTTGATCAAGCGCTCCGTGACCCTATCTCCGTAGCCATGCTTAAAACAGACGGAACGCACATCATGGACAAGTTTCAGGTGAAACCTGGGCCTAAAATAGGGTGGACGCTTAACGCGCTTCTCGAGGAAATACTTGATAATCCGGACAAAAATATTCAGGAATATCTTGATACCAGGACCGAAGAGCTCCTAAAAATGCCTGAAAAAGAGCTAAAAAAGCTTGGAGAATCAGGAAAACAGAAGAGGGAAGCCGCAGAAGATGAGGAAATAAAGCATATAATGGAGAAACACCACGTCTGCTAGTTATCTGTGAAATGGTTCACGTGGAACATCTACTTGGGGGTCTCACCCCCAAGTAGCTATAAAACAAGAAAGCCGCCCTGGGCGGCTGGAGACAAAAGGGAGAGGGGCGTAAATGATAGGGCCTCCAGTCAGAGAAATGAGGGCAGCTTTCGTTTTTTGCGTGCTTGCGCTTCCACCAAGAGACACCGTGCCGATGGGCTTGTGTCGCGGATCGCCGCGGAGCGGAGGCAGGCACTTTGATGAGCGCACTGACGCCTGACAGAACAAGAAAGAGCTTCCGTCCTTTCCCAATGATAGGGGAGTAAAAGACAATGTAAAGGACATGCTGGGGATAATGTCTTTTACGAGAGGGTTATGGAAAGAGGGCAGTGGTCAGAACCGAAAATGTCCGGGTGGATTTCAGCTTTCTTTACACGCTTCATGAATTCGCTCGCGACGAAAAAATAATCAATTCTCCAGCCGACATTCCTATCGCGCGCCCGGGTCTTCATATCCCAATACGTATAGGCCTCTTTGGTGTGAGGATGAAAATGACGGAATGAGTCTACGTAGCCAGCCCCGATGACTTCATCGATCCATGCGCGCTCCTCAGGCAAAAAGCCTGTATTTTCCTCGTTTTCCTTGGGCCTCGCGAGGTCTATTTCCTCATGGGCAGTGTTTATGTCGCCGCAAAAAACAACCGGTTTTTTCTTTCGTAATTTCTCCGCAAAAGCAAAGAAAGCATCATAAAAGCGCATCTTGTAATCGAGCCGCTCGGGCCCTTGCCCGCCATTGGGGAAGTACACGTTCAGGAGCCAGAAATCGTCATATTCAGCCCCGACCAAACGCCCCTCCTGGTCGAATTCTTTTATGCCCATACCGTAAATGACGGAAAGCGGCTCGACTTTCGAGTAAATCGCGACACCGCTGTAGCCTTTTCGTACCTGCGAGGAGGAAAAGAACGAGGAGAAGCCAAGAGGAGAGCGCATCTCCTCGGATACCTGTTCCGGATCCGCTTTCGTCTCCTGGAGGCAAAAAATATCGGGCTTCATGCCCTTCAGAAATGACTCCCAATAGCCGTCTTTTGCGAGCGAGCGCAGGCCGTTCACATTCCACGAGACGATCTTCATACACAACATTGTATACCGTACGGCTGTCATTTCGGAAATTGCCGTGCTAGATTTGCTTCGGAAAAGAACGTTCGTCAACCACTCGAAATCAAAAAGAAAGGAGCACGCCATGCGTACGTTGCATCTAGTCCCTTCTTGCCGGACTGATCGCCAGCTCGTCTGTGCGGCGGCGCTCCTTCGAGAAATGGGGAGCGAAGAGTATGAGCCGCGTCCCTGCGGGACACCGTCTTTCAGACGAGTCGCCTGGACGAAGGACTATCTCGAGGAACTCACAACTCTTTTTAGGGAAGACGGCAGTTTCAACGGCTGGAACCCGCATGCGGAACGGGTCGCGCTCTGCTTAAAGCATCGCGGCAAAGACGAAGAGGCAATGAAAGTGTTTCTCGCAATCCTGGGGAGCGGTAATGGAGAAGTACTTTTTCTTTACGACTCCCCCAAAAATCACCTCTTCGACTCGCCAGAAGTGGCGGATACTCCGGGCAAGCTGGGGTACGAAGGAACCTACCAGTTCGCGGAATTAGCCGTCGAATTTAACCAGAAAGATCTCGCCAAAAGGCTCTTTCTGGAGATCGTGGGAAAGATACCCACGAAATGTTTCCCGATTCGGCTGCAGAGCATTCGCGTGGAGGCTCTGGCGAATCTGAAAAAACTCGGCGTAGAGAGACTGCCTAACGGAGAAGTTCTGATCGATGCGCTCTATGCAGCGAAATTCCACCACCGCTGCGCTCGATGACGTGCGATAAAGGACCCCGCCGCTTCGGCGCCGGGGTCCTGTTTCTATAGAGGGCGGCTAATCGCGATTTTTTCCGTGGTATTTCTTATGGATTTCGCGCAGATGTGCGTCGGTGATATGTGTGTAAATCTGGGTCGTGTTGATGGATGCGTGGCCGAGGAGCTGCTGGACGGAACGGATATCAGCGCCGTTATTCAGAAGGTCGGTGGCGAAGACGTGGCGAAGCACGTGGGGGGTGACTTTTTTCGTAATGCCGGCTTTGATCGCATACGCGTGGATGATCCGCTCGACGGAGCGCGGAGTGAGGCGCGCAGGCACGCCCTTTCCCCGAGGAATGCTCACAAAAAGCGCTTCTGACATATCTTTGCGTGCCTTGAGGTACGCGGCGACGGCAGACTTCGCAGCAGGGGAGAGGAAAACGACACGGACTTTCTCTCCTTTGCCGCGGACCGAAAAAGAATCTTGAGAAAGATCGATGTCGTTGTCGAGCGAGCAGAGTTCTGAAACGCGAAGTCCGGTAGAAAAGAGGAGCTCGAGTATCGCGATATCGCGCACACTGCGTTCTTCTGCTCCCCGTGCGGCGTCCATAAGCCGCCCAAGCTCGCCAGGAGTGATGAGATCGAGCTCACGTTCGGGGAGCTTTGCAAGTTCTATTTTTTCAGGAGAAATGGCCTCGATATCGCGCTTTCGGAGAAACTTGAGGAAGGCGCGGAGCGCGATCATGTAGTAATTCTGCGTACGTCGCTTCATGGAGTTATTGCCTGTGCCTGATTGGCGGTTAAGCCACAAGCGGAATTCGCGTACGTTCTGCTCGCTTATGCCCCGCACCTTTTTTATATGCATCTGAGATAAGAAGCGCGAGAGGTAGTGGTCGTAATTCTCGATAGTCTTCACGGCACGCCCACGCTCAATCTCGATGTATTCGAGAAACTGGCGTTTTGCTGCTTCGGCGTCCATATAAGAAAAGTCTAGCATCACGTGTCGCACATTATTATTCGTGATTAGAACAAACTTGCAAAGATAGGCAAGACGTGGTAGGGTAGGGGAGTCTATGCTTACCACTAAGAAAAAGGCGGCGACCATAAAGAGCGCCGCTCGGCACGATACTGACACCGGTTCTCCGGATGTGCAGGTCGCGCTTCTTTCGGGCCAGATCGACGAACTCACCAAGCACCTCAAGAAGAACCCGAAGGATTTTCATTCTCGCCGCGGTCTTCTCCAGATGGTCGCTGATCGTCGCTCCCACCTCCGCTATCTTGAGACGAATAACAAGCGTCATTACAATGCGCTTGTGAAAAAGCTCGGCCTCAAAAAGTAGTTAGCCATTAGCCACTGAGGCCACTAGAGTTTGGAGTATACTAGACAAGTGTTTTATTTTTTATAGGCTCGCGCTAGTGGCTATACCCTAGCGACTAATCACTGAATTTTATGGCAGTTATCAAACATCCGGCGCAGCGCATAGGCGTGTTCATCGACACTCAGAACCTCTATCACAGCGCGAAACACCTCTATAAGGCGCGCGTCAACTTCGGCAAAATCCTCGAGGAAGCCGTGGGCGGGCGCATCCTCGTGCGCGCAATCGCCTACGTCATCTCGACGGAGAGCGGGGAAGAGAAGAACTTCTTCGAGGCGCTCACCAAGATGGGCATCGAGACGAAAGTGAAAGATCTCCAGATCTTCGCCGACGGCGCAAAGAAGGCCGACTGGGACGTCGGGCTCGCGATCGACGCGGTCAAACTCGCGCCGAAGCTCGACACCGTCGTGCTCGTCACGGGCGATGGCGACTTCGTGCCGCTCATCCAGTACCTCGATCTCCATGAAGGCTGTCAGGTGGAAGTCATCTCCTTCGGCAAATCCTCCTCGGGCAAACTCAAGGAGGCTGCGCACGCATTCACCGACATGTGCGACGATCCGCGAAAATTCACCATCGCTTCGCGGGCATAACTTACGCCAGGCGGTTTTTGGTGCGCTACTATACGTAGCGATGGATGAAAATCCGATTACTCCGAAGGAGGCTCCGGACCAGGCTCGGTCCGGGAAATTCATTCGTACGTTCGCGGGGGACATGGAGACCTTGAAAGGCGGCGGCGTCCCGGATCTTGCGCCGCTTGGAGGATCTTCGCTCACCCCTCCCTCTCCTGCTGCCGCTCCTGCTCCTGTTGCGCCTCCCGTGCCGCCCTCTCCCGCCCCAGCTCCTTTTCCCTCTCCTGTTTCCACTCTCGCACCGGAAAGACCAATCCCGCTCCAGACGTACGCAGGCGATTTTTCGCAGCGGATGAAGGAGACGCATGCCACGGCGGCAACGGTGCTTGCGGCCGAACAAGATTCCGCAAAAGGGGTCCCGTTTGCGGAGGAGCCGGAAAAATCTTCTCGCGGCGGCATCCTGTACGTGATCGCGGGCGGGGCGCTCCTCATTATCGGTGTCACGGCTGCGTACTTCGCCTACTCGCGCTACGGCGCGCAAGTGGCGCCGGTCATCCTGGCGCCGGCCGTGACGGCGCCGATTTTCGTCGACGACCGCGAGCAGATTTCCGGTGCTGATGCCGCAACGCTCATGCAGGCAATCGTTCAATCAAACACGCGGACGATTGCTGCGGGATCCGTTCGCTTGCTGTACCTCGATCCCGCTTCTTCCGAAAGCGTTTTCTCCGCTCTCCGTTTGCCGGCGCCCGATATCTTGAGACGCAACGTGAACACCGCCGGAAGCATGGCGGGAGTCGTAAACGTGTCCGGCAGCCAGAGTCTGTTTTTCATACTCTCCGTCACGTCCTATAGCGACACCTTTTCCGGCATGCTCTCGTGGGAGGCGCAGATGCCGCACGATCTTGCGCAACTTTTCCCTCCGTACCCCTCTCCGGCGCCCTCTCTGTCGATGGCGACGTCGACCATGGCCACCTCGACGGCGAAAACAAATGTGAAGGCGGCTCCGAAGGCGACGAGCACGCCGAGCCTGCCGGCCTTTCAGCCGGGATTCATCGATGAGGCCGTGGCAAATCACGACGCGCGCGTGTACCGAGATGCAAACGGGAAAACCGTCCTCATCTACGGCTATTGGAATCAGAAGACGCTCGTCATCGCCCGCAACGAGGCTGCTTTTACCGAGATACTGGGGCGGCTCGCGACCTCGCGTTCGCAGTAGCCAGCGTCTGCTATTATTCCCGCATGAGAACCGAAGCGTTTAGGAAGAAACTCGAGGCGGAGAAGACGAAGCTCGAGGCCGAAATGGACAGCGTCGGCCGCAAGAATCCCCGAGTTCCCGGAGACTGGGAACCTATTCCGTCGGAAACTGGCTCGGAGGCGGATCTCGCCGATCAGGCCGACGTGGTCATGAGCCGGGAAAGCAATACCGCCATCCTCGGCGATCTCGAAGCACGCTACGACACGATTCTTGCCGCGCTCTCGAGAATCGAAAAGAAGACGTTCGGGAAATGTGAAGTGTGCGGAGAAGACATAGGCGAAGCGCGTCTTGAGGCAAACCCTGCCGCAACTACCTGCGTCAAACATTTGTCATAGAAAATGCCCGCCCCGTTGGATAATTCCGGCTCGGGATTTGAAAGACGATACGTTCCAGGTGTATAGCTGTATGACTCAACAACAGACAGTTAAAAAATATCCAATGGGGCCCGCCGCGCGTCCCAAAACGGGGTATGCAAAGACGCTGGCTGCCCAGCCCGTCGGCTCGCTTGCGGAAATCGTCAGCGTGGAAGCTGATTTAACGCGAGGACTGCATAGTTTTTCTATCGTTGGGCTTGCTGATAAAGCCGTAGAGGAAGCGCGTGATCGAATCAGCGCCGCCATCCGGCACTCCGGCTACAAACCGCCGAAACAGCAAAATAAACGCATCGTCCTCTCGCTCTCGCCCGCTGACCTGAAGAAAGAGGGTTCGCATTACGATCTCGCACTTGCGCTCGCATACCTCATCGCGGCGGGCGATGCGCTCGCGCCGAAAGAAGATGCTCTGTACATCGGCGAGCTCGGACTCGACGGGACGCTCCGGGCCGTGCGAGGTGTGCTCCCCCAAGTACTTGCCGCGAAGCGGCGCGGCGTGAAAATAATTTTCGTCCCACCCGGGAATTCGCGTGAAGCGCTTCTCGCCGAAGGCGTGGCGGTGTACGCGCCATCTTCGCTCTCGGCGTTTTTGCTCCATCTGAAAGGAGAAAAACCGCTGCCGCGTCTCGTGCGTGATCGCCGGGCGCCCGTACCGCCGCCCGCGCTCGATCTCGCCGACGTGAAGGGGCAGGAGAGCGCGAAGCGGGCGCTCGAAATTGCCGCAGCAGGCCGGCACAACATCGTTTTCTATGGTCCGCCGGGCACCGGGAAGACGATGCTCGCACGCGCTCTTGCCGGCATCCTTCCGCCGCTCACGGGCGACGAGATGCTCGAGGTCACGGCGATACATTCGACCGCCGGACTTCTTGGCGATGGGGAAGCCGTGCACTGGCCGCCGTTTCGTGCGCCGCATCATTCGGTGTCGCACGTGGCTATTGTGGGCGGCGGGACGTTTCCGAAAGCGGGCGAAGTGACGCTCGCGCACAAAGGCGTACTTTTTCTCGATGAGTTTCCCGAGTTTGAGTCTCGCGCGCTTGAGGCGCTCCGACAGCCGCTTGAGGATCGCGTCGTCACCGTATCGAGGGCACGGGCGACTGTTACCTTTCCGGCTGACTGCATGATCGTCGCCGCGATGAATCCGGCAGATACGCTCGCGAATGATTCGCGCACCGCGCTTCGAGCTGCGGCGAAACAAGCGCGCCGCATCTCGCGGCCCATCGTTGATCGTCTCGATCTCTGGATCGAGGTGCCGCTCGTTCCGCACGATACGCTCGCCAAGCTCTCGCAAGGCGAGCCGTCCGACAAGGTCCGTAGCCGCGTCATCGCCGCACGCACGCGCGCCGAGAAACGCACGGGCAAGAAAGGTTTTGCGAACGCCGCTCTCACGAGCCGCGAGCTCGATGAAAAAAGCGGCTTCAGCGCCGCCGCAAAAGAAACGCTCACGAGCGCGGCCGCGCGCCTCCACCTTTCGCCGCGCGGCTATCACCGCACGATGCGCGTGGCGCGCACGATCGCCGATCTCGCCGGGTCGGAATCAGTCACGCCGGCGTTCGTGCACGAAGCGCTCCAGTATCGCCCGCGCGGACTGTTCGGTTTTGAATGAAGCGGCGCCCTCGGGGCGCCTATTTCTTTACCTCGAAAAAGACGGTATCCGATTCGTGATGCCCGAATGCGAAATCGGCGAAGCGCAGCCAGGTCGGAGTAATTTTCATCAACACCACTTTTGCAGCATCGAGCTTGGTGAGTGGCGCCGTAAAAGTGGAATTGCCCGCCATGATCTCGGTGAGGTTTGCGATAGTTTTCATGTCTTGGTTCTCGTACGGCACTTCCTCGACGGTTCCTTCCACTTGCACCGTCTGCGGCACCTGCTCGTCGCTTGCGACGAATGCGACCTGTGAATTGTCTTTGTAGAGCTGGTATTTCTTCGTGTTCACTTTCGTTATGAAATAAATAGAAAAATCATCGGCAGCGTAATAATAAATAGTGGCAGCATGCGGCTTTCCGTCTTTGGTGACGCTCGCGATGACGCCGGTCCTGTGCGCATGGAGAAAAGAAAGCGCCAGGCGTTCTTCTTTCGTCAGTTCCTTCATGCCGCCTATGCTAGCACGGACTATCGGTGCTTATTGCGGTTCGCACACGCTACCGACGGGACAATTGCGGAACGGATTCGCCGCGCCACGGACTTCGAAGTGGAGATGGGCGCCGGTCGTGAGCCCGGTCATGCCGACGTACCCGATCGTCTGGCCCGACGAGACGGACTGGCCGGGGGAAACGACCGCATTTCTCATGTGCGCATACAGCGTCTGACTGCCGTTCTCGTGCGTGATAACGACGTAGTTGCCGTAGCCGCCGTTCCACCCGCCGTTGCTGCGCGCGATGATGACGACGCCGTCTGCCGCCGCGCGAATCGGGGTGCCGCGTGCGGCTCCAAGATCGACGCCGTTCCAGCCGTGGATGCCCTGCGTGATGACGCTGCCCGGAATAGGGTTGCCGTAGTAGCCGGGTTGCGCGGGTCCGCTTCCGCCCAGGTACGGCTCACTGCCGACTCTGCGTGAAGAACTCTTCGCTTTCGTAGGTTGCGCGAGTTCGCCGCCTGGGATGATGATTGTGGATCCGACCGCAAGAGGAGCTTCGGAATCAAGACCGTTGTACTGGGCGATTTCGTTCGCGTCGGCGCCATACTTCTTGGCTATCGATTTGAGCGTATCGCCTTTGATGATTGTGCGTCGCACGCCGGAGACCGGCAGGATGATGAGCGCGTCGCCCGGATGGACGTCGCGCGTGCCGCTCAAATTATTCGCCCAAATGATGGTGTTTACCGAAACGTCAAACATCTTTGCGATGTCGGAGAGGCTGTCGCCGGGGCGCACCACGTATACGGAAATGCGGTCGGAGGGCGTCGTGCCGACGATGTCGGCCGTGGTGCCGGAAGGGCCGGTATTCGCCATAAGCGCATTATCGCTCGTCGTCTGATCGTCGCCCAACCCCTTGTCCGGGTTGGGGTCGAGATTTATAGCCGCGGCGAGTATGGGAGTCCGGGAATCGGGGATGAAAGGGTTCACCGCCGCATCGGCGTTTACAGAAAAGGGCCAAAAGGCATGGGCGCTCTTTGGCAGGGAGGCGGAGGCGAGTGCGATAATCGCGAATCCTGCGATAAGCAAGACGCACTGACCGACTGCCGTATATGTATCCGGTCCCGTGTCGCGAGACATCGAGTCGGGAAGCTTGGGGTTTAGTTCAATAGGTAAACGAGGGTTTGCGGCGTGTCTGCTCATACAAAAATGGCTTACATACCAAGTACATAAGCCATTTCTTGATTGCTTCCGTATCAGAGGATAAGGAGAGTATAGCCCGCCAGTAGGGGTAGTCAATGAGCTCTTCTTATAGCTGTGGAGAGCGGTTTTTGGGGTATATTCGAGCGATGAGCTATCTCGACGGCCTCAATGATGCGCAAAGACGGGCCGTCCTCGCCAAAGAAGGACCCGTCTCTGTTCTCGCAGGTGCCGGGAGCGGGAAAACGCGCGTGCTTACGACCCGCATCTACCACCTCGTCCGCGAAGGCGTCCCGGCCGAGAAAATTCTCGCCGTCACCTTTACCAATAAAGCCGCTCGCGAGATGCGGGAGCGGGTGCGCGCCATGCTTGGTGGCGATGGGCCGGTTCCTTTCATCGCCACCTTTCACGGCCTCGGCCGCGAGCTCCTTGAGAGCTACGGGAAAGCAATCGGCATTCCGCGCTTCTTCAGCGTCTACGACCGTGACGACTCCGAGAAGGCGATTGGCGCTGCGCTGAAGGCGCTCGACGTGGGCGCGAAGGAGCTTTCTCCGCGCGCAATCCTCGGGCGCATTTCGCGCGCGAAAGGGGAGGGCATGCGCGCGCAGGAATTTTATGAGAAATATGCGCGCGCCGGCTTCGGCGCGCGCATCGCTGCGGAAGCCTGGCTGCGGTACGAGAAGACGCTTACAGCGGAGAAAGCGCTCGACTTCGACGATCTCATCGCGCTTCCGCTCCGTCTCCTCGAAGAGCATGCCGATATCCGCGCACTTGCACAGGATCGCTGGCAATATCTCCACATCGACGAGTACCAAGACACAAACGCGCTCCAAGGAAGGCTCGCAAATATTCTTGCGGCCAAACACAAAAACTTATTTGTCGTCGGCGATATCGATCAGTGTTTTATCGCTGGTACGGAAATCACTTTGCCCGACGGCTCGAAACGTCCAATAGAGAAAATAAAAAAAGGTGATGTCGTGCTCTCGAATTATGGAAGCGGAGACGTGCGTCATGCCCGCGTGACACGTGCTTCTTCAAAAAAAGTCTCGGGCGAACTGGTGCGCATCACTACCCGGAATGGCCGGGTGCTCACAAGCACGGAAGAACACGTACATTTTGCTGGGTATCGGCTCGGACTCACGCCCCAAATGCACTTTACCTATCTTATGCACAAACGAGAAAAGGGTTGGCGGCTGGGCGTGTCGCAAACCTATACGAAGGGACAACGCAAACCGATGATCGGGTTTCAACAACGATGTAATCAGGAGCACGGGGACTCCGCTTGGATAGTCGGCACGCACGCTTCTTCGCGAGAAGCGCGCATTCTCGAGTACCAGCTTTCGCTGCGCTATGCAATTCCGACATTGCCTTTTACCGCTCGCAAAGGAAGTTCCGGCGGATACGTGCATGACCAGAAGACACTCGACAGCATATTTGCGTCGTTTGATACCGAACAGGGGGCGCAAAGATTACTGAGAGATCAAGGTCTTTCGGAAGAGTATCCGCACCATCGAGCGCAAGCGACAAGAAGCGACCGACGAAACATTGTTGTTGCTCTTTGCGGGGATCGTCGTGGAGCGTCTCCCATGCATCGAATCTCTATTGCTGGAAGTGATACCGCCGGAAAAAAACTTCTTCAGGCTGCCGGGTTTTCTGTGCGACTCGCGAAGCAAACTTCTAAAAGCTGGCGATTTGAAACCGCGCATAAAGAATTCGGAGCCCTTGCTGAAGTGATTCGCCGTCTGCAAGCTATTTTTCCTGCCGCGTCTCTTGTGCGAACAGCCCGACTTGGAGGAAAGAAATCGCGACCAGGAGATGGAAACTCACTCCCATTTCTCCCAGCTGCGAGTGTACGTCCGGGCATGGTCCTTTTCGATGAAGAAGGTGGATATGATGTGGTGCAAGCTGTTACGCGAGTATCAGCGAGGAATGTTCGCGTCTATGATCTCGATATCGAGCACACGCACAACTTCATTGCAAATGGCATCGTGACGCACAACTGCATTTATACATGGAGAGGAGCCTCCGTTGAGAATCTTCTTGAGTTCGACAAAGAATATCCGGAATCCCAAACCATCATTCTGGAGCGTAACTACCGCTCGACGAAAAATCTCGTGGATGCGGCGAATGCGGTCATCGAGAAGAACAAGAACAGGAAGGAAAAGTATTCGACGACCGAGCAAGCTCCGGGCGAGCCGATCGTCCTTCATATGGCGTATTCCGCCGAGGATGAGGCCCGCTGGATTGCGCTCAAAATACGGGAGTTGATGAGAAACGGTGTTGCGCCCCTAAACGCGCCGCGAGCTACTCCGAGCGGCTCGGACGCTCTAGGAAGCGGCGCGTCGGGCGAACAGGCAAAGCCTATTTTAGCTGAAGAAATCGCCATACTCTTCCGCACGAATTTTCAATCCCGCGCGCTTGAAGAGGGTCTCCTCAAAGCTGGCGTGCCGTACAAGCTTCTGGGCACGCATTTCTTCGCGCGCAAGGAAGTGAAAGACGCGCTTGCGTGGGTGCGCCTTGCGCTCGATCCTTCGCGTGAGGCGGACAAGATCCGCGCGGCGGCTGCGCCGCCGCGCGGGCTCGGCAAAGTAACGCTCGGGAAGCTCGCGGCAGGACAGCGCACGATGCTTCGCGCCGGCGAGCTTGCGAAAGTCGAGGAATTCGAGCGAGTCGTTCATGAACTTTCCTCCGCCGCAGCCTCGCTTCCTCCTTCCGAGTTCGTAAAGCTCGTCATCGAGAAGAGCGGCATGCGCCGCGCGCTTCTGGATGAAGGAAGCGCGGAGGATCGGGAACGGTTTGAAAACGTGGAGGAGCTCGCTTCCGTTGCGGCGCGCCACGACGCCACTCCCGGCAAAGAGGGCATCGCCGCGTTTCTCGCCGAAGCCGCGCTTGCGAGCGATCAGGACGAGCTCGATCGTGATGAGAAGAAGGCTAAAACCGCCGAGGGCGGTTCGCCCGACCTTTCGCCTGGCGAAAGGTCTAGGGGCGTAACGCTTATGACAGTGCATGCGGCGAAAGGTCTTGAATTCGGGACCGTCTTCGTGAGCGGCATGGAAGAGGGACTTTTCCCGCACCAGGGCATGGGGGAAGAGAACGATCGCGATGAAGAAGAAGAGCGGCGGCTTTTCTATGTCGCGATGACGCGCGCGAAGCACCGCCTTTTCCTCACGCTCGCGCGCGTGAGGAAAATCTACGGAAGCGACTTCGCGTCCGAACCGTCCTCGTTCCTTGCGGATATCGACCGCTCTCTGATGCTCTACGACGAAACCGGCGGCGAGAATTTCATTGAAACTTAAGCGGCGCCTCTGTCCGGTCTTGCGATGCCGAAGTGTTCCTTGAGGGCGGTTTCGATGTGAGTGCGCTGATTTCCCGGCAGTTCCTTCCAGCCTGCATGGTCTTTGTTCAGGAATTCCAGAGCGGTGTCAAAATGGCGGGCGCCCATGCCGCCGCTTGCGCCCGTCGTGCGCTCAACGTGCTTGATGGCGTCGCCGATGATCCATTTCGCTCGTTCAAGGTCGGGGTGCTCAAAACCGTGCTGAACGCGCAAAGACTCGCGGAGCCCTCCGGTATCGAAATTGTGCGGCGTGAGAAGGTAATCGTTCATACGAAGGAAAGTATACAATACCATGCACGCCGAACAAGAAGGAAATGGCGAATTATCACGCCGACCGCAGCCACGTTTGCAGGCCAATCCGGAAATCGCCGGCGCCGGAACCCGTTTCGCCGGCGCGCCGCAAAGCTCGGCTAGAAAATTGCGCGCAGGAGGCCTATACTCGTTTCATGGGCCGCTCATTTTATCGCGCACTGATGTTTTTTGCGCTGCCGATGGTTTCGTTTGCGGCCGTCTCGTACGCCCCTCTTTTTTTCACGAACGATCTTTCCTTGGGGGCGCATACGCCGGACGTAACCGCACTGCAGCAGTGCCTCGCAAAAGATCCGGCGCTCTACCCGGAGGGAATCGTCAGCGGATATTTCGGAGCGCTGACGCAAAAGGCGGTGCAGCGATTCCAGGAGAAAAATGCAATCGTCTCAAGCGGGACGCCGTTCACGACGGGATTCGGGCGCATGGGACCGAAAACCAGGGGAAAGCTAAACGCATTTTGCGACGCTCAGCCGCCGCATCCCGCCGCTTCAGAAGCGAAAACCCAGCCCGCCCCCATTGCGCCAGCCATCCAGCCGCCGGCGCCGGTCCGGCAGAAAAGCGCGTCTTCGGCGCCCGACGCGCTTTCGCCTGAACAAAAACAAGCGCTACTGGATGCGTGGAACAAGCTCAACGTCGATGCTCCTTTGGGGGCCGAAGGCCCGGGAGGATGCGCGACCATACGGCAGTGCACGGATTACTGCGCCTCCCCTTATCACTATGTCGAGTGCTTCTCGTTTGTGAAGTGATTTCCAATTTATTCCAATCGGCTCAATCCGCCGGGATGGGGCTGCAGCCTGCAAGAATGTTGTAAATATAGGGTCCCTCCTCAATGCCAAATCCGAGGATCGATCCTCCGGTGTTGCAGATACCGAACGCGAAAGTTCCCGCGGCGACCACGAGGGACTCTGAACCGTCCTCCTTTTCTTTAACGACGAAGACGAGATGAGTGAGGCCGATGACGTCCTCGGTCGCCTTGATGGTCCCCCCGTACGCGGTAAACGGCCCGAACGACAGGGCAGAGGCGGTATCCGGAACGGCAAAAAGCGCTCCGGCTGCGACCACGACTCCGAGCAGATACGCCGAGGATTTCGTCAGAAATATTTTTTTAAAGTCCATACGGTGAATAATAGGACCCGTGCGTACAGGATACCCCGTGAAGGGAGAGTTGTCGCGGTTGCAAACGCGCTCTCGTTCGTCCTGGCGCGACCCGGCGTTCCCTCATACAATACGGGCACGAACCTATGCGCGCCAAGAAAAGCCTGGGACAGAACTTCCTGATGCACGCGCGCATCGCGGAGCGCATCGCTTGTGCCGCGAAGCTTGCCCCGGACGCGGTCGTGTTCGAGATCGGCCCGGGAACGGGGATGCTCACGCGCGAATTGCTGAAGTGCGCGAAGAAAGTGATCGCGCTTGAGGCGGATCGCGAATTGTTTGAAAAATTGCAAGACGATTTCGCGCGGGAAATCACGGGGGGCCGGCTCGATCTCATCCATGGCGATGTCCGTTCTTTCGATATCACGACGCTTCCAAAAAAATATGCGCTCGTCGCGAACATCCCGTACTACCTCACCGGCGACATATTCAGGATGTTTCTCGAGACCGAGCGCCAGCCGAGTTCCCTGACGCTCCTGGTGCAGAAAGAAGTGGCCGAGCGCATCGCACGCGCAAAGAAAGAAAGCATCCTTTCGCTTTCGGTGAAAGCATACGGTACGCCAAAGCTCGAGTTTCGCGTGCCGCGCGGCGCGTTTACTCCCGCGCCAAAAGTGGACTCCGCCGTGCTTACCGTTCGCGATATTTCACGAAAGAATTTTCCCGCTCGCGCCGATGAAGAACGATTTTTTACCCTTATCCGCGCCGGATTCGCCCACAAGCGCAAATTCGCTCGGAAGAATCTTTCCGAAGCCGGCCTCTTTCCCCTAAACGCGCCGATTTACGGCGCGTCGGGCGAACAGGCTTCTCCTGTTCTAGCCGAAAAAGCGCGCGCCGAAGACCTGCCGCTTGCGGCGTGGCTCGCTCTTTCGCGCGGATGAGCCGCCAAGCCGCGTATCTCGGGCAGATATCCGAAATGTACCCGATTGCATGCCCGGAAACCCTTATCCGATGAGGTATACTTTAGGGTAATGAAGGAGAGGCTTTTCGAAAACTGGCGCATCCTGGTTGCAACGCTCTTCTCGACCGTGCTCATCGTCGGCGCGTATGTCCTCGTGCGCGGCGTCGAGTCGCCGCCGGTCGCGCAGGCTTCGACGGAGACGGCGCTTCTCCAGTCCCTCGCGACGAAGGACTCCGATAACGACGGCCTTCCCGACTGGGAAGAGGCGCTCTACGGCACCGATCCGCACAATCCCGACACGTTCCATCTCGGCATGACCGACGGCGAGGCGGTCGCCCGCGGCCTCATCGTGCCGATTGCCGTCGCCAATGCGCCGATCGCGACGTCCACCCCGTCTCTCATCAATGCGAACGGCGCGCCCGTCGGCGCGCCCGCGGAAGGCACGCTCACCGCCGCTTTCGCGAAGACGTTCTTCTCGCTCTATCTCTCCGCGAAGCAGGCGAACGGCGGCGGCGATCTTTCGGAAGCCCAGATGAACGACGTCGCCAGTCAGGCGCTCAGCTCTCTTTCGTCTGCGGTGACTCCCGCTCCGGATTTCAAATCCGCAAAAGACCTCGCCGTTTCCGGCTCCGGGCCGGACGCGCTCAAAGATTTCGCGGTCCGCGCCGAAGCGGTGCTCCTGACAAAGACGAGCAACGCGACCCAAAGCGAGCTGCTGTACCTGAAGGACGCGGTCGAGAATAATGACGCGTCGGCGATCCCCTACATCTCCTCGATAGCGAAGGCGTACCGCGAGACGGCGGTCGGACTCTCGGCGCTTTCCGTGCCCGAAGAGCTCGCCGGAGACGACCTCGCGCTCATAAATGCGATGATGCGCATAAGCGGGGTCGCCGCCGATTTCGCGCGCGTGAACGACGATCCGCTCGTGACCATGCTTGCCTTGCAGCAGTACCCGCAAGCGATCCTCGACCTCGGCAACGCGTTCATAGGCATCGGCAAGGTATACCGGGCCGCCGGCATCACGCTCCCCGCCGGCGCGCCCGGCGCCGCGTTCGTGAATCTCATCCAGAATATCGCCGATGAGCAGGCGGCCGCCAAAAAGCCATGACGCCGCGCATTTTCAACGGAACGATTGCCGCTCTCCTCGCTTTCGTTCTCGTCACTCCCGCCGCGTTTTTCGCCGCGCCGCCGCGGGCTTCCGCCGATGCGGCTTCTGCCCTGCAAGCTCTCCAGAGCCAAGGCGTCACGACCTCCGGCGGCACCGCTGTTCCCGCACTCGATACCGCCGGATCCTTCACTCCCGGCACTTCTGCCTCTAACGCGGCTGGCGTTGAAACTGGTCTTGGTCCCAGTTCCGCGCCTGACTTTAGCGGGGGCGGTGATATTGCCGCTGCTGATGCCGGTGCCGGCACCGAAGGCGCCGGATGTCTGGCGCTGCTCCCGGCAATTCCGGCCGCCGTCGCGGCGGGCGTTGCTGGAGGACTAAAAGTTCTTGGTTTCGGTAGCGGGGCAGAAGGCAATCCCGCGGATGTTCCGAAGGGCATAAGCGCCTGCCTCATGAGCACCATGCAGCTCATCCAGGAATCGATTACCTCAACCGCAACCGTCACTTCAGCCGCCGCGGCCGTCGCGGTCAAGATCAACGACTACGTGCTCCAGCCGCTTGCGTTCGTCGTGTCGGGGAATCTCTTGAGGCTCATGACCCAGGGCGTCATAGCGTTCGTCATCGGGAAGACCAACGGCACGGGCGTCCCGCAGTTCGTGGCGGACATACAGGCATCGCTCCAGACGGTGAGCGACGCGCATACGCTCGGGTATTTCGAGCAGTTCATGCGGAATTCGCAGTCGCCATGGGACACGTCGATCATATCCGAGCTTCACCAGCAGTATCTGAACGAGACGAGCCTTGAGGGATTCTGGGCCGCAAACATGGACACGCTCCGGTACACGTCGCCGTACGCCTTCGGGTACCTCAACGGCAATTGGGCGCAGGGCGGGGTGACGTCGTGGTTCGCGCTCACGACCCAGTTCCAGAACAATCCGTACATGCTTTTCCAGAGTACGCGCAGCGCGCTCGCGAGCATCCTCGGCCCGGGCGTCGGGGGCGCCCTCGGCGCGCGCCTCCAGGACATCACCAACGGCAACGGTGTCGTATCGTGGTGCGGCAATGCGGACGACATCTTCGGCCTCGGCGAGCTTCCTTCGGACCCCGTTGCGCAGGGGCGCGCCGCGAGCGTCGATCAGGCGGCGAGCAATGCCTACGACCAGGCCTACAACGCCGCCATCGCCGCCGGCCAGAACGCCGATGCGGCGGGAAGCGCCGCCTACGACACTGCCAAGGCCGCGGCTCTTGCTGCCGGTCAGTCTGAGCTTCAAGCGACTCAGGCGGCCATCGACGCTCGCCGTGCCGCAATAGATGCTGCGCATGCGCGCGCCGCAAACGCCACCACCGAAGCGCTTGCCGCGCAGACCGCGGCAAAGAACGCGGCTTTTGCGCAGGCAAAAGCCGCGAACGCCGGCAACACTTTCCTCGGCGTCGCCCCGGGAGATCCTTGCACGAACAAGGACGGCACCACCGGCACTATCAAGACTCCCGGCTCCGTTATCGTGGCGACCCTCAACAAGGCTCTCGGAGGCCAGCAAGACAACGTGGTCCGCATGGGGAATGTCGGTCCCGAGATCAATAACATCCTGGCCAATATCGGAGTCGTCTTGCAGACGGCAAATTTGGCGGCGCAGATCCTCGGCGGCCCGGGCTCGACCGGCCTCCTCGGCGTGAACCAGCCTTACGGAGGGAACTCGGTTTCCCCGCTCCGGCAGTATGCGAATTCATCGGGCAATCTGGGCGTCACCAATTCCACGGTGGTGCAAAACACGGCGGCGACGTTCGCGCTTTCCGGATCCGACGTTCTCGCCCGCGTCGCGAAATACGAGACGGCGGTGAATACCATCCGCGATGCGGCGAATACGGCGTCGACGAGCGTGAACTCGCTCCTAAGCTACTGCACCGCCCAGCAGCAGACCGCTTCAAGCACCGGCAGCTCTTTCCAGACTCAGATAAGCAACGCGCACAACACGCTCACGAACAGCATCGCGCCGATACTCGCGCAGACGGACGCCGCCGCGGCGATAATCGCAAGCACGCGCGCGCTCGTGCAGAAGATCCAGTCCGAGCAGGCTTCGATCACCGACGCCGCCGCGGCCGCGTATGCCGTCGACATCCAGGCGCTTCAGGACGCTCCGCCCTCGCCCACCGCCGTCGCCAACGCGCAGCGGAGCGCGATCAGGTCTTCCGTGGAGCAGACCCTTCCGACCGCGCCGCCGTCGGTGGCAAACTTCGCCGCTTCGCAAAAACTGCAGATCTCGGCCACGTCGAGTCCCGCGGCTCCGCTCACCGTCTCGGGCGGGACTCTCGTCGACCAGCTGGACCTCATCGCTAAGAACGCGACGGCGCTCAAATCATCGTGCGCCGCCCCTTAACATGCGCCGCCCCCTTTTCATTTTCTCCGCAGTTCTCGCGCTCGCCGTAAGTGCCGGATTCGCGGGCGTGCCCGCCGCCCACGCGCAGACGGCGCAGACCACCTGTCCGGTGGGGTGCGAATACGGAACGATAGGCCAAAGGAATGGGTGCGTTCTTAGCAGCGACAAAACACAAATCTGCCCCACGTTACCCGGAGCGGGAGGGAATGCCGCTCTCACCGCGCAAAACGCACAAGGCAATCCGTCCGCCAACACCCCGATGGATTTCGGGTCCAGCTCTCTCAACGACGCCATTGCGTACATGTTCTCGCTCCTCATGACGCTTTTCGCGTGGCTCCTCGGCGTCGCGATGGTCGTGCTCGACGGCACCGTGTACTACACCGTCGTCACGATGGGGAACTACATCAACAACCTCTCCGCCATCGGCGTCGCCTGGCGGATCTTCCGCGACATCGGCAACATCGCGCTCATATTCGGCTTCCTCGCCATCGGCATCACCACCATCATGGACGTCGAGTGGTACGGAGGAAGATTCAAGATGCTTCCGATGCTCCTCGTCGCCGCAGTCTTTCTCAATTTTTCGCTCTTCATGACCGAGGCGGTGATTGACGCGGGGAATCTCTTCGCGACGCAGTTCTACACGCAGATCAACGGCGGCATTCCGGCCGGGAGCAAGTTCGCATCGACGGGCGTCCTGCACGAAACCATCTCAAACAAAATCATGTCCCAGCTCGGGCTGCAGACCTTGTATGGCGATGCTCTCACGGATTCGGGGCTTTTCAAGGCCGGTAACACGACGCTTATCGGGCTCCTAGGCATCCTGCTCTTCATCGTCGCCGCGTTCGTGATGTTTTCGCTCTCGTTCATACTCATCGCGCGTTTCGTGTACCTCATCTATCTTATCATTATTTCGCCGCTCGGTTTCGCTGGATTCGCGATACCTCAACTCGAAGCAACGTCGAAGAGGTGGATGCATGACCTTTTTGATCAGACGCTTACTGCGCCGATCCTCCTCCTCCTGCTCTACATCGCCCTCGCGGTCATTACCGACGTCAATTTCATTAGCGGATTCGGCGCACCCCCCGACTACGCCGGATTCATCCCGAATGGAGATACACGTTTCGATCTCCCCGGCTTCGTGAGCATGCTGCTCACCTTCCTCGTCGCGATGGGGCTCCTCCTCCTCGTCACCATCCAGGCGAAAAAATTATCCGCTTTCGGCGGCGAGTGGGCCATGAAAACTGCCGGCAAGCTTTCATTTGGCCTCACCGCAGCGGGTATGCGCGGGACGGGAGGCTGGGCAATGCAGCGCGCCTCGCAGGGCTGGCGCAAAATGGGACTATCCCGAGCGCCCGTTGTCGGCCGTGCCGTTTCCGGCTTGCTTGATCGCGGGGCGAAGGCCAGTTTCGACGTGCGCGGGGCCACGATTGCTGGCGGTCTGAAAGCCCTCAAAGTCGAAGCCGGAGATGCGCAAAAGGGCGGATTCCGGAAGTGGGAAGAAGAGAGGATCAAAGAGCGCGAAAAATATGCGAAGTCACTCGAGCAGACAACGGGAACATTCTGGGGAATAGGCGAAGCTCAGCGGGGTGAGGAGCAGAAACAGAGGGATGCGGAAGAAGATAAGAAAAAGCTTGAGGGAGCGCTCAAAGACACCGAAGGTAGACATAAAGACGAGATGCAGACCCTTTTGGAGGCGCAGAAAAAAGACCTTCAAGGGTATGAGGATGAAATCAGAAACGCCCAGCTCAACCTCGCTAAGATGGAGGGTGATTTGCGCAAGGGCAAAAAGGTTCCGGAGAGCGATCTGGCGGCTGCAGCGTCCTCTGTTCAAAAAGCCCGTCAGGCCCGCGACAACAAGCTTTCCGAACAGCGGGCGCAGCAGAAAAACCTTAAGGAAACCCAGAAGGCGCAGCCAGAAACAATTCTCGAAACGATTGTTAATACGATTAATCCGAAACGGAATACCGAAGCGGCGAAGAATATCGTGAAATTTGCTGCTAAGAGCAAGAGCGAGAAAGATTCTGACAAGCTTTTTGATTTGCTCGAAAAGGCGACCAAGAAGGAAGAGGAAGGAAAAGAAAAGGAGAAAAAGGAGAAAAAGGAGGAGGGAGGAGAAAAATGAGGAGAGACCGTAACCTACTATGTAAAGAAACATGGACCCCGAACAGAGTATCGAAGAAAGCGTAGAATCGGTCGCCAGCGGGCTGCCCCCTCAAATTCGTAGTTTCATTGCGAGCGGGAAGGCGCGCGAGGCGACGCGACAGATTATGGCGAAGTATCGGTTGCACATAGATCAAGCAGGCGTTCTCGGCCGGGAAATCATCTTGCTTCTTGTAGGCATTAAAAATCCGGATGAATTTTTGCGGGCACTCGCGGAGGAGGCGAAGCTCGATCAGAAAACCATCGGCAGCATAGTGCAGGACGTAAACGAACAGGTTTTTATTCCTTTGCGGGAAGAGGAGACGAGAGGCGGGTTGGGAAAGGCGTCGTCGATTGCGGGACCGGCAACTCCACTTTCTTCGCCGCAAACGCAGCCTGGGAGTTCGCCCGGCGCCGCGCAGCCGACGAGCCATTTCCATCTGCAAAATAAGATTGCTCCTCCGATGCGGTCTATGGCGGCCCGCCCGATCTCAGTGCCGACTCCGTCTTCTACTCAAGCTCCGACCCAGCAGATGCCAGCCGGCAAGATGCTTGAAGATCATGAGGAGCCGCACATTGAATTCGGCAAAGCTCCTGCGCCGAGTCCGGCTCCGGTGCGGGCTCCGGTTGCGTCGCAAATGCCGCCGCGACCGGCTTCCCCATTTGCAAAAGCAGGAGAGCCGCCGGCAAATCTTCCGGGCGCGATGCCTTTCGGCGTGATTCCGCCTGGAGGAAGGCCGTCTTTCATGACTCCTCCGAAAATGCAGACTTCCGCTCCGGAGCTTCCAAAACAGCCCCCCGTCGTTATGCCACAGGGAAGCGCCGCGCCGCGCACTTTCGAGCGCGCTCCGATGCCGCCCGCTCCGCCAGCGGCTCCTGCCCCTGCCGCTCCCAAAACTCCTCCGCCTGCGCCGAAGTCTTACAGCGTCGATCCGTACCGCGAGCCAATCGACGAAAATTAATTGGGGATAATGGCATGACGTGGATGGTATACTTGCCGTCTATGTTGACTCCCGCCGATAAAAAGTTTCTTAAAGATGCTTTCGCAGACCACAAGAAATGGGTCGACGAAACTTTTTCAACCAAAAAAGAAGTTAGAGAAGTACGCGACAGTATCGATCTCGCTAGGCAAAAACTCACGACATTAAGTCTTGAGAAATTCAGTTTTGAGTCTCGACTTAGTTCAATTGAGGCATCTTCTTTTCGTACAGAAGAAAAAATAGATAAACTGATAGCCATAGGTGATGGTAACGCTGGGAATATTGCCGACCTGCAACAAGAAAACAAAATGGGCGCGGTTACCTTGCGCCGGCACAGCATACAAATCGAGGAATTGGCCAAGGCAACGAAAACCAAAATCTCGCGATAGTTGCGTTCTTTCGCGGCATTATATATAGTGCACGCATCCCGCGTTCGCGGGTTTTCTGACTAAATGGCCACCATCAATCAGCTTTCAAAGAGAGGACGCAAGACACGCTCGCGTAAAACGACCGTGCCCGCTCTTGCCCGCGGCTTCAATGCGCTCAAGAACCGTCCGACCTACTACTCCTCGCCTTTCAAGCGCGGCGTCTGCACGAAGGTGACCACGAAGACTCCGAGAAAACCGAACTCCGCTATTCGTAAAATCGCCCGTGTCCGGCTCACGAACGGCATGGAAGTAACCGCATATATCCCGGGTGAAGGCCACAACCTTCAGGAACACTCGGTCGTGCTGCTTCGCGGCGGCCGCGTGAAGGACGTCGGCATCCAGTATACGGTGGTGCGCGGCAAGCTCGACACCGCCGGCCTTGAGAAGCGCCGCCGCTCCCGCTCCCGCTACGGCGCAAAGCGTCCGTCTGCTAAATAACCATGCGCCGCCCTCTTAAAAAGAAGCGCACCTGGCGTCCGGACCTCAAGTACGGATCGGAAACGCTTACGCGTTTCATCAACGCTGTCATGTGGGACGGCAAGAAAGACACGGCGCGCGCCGTCGTCTACGAAGCGCTCGCTTCTATCGAGAAAGGCGGCGCAAATCCGCTTGAGACCTTTGAATCCGCGCTCCGCAACGTGTCTCCGCTCATGGAAGTCCGCTCCCGCCGCGTTGGCGGCGCGAACTACCAGGTGCCTCGCGAAGTGCCGCAGAGCCGCCGGCTCGCGCTTTCCTTCCGTTGGCTCATCGGCGCCGCACGCGCGAAGAAGGGCAAGCCAATGGGCGAGAAACTCGCCGCAGAGCTCCTCCTCGCTGCAAAGAACGAAGGCGACGCTATCAAAAAGAAGGACGAGATGCATCGCATGGCCGATGCGAACAAGGCCTTTGCCCACTTCGCCTGGTAGTCGAAAGCCGTTTTTAACTCATTACTTCGTTGTGTTCGTAAAAATAACCGCCAGCAGTACCACTTTGTACAGCTAGCGGTTATTTTTACTCCACGCCTCGTACTGCATTTAAAAACAGACTTTCTTATCGTACCGTTCCGGGCTTTGCTTTTTCTACGCTTTCGGCTATCCTCTACCTAACGCCTCGGCGCTTTTATTTTTTAAACCATTTATGAACCGCGACCCCGGTACCACAAACTTCGCTTCGCTCCGTTTGGCTACGGGGCAGGCTATCCTCAATTTTCACCTATGAATCGGGATTATCCGCTAGAAAGAGTGCGCAATTTCGGCATCATCGCCCACATCGACGCGGGGAAGACGACCACGTCTGAACGCGTTCTTTTCTACACGGGCAGCCAGCACAAGATCGGCGAAGTGCACGAAGGCGAGACGACGACCGACTGGATGGAGCAGGAGCGCGAGCGCGGCATCACCATCACCGCCGCCGCCATCACTTGCTTCTGGACGAAGACGGGCGAGAAAGACAAGAAGGACACGTCAAAGAAATTCCGTTTCAACGTCATCGACACGCCGGGGCACATAGACTTCACCGCCGAAGTGAAGCGCTCGATGCGCGTCTTGGACGGTGCGATCGTCGTCTTCGACGGCGTCTCCGGAGTGGAGCCCCAGTCCGAGACCAACTGGCGCTACGCCGACGAAGCGGATGTGCCGCGCGTCTGCTTCATCAACAAGCTCGACCGCACGGGCGCCTCGTTTGAGCGCTCCTACGCTTCCATCCTCGACCGCCTTTCCGCAAAAGCGATTCGCATGCAGATCCCTATCGGCGAAGAGGGCGCGCACGAGGGCGTCGTCGATCTCCTCACCATGAAGGCCTACACCTTCTCGGGGAACATGGGCCAGGATGTGGTCGAGGGCGAGATTCCCGCAGCGCTTCTTGCGGATGCGACGAAGTATCGTGCTGAGCTCATCGAGCGCATCGTCGAGCAGGACGATGCCGCAATGGGCGCGTACCTCGAAGGCAAAGAGCCGGGCCTCGAAGAACTCAAGAAGATTTTGCGCAAAGCCGTCATCGGCAACGATATCTTCCCGGTGTACTGCGGAAGCGCGCTCAAGAATAAAGGCGTGCAGCTCGTCCTCGATGCTGTCGTCGACTACCTTCCGTCGCCACTCGACCTCCCGCCTGCGACCGGCAAGAATCCGAAGACCGGAGAGCCTATCGAGCGTCATGCTTCGGACGACGAGCCGTTCTGCGGACTCGCGTTCAAACTCCAGACCGATCCGTTCGTCGGCGCGCTGACCTTCTTCCGCGTGTACTCCGGCACGCTTTCCGCCGGCTCGTATGTGTACAACTCGACGACGGGTTCCAAAGAACGCGTCGGCCGCATCGTCCGCCTCCAGGCCAACAAGCGTGAGGAAGTGGAGAAAGTATTTACGGGAGAAATCGCCGCCGCCGTAGGCCTCAAGGATACGAAGACTTCGCACACGCTCTGCGATGAAGCGAATCCGATCGTGCTCGAAGAAATCAAATTCCCTGAGCCGGTGGTGTCGCTTCGCATCGAGCCGAAGACGAAGGCCGACCAGGAGAAGATGGGTGTCGCGCTGCGCAAACTCGCGGACGAAGACCCGACCTTCCGCATCAAGACCGACGAGGAGACGGGGGAGACCATCATCTCCGGCATGGGCGAGCTCCACTTGGAAATTCTCGTCGATCGCATGAAGCGCGAATTCAATGTCGTTGCGGATGTGGGGAAGCCCCAAGTGGCCTATCGCGAAACGATCCTCGGCTCCTCGGAGGCCGAGGGCAAATACATCAAGCAGACCGGCGGTCGCGGTCAGTACGGCCACGTGAAGATTCGCATGAAGAAGATGGAGCCGCTCGACCCGGAAAAGAAGATCGCGAAGAACATCACGCGCGAGGACCATTTCGAATTCATCAACAACATCAAGGGAGGCGTCGTTCCGCAGGAATACATCCCGGCGGTGGAGAAGGGCGTGCGCGAAGCGATGTCGAGGGGCTTCCTCGCCGGCTTCCCGATGGTCGACATTTCCGTCGACCTCTACGACGGCTCGTACCACGATGTGGACTCCTCTGAAATCGCTTTCAAGATTGCGGCGTCGATGGCGTTCCAGGAAGCGGCCGGCAAAGCGAAGGCCGTCATCCTCGAGCCGATCATGCGCGTGGAAGTCATCGTCCCCGAGCAGTTCATGGGCGATATCACCGGCTCGCTCTCGGGAAAGCGCGGCCAGATAGAAGGTATGGAAGACCGCGGTATGAACAAGGCCGTGAATGCCAAAGTGCCGCTCTCTGAAATGTTCGGCTACACGACTACGCTCCGCTCGATGACCGAGGGCCGCGGAAGCATGACCATGGAATTCGACCACTACGACGTCGTTCCAAACAATATAGCTACGGAAATAATCGCATCCCGTAAGTAAAAGTTAGGACATCGGATGTCCTAACTTTCCTGCGTGTACGTGGTACCGTAACAATATAGCTACGGAAATAATCGCATCCCGGAAGTAGCGACCGCCTGTCCCGTTTAGATGGCGAGTCCGCGAGCCCATCTAACGGGGACATCATCGCGTCTCGCAAATAAGCCGTAGATTTTTACAAGGTCGAACCTTGTAGGCTTTATTCCAGATTTTGGTACACTGCCTTCCATGGAAGGTAATCCCACAAAAAGAAACCAGAGCTTGGCCGAAAGGAATTTTGCTTCTCCGGAAAAAGAGAGCGAAAAGCACGAAGAAGCTCCCGAAGAATTGCAGAGCAAACTAGAACGTCTCGAGGAAGAAACGGAAAGGACGAAGAAAGAAATCAATGAAATTCGTGTCAAGCTCGGACTGCCGGAACTTGATGAAGTATCGACGCAAAAAGAAAGCCTTGGCAGCGATCGCGAAGGGCACTTGAGGGATACGGTCAAAAAGGTTCAGGACATGTTTATCGGCGCGGCAGATACATTTCTAGAAAAGGACAGTCCTGTGAGGGCTCAAATTATAAAATTCTACTCAGATCCAGAACGCCTCTTCAAGGAATTGTCCAATGTATTTAGAGGGGTGGAGCCAGAGGAAATAGATGCAAGAGTAGCCGAGGTGGAGGAAAAATTAAAAAACGAAAGTTTCTTTCTCAGGGAAGTACTCAGTAAAGACTTCAGTACTTCCGAATAGCAAAACCCCACTCGAGGTTTTTAGAGATCGTTTGTGCTCAAGGGTCGGCGCGTTTTTCTTTATCCCCGCAAAGAGTTGCATTTCCTTCGGAGCTTGCGTATAGTTCCCCTAACGCATCTTGGCGTCGCTCTTTGGCTTGTCTGCTTTTGTGAGTCGGCAAGCTTAGGAGTTTGTTCCGACTCACCCCAGTACCACAACCTCGCTTTGCTCGGTTGGCTGCGGGGCAGGCGTCGGAATGTATTCGTGATTTACCAGAAACATTACCGATAATTACTATGGCAGAATTTAATCGCAGCAAGCCGCACATGAACGTAGGCACCATCGGCCACGTTGACCACGGCAAGACGACGCTCACCGCAGGCATCCTCCACGTCCTCGACATGCTCAAGGGCGAGGGCTATGGCGCCCGCGTGGAAGGCGTCGATAAGATTGACAGCGCTCCGGAAGAGAAGGCGCGCGGTATCACCATCGCGCTCCACCACTCGGAGTACGAGACCCCGAATCGTCACTACGCGCACATCGACGCTCCGGGACACGCCGACTACATCAAGAACATGATCACGGGCGCCGCCCAAATGGACGGAGCCGTACTCGTGGTCGCCGCGACTGACGGCGTGATGCCGCAGACGCGCGAGCACATCCTCCTTGCGAAGCAGGTGGGCCTCAAGAAGCTCATCATCTTCCTCAACAAGGTGGACATGGTCGCCGAGGCTGACCTCATCGATCTCGTCGAAGAGGAAATCCGCGAGCTCCTCACGAAGCAGGGCTACGACGGCGCAAATACGCCGATTATCCGCGGCTCGGGCTTGAAGGCACTTGAAGCAAAGGCCGTCACCGATGAGTGGGCGCAGAAAGTGAAGTCGCTCGTCGACACGATGGACACATACTTCGATCTTCCGAAGCGCGAGACCGACAAGCCGTTTCTTATGCCGATCGAAGACATCTTCTCGATCGAAGGACGCGGCACGGTGGTTACCGGCCGCATCGAGCGCGGCGTCGTTAAAGTCGGCGAGGAAGTCGAGATTGTGGGCATCAAGCCGACGTCGAAGACGACCGTCACCGGCATCGAAATGTTTAACAAGCAGCTTACGGAAGGCATGGCGGGCGACAACGCCGGCATCCTTCTGCGCGGCACCAAGAAGGAAGACGTGCACCGCGGCCAGGTCCTCGCGAAGAGCGGTTCGGTTACTCCGCACACCGACTTCGAAGCTGAGGTCTACATCCTCGGCAAGGACGAGGGCGGCCGTCACACGCCGTTCTTCTCTGGCTACAAGCCCCAGTTCTACATCCGCACGACGGACGTCACGGGAGAAGTGACGCTCGCGGAAGGAAAGGAAATGGTCATGCCGGGCGACACCGTCACCTTCAAGGTGAAGCTCGTCGCGCCGGTCGCGCTTGAAGAGCAGCAGCGCTTCGCCATCCGCGAAGGCGGCAAGACGGTGGGCGCCGGCGTCGTGACCAAGATCACGGCCTAAGCGCTCCCGGGGAATCATTGCTCGTATGGCAACAGCGACAGCAGCGAAATCGAAAGCGAAGCCGGCCGCGAAAGCCGCAGCCACGCCGCGCGCGAAGCGCGCGGCGAAGAAGGCGGCGGCGCCTGCGGCGACGGAGCACAAACTCCGCATCCGCATCCGGGCCTATGAGCACAAAATTCTCGATCTCTCGGTGAAGCAGATCATGGACACCGCGGCGCGTTTCGACGCGATCGTCGTCGGTCCGGTCCCGCTTCCAACCGAGATCAAACGCTGGACGGTAAACCGCTCGACCTTCGTCCATAAAGACGCGCGCGAGCAGTTTGAAATGCGCATCCACAAGCGCCTCGTCGACATCATGAATCCCTCACCGAAAGTTATCGAGGCCCTCACGAACCTCAATCTTCCGTCGGGAGTCACGATTGACGTGAAAATGGTATAGGCGCGCCAAGACGCCTGTTTACAGAACGCTCCGCGAAAGCGGAGCGTTCTGTTTTATAAACACAACCCCGATTCGATTAGTAAAAACAAAAATGCTAGGATGTCTTACGGACTTGTACGACAACCGTTCACCACAAGGAGGCTCAGATGCGGAGGCTTCAAAAGTGTACCGAGGCGTTTCTACTAAAAAATCCTCCACCCGCTGGATGGGGAAAATTTCCTGAAAACGGGGGCGCCGCAGGAGGCAGTACGCCGCTTCTCATCATCAAAAAGGACAGGGACCCCATTCGAGAGGAGTCTCGCGTGGTGCTCGTCCTCAAAGCGAACGAGGTGAGCAAGGATGGTGTCTTCGAGACTTTAGCCGAGCGTCTCAAGAAGGTGTTGCAGCAACACGGATTCTCGAAGGTCCCGGCAACATGGACCATCGAGTACCAGCAGACATCTGCCAAGAAAGAATTGTGCGTCGGCGCCCCCAACTGATCGCGCCCGCTACCCGCGACTCAGTGTCGGAGGGAGGCCCCGACTAAGCCGCCTGCCAGAATACTGCAGGCGGCGTTTTCTTTTCTTGCATCTTTTAATACCTTCGTGTACAGTGCCCGTATCGCTATGTCCCCCATGAGATAGGCGAAGACGCCATCTCACGGGGACCTCCAGCAAATCGCGCGACAGCGATTGCTGTCGCGCGATTTGCGTCCGTAGGGAATCAAGGAGCTTCCGAGCGACTATGATTCCCACGACCCTGTTAAATCCCGCTTCGCGGGACATTCGCGAAGCGAATGTATTTAACAGGGTGAGGTTTTTCTAACCTCGCTTTCAGCTCGGAACAAAAACCTCATGAAATTCATTCTCGCCACCAAAGAAGGAATGACCCGTATTTTCGGGGAGGATGGCCGCGCACTCGCGGGCACTATTTTGGCTGCTGATTCGGTAACGGTCACGCAAGTAAAAACGAAAGACGGGAAGGATGGCTATGCCGCAGTCCAGGTCGGCCAGGGCGCCCGCAAGACGAAGAACGTGAGCAAGGCAGTTCTCGGCCACACGAAAGGCAAGGGGTACGAAGCCATCCGCGAATTCCGCACCGACGATGCTGCCGAAGTCGGCGCGACGATTGATGCGTCCGTTTTTGCGGTCGGCGATTTGGTACAGGTCTCCGGGCTCACGAAAGGAAAGGGCTTCGCGGGCGTCGTGAAGCGCCACGGCTTCCATGGCGGCCCGCGCACGCACGGTCAGAAGCACACCGAGCGCGCGCCGGGCTCCATCGGCGGCTCGGGCGGCCGCGCGGGCGGCCGTGTTGCGAAAGGCATGCGCATGGCTGGCCGCACGGGTTCCGATCGCGTCACTGTGAAGAATTTGAAAGTGCTCGCGGTCGACGCGGCAGCAGGGAAGCTCATCGTTTCCGGCGCCGTGCCGGGTCGCCGCGGCACCTTGCTTGAGGTAGTGTCTGCATAATTTTCACCCCGTTAGATAATTTATGATTAACGACCCGAAAAACAAAAATCTTTCTCAAACCGCTCGCGGAACGCGTGCGAGCTTGAACGCTGTATCTAACGGGGTGGCTACCGCAAAGAACATCACCAAGAAAGCAGCATCCGCACCGATCGAGGCGCCGGTCTTTTCGATGGAAGGCAAGAAAGTCTCCACCATCACGCTTCCCGAAAGCATTTTCGGCATGCCCTGGCGGAGCGATCTCGTGCATCAGGTAACGACCGCGATGCAGGCGAACGCACGCCAGAACCGCGCGAATACGAAAGACCGTTCCGAAGTTTCCGGCGGCGGCAAGAAGCCATGGAAGCAGAAGGGCACCGGCCAGGCTCGCCATGGCTCGATGCGCTCGCCAATTTGGCGCCACGGCGGCATCACGTTTGGCCCCCGCGCGGAGCGCGATTACAGCGAGAAGATCAACCGCAAGATGCGCGTCGGCGCGCTCATCTCGGTGCTCTCGAAGAAGGCGAAAGACGGCGAGCTCATTCTCGTCGACAAGCTCACGTTTGCAGCGCCGAAGACTTCCGCAGCGAGAGCATTCCTTGCCGCGATTGCGAAAGGCGCTGGCGTTGCTACCCTCAGCACGAAAAAGAAAAACGCTGCGCTCGTCGCGCTTGCTTCCTATGATGCAGCGGCAATCAAGAGCTTCAGCAACTTCGGAAACGTCATGACGGAAGAGCTGCGCAATATAAATCCGGTCGACCTGCTTTCGCACGCGTACCTCGTCATCGAGAATCCGGAGGTCGCGTTCAAGGCGCTTCTCGCACGCGCACGGTCAAAATAATTTGCTAAATAAATCCTTATGGCACTCTTCGGCAACAAAAAGAAAGAAGTGAAAGAGACGAGCGCGCGCAAGAGCCACGCCCGCGCAGCCACGCCCGCGCACGGCCTTTCGCACGAGATCGTTCGCGCGCCGTGGTTCTCCGAGAAGGCGCTTATCGGCACCGAGAAAGGCGTCTACGTCTTTTCCGTGTCGCCGCGCGCGACGAAGGCGGAGATTGCCGGCGCCATCAAGGAAATCTACAAGGTCGAGCCGCGCATGATCCGCGTGGCAAACGTGAAAGGGAAGACCAAGGCGATGCGCACGAAACGCGGCACCGGGCAGCGCGCCGAGCGCCGCAAGGCCTACGTGTATCTCTCCGCCGGCGAGACCATCCAATTCTAGAAAATGTTATGAATGAGATGAATTACATTTTCTTGAACCCTGTTAAATCCCGCTTCGCGGGACATTGCGAAGCAATGTATTTAACAGGGTATAAGGTTTCCTAATTCGCTTTGCTCATAACGAAACCTAATATGAAAACGTACCGACCCACTTCAAAGAGCCGCCGCTTCATGACCACGCTTCCGTACCGGGAGCTTCTCTCGGGCGATGCGCCGCACAAGTCGCTCCTCAAGAAGAAGTCGAGCCGCGGCGGCCGAAACGCGTTCGGGCGCATCACGACCCGTCACCAGGGCGGCGGGCACAAGCGCCGTCTTCGCGACATCGATTTCAGATACGATAAGAAAAATATTCCGGCCAAGATTGAAACGGTTGAGTACGATCCGTTCCGTAGCGCCTTCATCGGCCTCGCGCTTTACCGCGACGGCGAACGTCGCTACGTTATCCTCCCGAAGGGCGTGAAGGTCGGCGATTCATTCATCGTCGGCGAGAATGCGCCGCTTACGCAGGGCAACCGCCTTCCGCTCGGCTCGATCCCCGTCGGTACTTTCGTCTACAACATCGAGCTTTCTCCGGGCGCGGGCGCCGCGCTCGTGCGCTCCGCAGGAAACTTCGCCGAAGTCGTCGCGCATGACGCCGGCTACGCGCAGGTGAAGCTGCCTTCGACCGAGATCCGCAAGATTTCCGATCTCGCATGGGCGTCAATCGGCGCCGTCGGCAACGAAGAATACAATCTCGTCGTCATCGGCAAAGCCGGCAGAAGCCGTTGGATGGGCATCCGCCCGACGGTCCGCGGCACCGCGATGAACCCTGTCGATCACCCGCACGGCGGCGGCGAAGGCAAGCAGGGCCGCGGACTCCGCCGCGCGAAGAGCAAGTGGGGCAAGCCCACCGGCAAGGGTCAGAAGACGAGGCGGCCAAAGAAGTATTCCAATACTTTTATCATTGCGCGTAGGAAAGTCGGTAAACGCAACAAGTAATCGCTACGAATAGCCGAGTCCAAACGGACAAAACGGCATTTTTGTCCTGCCGTAAGAATCATTTCTACCCGCTAGACCATGCATCTTACGCACGATAAGACGCTTCCTTATAATATGGAAGTGTTTTGCAGGACGATGCCGTTTTGTGCGAGGGACAAGAACTCCCAAAAAATATTCAAATGTCTTTATCATCAGTCGTCGCAAGGTAGGAAAGAAGAGAAAAGCATAGGCAAACGAAGCGAAGCGAGCCCTTTCGCTCGTCTGCGAGCGTTACGGGAAGCGCAAAGTGTAATTGCACAAAACAAAAGCCCCGCGCATGCGGGGCTTTTGTTTAACGATACGAAGGTTTAAGAATATCTGCGAGATCGGAAACGGGTATGCGCAGCGTTTGCGGACCCGCGGAGTAAGGGCCGACTTGGTACGGGGGAAACAGCACCACGAATTCCTTATTGTCGAAGAAAAAGTTCTCAAAATTCTTGTCCTCCGGCGTTGTGCCGCCGGTGATGAAGGAAGTATCGGCGTCCGGCCCGATGATCCCGGGGAGTTTTGCGCGGCTTATCGAAGAGAGCGTGTCGAGATACCGGGCACCTGGAGAGAAAAGGTCGGCAAGCGCAAGCGCCGCGCCCGTCTTCGCGTCGAAGGTGAACGTATGGAAGAACAAGTTTCCATGCGCACCAAGCGTGTCTTCGTAGATGGTGAAGATATAGGAAACGGTGGAGGGGGAGGATGCGATGAGGTAGACGATTTGGAGCTTTTCCTTGCGGCCCTGATCGAATCCCATCATGTGGATGTCTTCGCTTGTGAGATGGTCGAAGTTCCCGTCGTTTTTGAACTGTGCGATCGTGTCGCGCACGAATCCTTCCATGAGCGCTCGCGCAGCGGCATCCTCCTCCGCCCCCGCACTCAAGAGAAGCGGCGTGCTCGTCGCATAATCGGCGCTGATGTCGTAGTACTGCGCGTGCTCGCGGTAGCCGCCCGCAGGCAGGACGATGCCCGCGCCTATTCCGGGCGCTTTCGCCGGAGCCGGCCGCATTGCCGCGTAGAGGGCAATGCCGATAATGATGATGAGAAGGGCTGCAAAGCCGATGATGGTGTCTTTTCGCATATGCCAGACAGTGTAGCAGAGCGCCAGCTCCGGACTTGCGTCGCTGGCCTTGATTTGACGATAAAGTACAGATGTGCTAACCTGGAAGACAGAAACGTTAAATGTTAAATCAGGTCCCTTGAGATGAGTCGGTTTCCTAACGCATCGGATTCCTTAGGAGGAGGTACAAAATGAGGAAGACCACGCTTCTCGTTTCCGTTATCGACGTTCTTACCAGGTTGGCGGGGGCCATGGAAGGGGAGGGCGTTTCCCTCGATCAATTCGAACTGCCAATAAACAGTCATATGGCGCGGCGTAACCTGGCCAATTACCTGAAAGCAGGCTGTCCTGAAGTGACGTACGCTGACGGAATTAGCGACGAAGAACTCGCAAGGCATGGTATGGAGAGGTCGCCGTACGGGCGAGAAGGGGCAAAAGTCCGTCTCGGGCAGGGTTTCTGACAATCTTTTGGTCGCGTAGTTCTGGTCGCAAACTTTTGTTTGCGGCCAGGGCCACGCGGCTTTTTATTTATGATTCGCAGCTCATCAGGCTCGGGAGGGAAGCCGTGGAATCTCAATATAATTTAAACCACCTTTGTCAAGGTTCTGAAACAGCCTAGGATTTATGAGGGTGTTTGGGAACGGTACATTTGACTCTGGAGAGAGCTTCCTGTATCTTTCTCCTATCCCGCTGTGCGGGCTTTTTACTGGAAACCAACGAGCCGAACGTGAGCGAGGCGACTATGGTTTCCGTAACCCTGTTAAATCCTTTCAAATAGCGCATGTATTATGTATATGTACTTTTGTCCGAAAAGGACGGGAGGTTCTATACCGGATACAGTGCCAATTTGAAAGGACGATTTGAGGAACATATGCAAGGTCGGGTTGCCTCGACGACAAAGCGTTTGCCGGTGCGTCTCGTATATTACGAAGCGTGTACCGATGAACGCGATGCTCGTCATCGGGAGCGTTATTTAAAAACGCATCACGGCAAACAGTTCCTGCACAATCGCCTCAAATCGTATTTAACAGGGTGAAAGTTTTTCTAGTTCGCTTCGCTCACAACAAAAACTAATCATGGCACGCTCACTTAAAAAGGGACCCTTCGTGGACGCCAAGCTCCTGAAGAAAGTCCTGAATGCAAAACCGGCTTCCTCCGGAGTGATAAACACGTGGGCGCGTCGCAGCCAGATTAGCCCCGAGATGGTCGGCTTCACGATCGGCGTCCATAACGGCAAGCAGCACCTCCCGGTCCTCGTTTCCGAAGACATGGTCGGGCACCGTCTCGGCGAATTCTCGCCGACCAAGAAGTTCATCCGCCACGGAGGCAAGATGCAGAAGGAGATGGAGGCCAAGAAGCAGGAGGCGGAAATCGCTTCCGCGAAGGCCGCAAAAGCCCCGGCTGCAGCCGCCGCGCCTGCCGCGAAGAAATAATCTACGTGCCCCGTTAGATTTTTATGCCCACTACCAAACATACAGAAAAAAAGGCGACGAACTCCCGCATCACAAAGGCGGATGCCGTCGCAGTATCCAATGGGGTGATAAGCGCAACGCTCCAGAGCCATAATCAGACGCCGCGCAAAGTCCGCCTCGTGTCGGACCTCGTGAAAGGCAAGAAGGTGCAGGATGCGCTCGTTGCGCTCCAGTTCCTGCCGAAGCGCGCCGCAGAGCCGATCGCGAAGCTCATCAAGAGTGCCGTCGCGAATGCGAAAGTCGCGGGGGAGAATGTCGACGCGCTCAAGGTGCAGTCGATCACCGTCGAGAGCGCCGGCATGCTGAAGAAGTACATGCCGCGCGCCTTTGGACGCGCATCGCTCATCCGCCGCCGCAAGAGCCGCGTGAAGGTGACGCTTGCCGCGCCCGCTTCCAAATAATTTTTATGACCCGACACACTACAAAGGCGTCGCTCGACACACTGTTGCAGTGTGTCGAGCGTTGTGCGGCAAATCACGATGCGCTACAGTCGTTCGGCATGGCACGCAATCTTATAAGAAGTAAGGCAAACAACGCCTTTTAGTGTGACGGGTATGACGCATATCGTACATCCCTACGCGCACCGCCTCGGCATCATCCGGGACTGGAAGAGCCGCTGGTTTGCCGGCGACAAGAAGACCTACCGCGAAAACATCAAAGTAGACGAAGCGATTCGCCGCTTCCTCACGAAGCGCCTGCGCGGCACCTATACGAGCGGCATCGAGATCGAGCGTTCAGCAAACGAGCTGCGCGTCATCCTTTCCACGGCGCGCCCGGGGCTTGTCATCGGCCGCTCCGGCGAGAATGCGGTCAAGCTCCGCAAGGAATTGACCGACGTCGTCCGCAAAGCGTCCGGCCACGCGCTTCCTGCAGGCAAGCAGGTGAAGTTCGATATCAATGAAGTGCGCCAGCCGGAGACGGATGCAGCGGTCGTCGCGTACATGATCGCGGAGGGGCTTGAGAAGCGCATGCCGTTTCGCCGCGTGCTGAAGCAGACGGTGGAGAAGGTCATCGCTGCCCGCGAGGTCGAGGGCGTGCGCATCGCGCTCTCCGGCCGCCTCGGTGGTGCGGAAATGAGCCGCAAGGAGGAAGCGAAGAAAGGGCGCATTCCGCTCCAGACCTTCCGCGCCGACATCGATTTCGCCCACGAGCAGGCGTACCTGCCGTATGGCGTGATCGGCATCAAAGTCTGGATCTACCGCGGCAACGTGTACCAGGATAAGAAGACGTCGGTGCGCCTTCCCGAGAGCTCGCTGACTCGCTAAGAAAACGCTTATGTTGTTCCCCAAAAAAGTAAAGCACCGCAAGTGGCAGACGCAGCGCAAGAGCGAGAAGCGCCTTTCGCGTCCGGAAACGCGCGGCACGACGATCGTCTTCGGCTCTTTTGC
>JAGWIS010000031.1 GCA_028866135.1 Patescibacteria group bacterium
CCCCTCCTGGGCGAGATACGAGGCGGTCAGTTGCTCCCGCGAAATCTGCGCCGCGATGATCGCGCGACCCGCAGTGAACAAGGGGCCTGCGACCGCGAGCGTCACGATAGTCACGGCGACCATCGCCTCAATAAGAGTGAATCCTTTTGTGCTCATGTGCAGTGTTCGGGTCATAGGTCAGAGCCACGCATCGTCGCCCCGGTCTCGACGGTGAAGGACTCGGTCTTCCCCGGGCCGGAGGAGACCGAGCCCGAGACGACAACGGTCACGCGAGGCTGCTGATAGTTCCCTTGCCGCGCCGAGGGCGTGCCAAATGCGTAGAACGTGAGTGAAGAGACGGTCACTGACGAGTCCGTGAGCGCGCTTTGCCCTCCGTTCTTCGTCTGTTCTATCGTGGAGCCGGAGAGGGTGTAGGAGATCGGAACGCCGTTCGCGTCCGTGAAGGAAAACGTGCTTGCGCCGTTCGGGCAGTCGCCGAGACCGCCGCAATTGTAGCCGGAGCCGGTGCGGATGGTGCGCGTCATGGCCTCAAGCGCGAATGAGAGGTTATTGATGCCGGTCGCGGTCCCTTGCGCCTGCCGGCCGATGCCGATCATGAGGAGATACGCGCCCGAAGCGAGCAGCATCACGAGCGAGAAAAGCCCGACCGCGATGATGAGTTCGACGAGTGTGTACCCCGTGGGAGAGAATTTTCTCGAGCGCGAAGGAGACGTAACGGAGCGGGGCTCATTGAAAGTCGAACACTCTCTCGAGGTATTCTCCCATGGGGTGTAGCCGCGCTTCGGATTTCGGATTTTCATACTTAGGGGCATGAAGGAGCGTCGGCGCTTATCTCTCCCGCAGCGTTGACGGAGACGAAGCGCTGGCCTCCCTGCGGCGACGCGAGAGCGACGCAGGCGTTCGTTCCGTTCACGTTGATGAAGGGGTCGGGGTTCGGACGCGCGAAGACGATGTCGAGCGTGGAGAGCCCTCCTCCCTGCGCATGAGCGCACGACCAGCTGCCGAGGGCGTATGCGCAAAAGTCGCTCACGATGATGCCGTTCCCGAGATTATAGTCCATGATCTTTTCTCCCGTATCGTACGTGCAGTTGCCGGGCTTCGCGTCCGGCGCAGTCGCGCCTCCCACGGGCAGGCCGTGGCAGTTCGAGGCGCTCGGAGCGGGAGAGGTGTCCGCGAAGAACGTGAAAGAGCCCGGTGTGGTCTTGTCGAAATGAAGCCCGTAGCCGACCCCGGTCATGGTGCCTGCCGCGCGGCTCGAAAGCCCATACGTCTCGGCGGAGCGGAGCGTGAGCGCAACGTCGTAGGCTGTGTTCGAGAGGATGATCGTCTTGTTGAAAGAGCTCTGGCTCGAAAGCGTGATCGTCGTGATGGCGACGATGATCGCCAGCACGACCATGAGCTCGATCAGGGTAAACCCCGTACTAGAATTTCGGCTCGGCCGAAGGCCGCGCACATCCCCATGCGCGCAAGCCGAAATTTCAGTACGAGGGAAGCCTGCGCGGGCGCATGAACGCACTATGCGTACGGGATGAGCAGAGTGAGCGCGAAAGGATTCCATTGGGTGAAGTAAGCAATGAGAAAGCCGGCTGCGAGAAAGGGCGCGAACGGCACCTCAACTCCCATTCTAGAGCCTTCGGGCCTTCGCGCCAACACGATTATCCCGATAAGCGCGCCGATCCAGAAGGAAAAAATGAATCCGGGGAGCGCGGCGGAACCGGTAAGGAGCGCGAGACCGAACGCGAGCGGCGCGTCCGCGAGACCCATGGCCCGGCCGCGGGAAAGGACGTGCGCAAGCGCGAGGCTCGCCATGATGAGGAGGGCGGCGACAAGCGCGGGAAGAAATTCTGCAAGCGAGGGCATGAGGAAAGCTCCGGCTGCCGCGCTCGCGAGGACGAATGCGAGAAGGAGCGGCGGCGGCAGTATCTGATGCGAAAGATCGTAGAGGACGAGCGCAAGGAGCAAAGCGATCGAAAGGAGCACGAATGGAAGCCCTGGAGCGAAGCCAATCTTCAGATACGAAAGGACGAACAGTCCGCCAAGAAGAAATTCGGAGGCCGGGCCGGAGGGCGAGAGAAGAGAACTGCAGCACTGCGCCCGCCCGCCCGAGGCGCAGTAGGAAACGATCGGCACGAGCGAGAATGGCGAGAGTTCCTCGTTGCAGGCATCGCATCGGGAACGTCCGGCAAGGGCGCTCGCGCCGGTGTTGAGGCGGGCGGCCACGACTCCGACGAAGCTCGCGGCGACCGCGCCAAGAAGGAACAGCATCACCGGAATCAGCAACGACATGAACGCATGATAGCAGAAGCCCGCGGTAAAGCCGCGGGCTTCTGCTGAGACATGTCGTGCTTACGCTACTGAGCGGACGCGCAGGTTCCGCAGGCGGGAGCTCCGGGGGAAGAGAGCGTGAGGGAGTTCACGCCGCAGGAGACGCCGCTGCTGTCGACGCACCAATACACTGAGGTCTGGGCGGCGACATCTGCCGGACGCGCGACGACTACCGCATAGGCGGTGTTCGTCGAGTAGCAGGCGGTCGCGCCGCCGGAGGAATCGGTCTTTGCGGCCGCGATAGCGTTCTCGATGGTCGCGTTGTGGAAGACGGTCGCGCCGGCGGTACCGACGGCGGGGCACGTCGCGGGAGCGCCGCTGCCGTTATCGAACGCGCCGTATACGTTGTTGTTATCCGAGAGGAAGAGGGCCGCCTGAGTCTTCACGGTGCTCAGGTTCGCCTTGATTCCGGCATCGTTCCCCTTGGAGCGGGCGGTGTTGAGGGAGGCGAGGACGACCGCCGAGAGGATGCCGATGATAGCGATGACGACGAGGAGTTCGATGAGGGTGAAACCGCGGAAGTTCTTATGCCTCATACGAATCAGTTCGAAGGCGGGCAGACCGTGTTCGTGCCGAGCGCGGTCGTGCTCTTCGAGGAGCCACCGGTCGAGTCGACGCACCAGCTGCGCGTCGGATCGGTCGAGAGGGTCGAGGAGACCGCGTACGCCGTCGCGCTTGCGTTACAGACCATGGTGCCCGCGCCGTTCGCGCTGTCGGCGCCCGTGATTGCCTTCGCGATCGTCGTATCGACGACGAACATGGAACCGGCGGCGGTGCAGGAGGTTGCGGCGGGGCCGTAGGAATTGTTTCCCGTGCCGCCGTAGTAGATTTCCGCCTCGGTCTGGATGGTCGAGAGGTCGGACTGGATGGCGGCATCGTTCCCCTTGGAGCGGGCGGTGTTGAGGGAGGCGAGGACGACCGCCGAGAGGATGCCGATGATAGCGATGACGACGAGGAGTTCGATGAGGGTGAAACCGCGGGAACGATTGTTGTACATATTCATTATAAGAGGCTAATGACCCAATTGTACGCTTGCCAGGGCGCGAGGGAAAGCGAGGGTGTGGATAGCCCCGTAGTGAAATTCCGGCTTGCGCCTTCCGGCGCGTCCTGCGGACGAGCCGGAATTCTACTACGGGGTAGCCCGCACACTACTTCTCTGCTTGGAGACTTCACCCCTTTCGTCCCGGAACTCACTTCAAGACTTGAGCGACGCGAGCGGTATGCTGCGGGAAAGGGCTCTCGGAGCCCGACGGGGCGAGAGCGAGCCGCTTTTTCAGCAGAAAAAGACGGCGTACCTTTCGCACAGCATGCCCGAGCGGAGCTTTGAAGTGAGTTCTAGATTGAGCCCGCGAGGTTATAAATCGGCAGCAGCACCGCCGCGAGCAGAATGCCCACCCCGAGACCGAGCAGCACGATCATGACCGGCTCAATGAGGCCCACGAGCGTATCGACGGCATTCGTCACTTCGCGATTATAGAACTTGGCGAGCGTGGTGAGGATCTTGCCGAGCTCGCCGGTCTCCTCCCCCACTTTCGTCATGGCGACCATGATGCCCGGTATCTCCGGATGCCTGCTGAAGGAGTCCGAAATAGAGGACCCGCCCTTCACGTCGGTCGCGACTTGTGAGAGCACCGCGGCGTACGCGGCATTTCCCACCACCGAGCCGGTGATGTCGATCGCTTCGACGACCGAAACGCCCGAGATGAGCATCGTGGCAAAATTGTCGGCGATGCGCGAAAGATAGAGCTTCCGGTAGAGGTCGCCGACGTACGGGACGCCGAGCTTCAGGCTATCGAGGAGGAGTTTGCCCCGCTCGGTCTGCCAGAGCTTCCACACGTAGAAGCCGAGCGCGACGAGCGCGATGAGTATGAGAAGGCCGTAGCGGACGAGAAAATCGGAGAAGCCGATGACGATACTCGTGTAAAGCGGTATCGCCTGTCCGGAATCGAGGAGCACGGCGCTGATTTTCGGAATGACGAGCGTGAGCATGAGCGCCATCACGCTGAAGAAGACCGCGATGACGAATATCGGATAGATGAGGGCGTTTTCGGCCTTGCTCACGAGGTCGTAGGAGCGGTCGAGATAATCGGCGAGGTAGCTGAACGTCTCGGAGAGCTTGCCTGACTCCTCCCCTGCGCGCACCATGTTCACGTAAAAGGCCGAAAACGCTTTCGAGTGGCGCGCAAGCGCCTTGCTGATGGGACTTCCGCCCTGGATGTCGTCGCCGACCACGGAGAGGACGGACGAGAGCTGCTTGTTCTCCACTTCGGAAGCGAGGAGGCGGAACACGCGCAGCGCGGATACCTGCGCCTCAAAGAGCGTCGCTATCTGGCGCGAAAGGATGACGATGTCCTTGTTCGATATCCGGTTGAAGAACGTCCAGTCGATGCCCAAGGGCGAGCGGGCCTCGGCGGATTCGATGACCGAGATGATGAGATTCCTGCGCTGGAGCGCGGAGACGGCGATCTCCTGCGAAGGAGCCTCGATGGTCCCGTCGCGCTCGTGCCCGTCCTGGTCGATGGCGTGGTATTTGAAAAGCATGCCCCGTATGATTACTCGGCTTTACCGCCGATTCTAATAAATCGTCCGTTTCTTTCCAGCAACTCCTGACAGCAAGTAATCATACGGGGTATGGATTTTAGAGATAGCGCTCGAACGTCTTCGCATCCATCGCGTGCTCATACGCGTGCTCGACCGTCACTTCCCCGCGGCGCACGAGCTCGGCGAGCGAGCGGTCCATGTCGATCATACCCTCCTGCGAGGAGGTCTGGATGACGGAACTGATCTCGTGGGTGCGCGCGTCGCGGATGAGCGTGCTCACGGCGTTGTTGTTGATGAGGAGCTCATAGGCCGGAACGAGCCCGCCCGAGACGCGCGGGATGAGGCGCTGGGAGAAGATGCCGATGAGGGAGCCCGCGAGCTGCACGCGCACCTGCGCCTGCTGCTCGGAGGGAAACATGTCGATGATGCGATCGATGGTCTGCGCGGCGTTGTTGGTGTGGAGCGTCGAGAGGACAAGGTGGCCGGTCTCGGCGGCCGTCACGGCTGAAGAGATGGTCTCGTAGTCGCGCATCTCGCCGACCATGATCACGTCCACGTCCTCGCGGAACGCGCTCTGGAGCGCGGTATGGAAATCGGGCGTGTCGATGTGGACCTCGCGCTGGTGGATGAGGGATTTCTTCGGCGCGAAGAGGTATTCGATGGGGTCCTCGATGGTGAGGATGTGCTCCGCGCGCGAATCGTTGATGCGGTCGATCATCGTCGCGAGCGTGGTCGACTTTCCCTGCCCCACAGGCCCGACGACGAGAAAGAATCCCTGCTCTCTCTGCGTAAACACCTCGAGGATGGACGGGAGGTTAAGCTCGGTGAACGTGCGAATAGTGCGCGGGATGAGCCGGAGCGCGAGCGCGACCGTGCCTTGCGCGCGGTAGCCGTTCACGCGGAAGCGCGCGTCATCCTTGTGCGCGTAGGAGAGGTCGATAGTCTGATTCTGCCGGAACGACTCCCAGCGATCCTGTGGCACGATGCTCCGCAGCATCTCCTCGGTCTCCTTCTCGGAAAAGGCCGGGTATTTGCTGAGCGAGACGAGCGTACCGGACACGCGCAGCATCGGAGAGCCGCCGGAGAAGATATGGAGATCCGAGCCGCCTTCTTTGATGACGACATCGAGGAGTTCCGCGAGACGATTTTCGGCGGCCATGATGCTATGCCGGCTTCCCGGCTTCGATGATGCGCAGCGTCTCGGCGAAGACCTCAGACGGGATCGCAGAGGCTTTTATGATGTAGCCGTCGACCGAAAACTCCTTCGCCTTCTCGATGTCGGAATCCTGGCCCTGGTTTGAGAGCACGATGATCCGCGATCCTTTCGCCAACTGCTCCTTCCGTATCGCTTCAAGGGCGCCGAACCCTCCCATGCCCGGCATGATGATGTCGAGGAGGATAGCGTCCGGCGCCTTCGCGTCCGCCTTGCGGAGCGCGACCAGAAGATCCTCGCCGCTACCGAACACTTCCACATCGTGGCCGGCATTCTTGAACTTCACTGCGTAGAGGTCGAGAAGGAATCTATCGTCATCGACAAGAAAGACGCGGTAAGCCATTGCCAATCAGTATACCCCGCGAGACGCCGACCCCTTCCCACACCATTCGACCAGTGTGGACAGCATGCAAGCGCGGCCCAGAAAAGAAGCGCACCGAGAATATGAACTCTGCTTAAAACTCATTTCAAAAACTCCGCTCCGGTATGCCGCGCGAAAGGTACGCCGTCTTTTTCTGCTGAAAAAGCGGCTCGCTCTCGCCCAGTCGGGCTCCGAGAGCCCTTTCGCACGGCATACCCCTCGCGTCGCTTACGTTTTAAAAGGGTTCTAAGCCCTCTCCCTCGGAGAGGAAATCTCCGCCGAGCGTGCCGACTTCCTCGAACGGTATCTCGCCGGCGAGCGCTTTCAGTATGGCGTCCTCGCGCATCGTGAGCATGCCTTCCGAGCGGGCGGCAGCGTAGACTTTCTCCTCGACCGGGTCCTTGAGTACCACGTCTTCGAGCTTCTTGTTCATGCGCAGTATCTCGAAGACGGCGGTGCGGCCGCGCGTGCCGTTCGGGCACTCGGCCGTTTGGCCCGCATGATAGAACTGCTTGAACGGTGGTAATTTCCGACGATACGAGTCAGGAAGGTCGGCGAACTGCTGCTCAAGCGACAATTTGACGCTCTCGGTGATGGGGAAAGGTTGACCAGCACCATCGCAAAGCTTGCGGACGAGGCGTTGCCCGATGACGGCGACCAGAGTCGGCGCGATGAGGAACGGGTCGACGCCCATATCAATAAGACGCGGGATCGCGCCGACGGCGGTGTTGGTGTGTATGGTGGAAAAGACGAGGTGGCCGGTGAGCGCGGCCTGCACCGCGAGCACGGCGGTCTCCTTGTCGCGGATTTCGCCGACCATGATCACGTCCGG
>JAGWIS010000032.1 GCA_028866135.1 Patescibacteria group bacterium
CCGTACACTAAGTTCGGCCTCGTGTGTTATGCCTGGCTTTGGATGCACGGCTGATGTGCGGAAATCCCGTCAGCTGCTCTGTGCAGCCTGTTCACAAACACGCCAGAGGCAAGGCCGAATGTAGTGTCCGGGCATGCTATTTTATGTATATGACCGTTTCTTTCAGCGTTCCGCACGAGAACGTGCTGCAATTGGGTTTGCGCGAAGGAATGAAAGTGGGCGATTTCGGCGCGGGCACCGGCCACTACTCGCAGGCGGCGGCAGCCATCGTCGGGCACAGCGGCCGCGTGTATGCCATCGACGTGCAGGAGGAGATCCTCAAGCACTTGAAATTGAACGCGCATCCGCATCACAAAGGCGCGATCGACACGATCTGGGGCGACATCGAGAAGCCGGGCGGGACGCACCTGCGCGAAGCCTCGCTCGACGCGATCATCCTCGCCAACACGTTTTTCCAGGTCGAGAATCGTTTCGGGCTCTTAGGAGAAATGAAGCGCGTGCTGAAGCCGGGCGGCAAGCTCATGGTCATCGACTGGGCGGGGAGCTATGGCGGCATGGGCCCCGCGCCGGAGAAAGTCGTCACCGAGCACGCCGCCGAAGCGTTCTTCATTAACGGCGGCTTCCATAAGGTGAAATCGTTCCGGGCCGGCCCCCACCATTACGGTCTCATTTTCACTTCGCCATGAAATTATCTCCTTTCCAAGCAATCCTTCTCGGCGTCTTCGTCGTCGGCGCGCTCGTCGGCCTCTTCGTCTTCGCCACTTTCTCGAGTAAGGGCACCACCTCAAACGCGGTCGGCACCGTCGTTATCTGGGGGACGCTCCCCGGAGACGGCATGCGCGCCGCTCTCACCGAAGCCGCAAAGGTAGATCAGACGCTCAAGAACGTTTCTTACGTGGAGAAAGATGCCGCAACGCTGCCTTCCGATATCGCCACGGCGATAGCGACCGGCGCGGCGCCCGATCTCGTCCTCGCCTCGCAGGAAGAGCTGCATCCGCTCTCGAAGTTCATCCAGCCGATACCGCTCTCGACGATTTCCGCGAATACGTTCGAGAGCAACTTCCTGCAGGAAGGGAATCTCTTTGCCGCGCCGGGCGGCGCCGGCTATTTCGGCATACCGTTCCTTGTCGACCCGCTCGTGCTCTTCTCGAACCGCTCGATCCTTTCGAGCGCCGGCATCGCCAAGCCGCCCGCGACGTGGGAGGCGCTCGTCGGCCTCGTGCCAAACATTGCTGTCCTCACGCCCACGCGGCAGATCACCCGCGGCCTCATCGCTCTCGGTTCTTATGACAACGTCCACAGCGCGCGCGCCATACTTTCCGCGCTTTTCCTGCAGCAGGGGATTCCGCTCTCCGGCTATTCGGCAAACGGCGCGCTCGCCGCGTCTCTCGGCGGGAGCGCTTCAGGCGGGTCATCGCCCGGCTCCTCCGTGCTCGGCTTCTACACCCAGTTCTCCGATCCTTCGAAAGTCTCCTACACCTGGAATTCTTCGCTCCCCGATTCCGCGCAGATGTTCGTTTCCGGCGATCTCGCGCTCTGCATCGACTACGCTTCGCGCGCCGGATTTTTCAGAGCGGCGAACCCGAATCTCGATTTCATCGTGACGCCCATCCCGCAGAGCGCCACGGCTCCGGGAAAGAAGACGTACGGACTCGTCTATGCGTTCATGATCCCGAACGGCGCCAAGAACGCCTCCGGAGCGTACCAGGCGGCGGTGCTTCTCACGAACTCGGCCGAGCAGGAAGCGGCGGCTTCAGCCACCGGGCTCGCGCCCGCGACCGTAAACGAGCTCGCGAAGGCTCCGCCCGCCGACCCTGTCGCGGAAGTCGCCTATGCCGAAGCGCTCACGGCCGACGGCTGGCTGTCCCCAGCGCCTGCCGACACCAACCGTGTTTTCTCGGGTATGATTGAGGATGTGACAAGCGGACGCTCAATGCCCGATACCGCGCTTTCGGATGCGGAAAACGCCCTGACCGCGCTTCTCCAACGATGATTATGCGTCCTCTCATCGCGCTTCTTTTCGCTATATCTTTTGGCGTCCCGCTTCTTGCGGGCGCGCAGACCTGTTCCAACGTGGGATATCCCTGCACGGATGCGGGGGGGAATGCAGGGACCTGTGTTTCCATCAACGGCGTGGGCCTTTTTTGCAATACGGCCAGTTCCGTTTCCTCGGGTGCCGCTACCCCAGTTTCGTCAGCTCCGGGAGGAACCACCGGCAGACCTCCCATTCTCCCGCAAGGAACCACCGGCGGATCTCTCATTCTCCCGCAAGGAACCACCGGCGGGAGTAATGTCACCCTCATCAACCCGCTCAATTCGGGGAACTGCACCCCCGGGAGCAGCAACTGCCTCATGAACTTCCTCAATAGCATCCTCGCGCTCGTGATACGCATCGGCACGGTCGTCGTCGTCCTGATGCTCGTTTTCGTCGGCTACAAGTTCGTCGTCGCGCAAGGGGAGCCTGGAAAGATAAGCGAGGCGCGGGAAATGCTCCTCTGGACGGTCGTTGGCGCGCTCGTTTTGCTTGGCGCGCAAGCGATATCCTACGGCATCCGTGCGACCGTAGCGGCGCTATCGGTCGGCCAGTAGCATTATGACCGGGCAAAACTTCATCGGACCGTCGAATGCCCAAACATTTGCGCAGTTCGTCGGCAGCGGCTCCACGGGCGTCGTCGGCGCGCTGAATACCGCCGTCGTGCCGGTCCTCTTCGCGCTCGCGCTCGCTTCGTTCGTCTGGGGCGTCGTGAGCTACTTTTTCCTCCACGGCGGCGACGAAACGAAGCGCGCCGAAGGGCGGCAGTTCATCTTGTGGGGCGTCCTGGGGATGGTCGTGCTCTTTTCGGTCTGGGGATTCGTGCGGCTCCTGTTGTCCACGCTCGGCATCGCGCGGCCTTCCTGATGTGTCATAATTGACCCTATATGAAATCAACCGCCCGCGCCGTCTCGATACTCATCGCGCTCCTCGCGCCAGCGCTTGCTTTCGCGCAGCAACCGCCATGGGCGTATCCAATGCTGCCGACGCCTAATGGAGGGTACTCTACCACCGGATACCTCAACTCGTCGTCTTGGGGTTTCTCCGGCGGTACCGGCTTCGGCGGATTCGGATTCGGAGGTCTCGGTCTCGGCGGTTTCGGGGGAGGATACGGAGGCGGCCTCGCGGGATTCGGCATCGGGGGAATCGCGGGCAATATCCTCTTCATCATCAACGGCGTCCTCGTTCCGGTCCTCTTCGCCATTTCTTTCATCGTGTTCCTCTACGGCATCGCGCGGGCGTATATTTTCTCGACCGGCGATCCCGACAAGGTAAAAGAGGGCCACCACATCATCCTCTGGGGGCTGATCGGCTTTGCCGTCATGATATCGCTCTGGGGGCTCGTGAATGTCGTCGTCTTCACGTTCGGCCTTCAGGGGCAGTTCGCGCCGTTCCAGCCCACTTCGTATGCGCCGATAATGGGCCCGCTGGGACAATAATTCCGCCTGTCTCTCCATGATGAACCTCGCCCTTCTTCAAGGATACTCTCAAAATATCCTCTCCGTCGTCAACTATATTCTCGTCCCGGTCCTCTTCGCCGTCGCGTTCCTCACGTTCCTCTGGGGAGTCTACAATTACTTCATCCTCGGGGCGGCCGACGCCGACAAGCAAAAAGAAGGGCGGCAGTTCGTGCTCTGGGGCGTGATCGGCTTCGTGGCGATCGTCTCGGTCTGGGGATTGGTGGCGATCGCCATAATCACTCTCGGTCTTGCTCCGGGCGGCGGCGCGCCGCCCCTGCCGAAGCTCTAGCGCGGGTATCCCCACGAGATACGGACGCGCCGTTGACTCCGCCCGCCAGAACGCTACAATTACACCGTTACCCAACTTACCCATATTATGAAAAAAGCACTCGCCCTCTCGTCAGTCGCCCTCGCCGCGCTCGCAGCGCCTTTGATTTCCTCCGCCGCTACTATCAGCAATATCTCTGATGTCGGCTCGTTCATCATCAATACCATCAACGGCGTCCTCGTCCCGGTCCTCTTCGCCGTCGCGTTCATCGTCTTCATCTGGGGCGCTTTCGATGTCTTTATCCTCGGCGCAAACTCCGAGGAAGTGAAAGACAAAGGGAAGAATCTTATGCTTTGGGGCCTCATCGGCTTCTTCGTCATGGTCTCCGTGTGGGGGTTGGTGAATATCCTCACCGGCACCGTGAGTTTCGGCAATTCCGCGGGACCGGCTCAGGGCACGCCGACGACCGGCGTTCAGATAGGCCAGTAAGACGCTGATGAGCGTTCTCAACAAGTTCCTGGGGAACGTCGTCGTGCAGATCATCAATCCGATTATCCTGCTTCTGGCCGCGGCCGCGTTCGTCGCATTTCTCTGGGGCGTGTTCGAATTCATCAAAGGAGCAGGGGACGAAGGGAAGCGCGAGGAAGGGCGGCGCGCCATCCTTTGGGGCCTCATCGGGCTCGTCATCATCTTCGGCGCATACGGCATCATCAATCTCGCGCTCGGCACATTCGATGTCGCGCCAATCGCACCGATTTCGGGAACCCCGTGAGCGGGGAAAGCGGGCAAGAAAAAAGAAAGGGCCGCACGGCAAGCGTGCGGCCCTTTTTCCTCCTTTCTTAAAGAACCCAAAGAGCAAGATACTTCAGGTCTTCGGGGCGTAGTAGACGGCATAGCGGACGGCATTCGGGCCCTCCGCTAAGTTTTCCACGACGACGAAAGACAACTCATCGTTCATCGAGCACGCTCTCTCGCCCGCGTTGAAGCTTACGGTGAGTCCGCTGCGATACGTGCAGTGCACACGGATCTCCTCTCCGTCGAGAGCGGGAAGCGTTCCTTGCGGGAAGGAGAAATGTCTCTTCTCCCCCTTCTTCTCAAGCACAAACGTCGGCCACGACGGTTCGGGCCATGACGACTGCGGCCCCTGCGCAAAGTACACTTCCAACTGCTTTTCTTGAACAGAGGCCTTTGCCGGGCCCGAAACCGCCGACCAGATTGGCAGGACGACGAGGAGCATAATCGCGACTCCTCCTAGCACCCATTGGGGCACTCCCGCAGCAGTCCTCAAGGACTCTGCATTAAGTGCGATAAGGGCCCAGAGGATGCCGCAGAAGAGGAAGATCTGGAGCCAGTGATTTGTACTCCAATCTCCCACGTCGGCCGGTTTCAATACCGGAGTGATGCCCCAGTACAGGACGGCCAGACCAAGGAGGATGAGCAGCACATTCCAGCTCAGCACCTTCTCCGGCCACCCCGCCTCTTTTTTGTATGGGGCTATACCCATTGAGGTCGTCTTCGATTTCTCGTCGGTGCCGGTTTTTTTGTTGAGCTGAGACTGCTCTTTGGCCATTTTACTTGAGATGGGTTCTGTAAGGCGGTAGTAAATGACCACCCCAAACAAGAAAAGGGCAGCCACTACAACCGACCAAAGAAACGTACTCATGACTTTTCGCCTCCTTTCGCGGTTTCGAACAACGCTCTACCGAGCTTCTTCAGTGGGTTATTCGCCCAGATGATCGTATTTCCAGGACCTTTTGCAGATTCTTGGATAGCGTCAAGTCCGGCAAGCGTTATCCCTGCGTCACCGAACTCTTTGATGATCTTGAGTCGTGCGCTGAGAGCTTCGGCCTCTTTTGCTCCCATCATCTCAACGACGGCAGCTTTCGCCTCTCCTTCGATGGTTATTGCTGCGGCTGTCTGCGTGGCCGTATATTTCCTCGTAACGGCAGCGAGATGCTCCTCCTTCGCCTTCTCAGACCCGGATAGCTCCACGCTCTGCAGGTCGGCCGTGCGTATTTCTACGCCATACCGGTCATGAAGCCCCCTCGGAGGAGGACTGTTTTCGGTTTCATCCGGCAGCAGATTGCTGAGCGCGATAATCGGAAGCGAGAACTCAGAAGACCATATCCGCGACGTCTCGGCTACGCTTACATTGCTCTCCTTGCCGACTCCCTTTTTCTCAGCAAGAGAAATGAGTTCGTCATATCCCTTGCTGCTGACGAAGTTGCGCACGTGCCGGTTTATGGCGGCCGTGATTCTCCGCATCCAATCCTCGCCGCTGAAGAGTGCCCGATACGGATTGCGTATCGCCACTGTGACGAGTGTGAGCTCATCAGTGGGCATGCGGTCTTTCGTTTCTGCGCCACTTGTCGTGATTGCATACGTGAAGTCGGCGACATAGATGAAGTCGGTCGGTTCCGCGCGCGGGAGCACTTTTTCTTCTCCAGTTTCTTTTACCGTGGACGTCTCGTTCCACTCGAACGGGTACACGTACACGCTGTTCGCCCACGGCCATCCAACCCAATACAGGCCAAGGTGTTTGAGGAGAGCAGGACGATCATCATAATAGTCGTCCAATTGCTGCACTCCGGCAAACCCATACTTATTGCGCGTACCATGGTAGATGACTTCCCACTTCTGAAGGATTTTCTCAGCCCCTTTTTCCGTATAGGAGGTCCGATACCAATCCGTCTTGCTCGGGTCGTTGAGATGATAGCCCGCGAAGCTCATGATGAAGCGCTCCAACGATTTGCCTCTCATGATAGCTTTCACGGTACCTTCTCTCACGGTGGTGAACAGAACGCTTTCTTTCGCGAGCCACTTCATGAAGAGGAAGAGCGGGAAAAGCACAAAGTCGAGCACTGCCCACACGAAGGATTTCTTACGCGCGGCAGGCTTCACGACTCCTTCCTTTTTCCCTTCTTCGTCATCCCGAACAGAATCCTCTGCACCAATGCCCATTTCATGAGCAGGAAGAGAATTCCGAGGCCAATCACGACAGTCCAGAAGGACTTCGTGAAAAGCAGCACGCCGAAAACAAGAACCCACACCATAGTCTGCGCCAGCATAGCTAGCCTCCTTTCTGACTCGTATCGCTGATTGTTTTTGAGTGTTCGTTACGACAATGAGCTTCTGTCCCTGCAGGACAGAATACATAAAACTATAAGAAAGTCAAGTGCTGGGGAGAGGACTCGAACCTCCATGGGTTGCCCCGTCAGCTCCTAAGGCTGATGCGTCTACCAATTTCGCCACCCCAGCGGCTTTCAAAGCATACTACGATTTGTTATATTTCAGA
>JAGWIS010000033.1 GCA_028866135.1 Patescibacteria group bacterium
TCGGGCGGATAGAGAGGCGTCGCGATGACGAGCTTCATACAGCGTATTCTAGCGGTTTTCGAGCAGGCGGTCGAAGAGGGCTTTCATTCTGCGGGCGATGAGGTTCCAGTCGTAATTTTCGGCAACGAGCTTCTTCGCATTTTCTTTGACTCGCGCAGCCCGCTCCGGATTCGAAAGAATTTCTTTCACTGCTGCGGCAATCTGTTCCGGCGAGTCGACGTCGACCGCCCAACCCGTCGTTTCTTTATCGGGATTCCGTTTCGCGTCGAAGAGAAAATCTGCGATGCCGCCTTCCTGCGTCGCGATGACGGGCAAGCCGGCCGCCATCGCCTCAATGAACGAATTCCCCATGCCCTCGGAGCGCGAAGGGCGGACAAAAATGTCCGATGCGTGCAGATACTGCACCGTCTCGAGATTCGGAATGCTCCCGAGGAAGTGCGCGCGTTTCGAAACCCCAAGGTCATTCACAAGCTTTGCGAGCGACGATCGTTCTTCCCCTTCTCCGAGAATCACGAACTGCACGTCGCTTGGAAGCAGAGCAAGCGCCCGGATGACGACATCAACCGCATTTTTCCGCACGAGCCTCGAAGTGGTTATGAGGATGGTGCCGGCGCTGTCAATATGTTTCTCGCTCCAGAATGCTCGGCGATCCTCCGCCGGGAAGCGAGTAGCGAATCGCGTTGTATCGCATCCGTTCGGCACCACCTCGACGCGGCCGGGGTATCCCATTTTCTTCGCCCACTGCGCGAGATACGTCGAGATCGCCTGTACTTCGGACGCGTGCCTGAACCCTGCAGAGAGCAGAGGACGCAATGGGAGGATAAACCAACGCGAAAACATGTGCTGCCATGAGTCCCCCTCCTGAAGCGTGAGGAGATATGGGGTGCGCACGCCCGAGAAGCGCAGGAGCATAATCGGGAAAAGCATGTAGCTCATCATCGCCCACAAGGCGTCAAATTGATGAGCGCGATGGAGCCTTCGCGCCACACGTGCGGCACGGAGCGGAAACAATATTTTCGCAAGATACGATGCGCCGTTCCCCACCCGATGCACGAGCACGCTTCCGATTTTTTCTTCTCGTGATTCCCCGCCGAAATTGAGCGTCACGACATGGAATTCGATGCCGGGTATCCGGTCGGTGATTTCTTTGAGCGCCACTTCCGCTCCGCCGGTGTGCGGCAGATACGCGAGCGAAAAAACGAGGACGCGCTTCATGTGGTTGCGAGGACAGTTACAAAAGTATGAACGCTCCGCCGGCGAGCGCCATGACGCTGAGGAAACCGAGCGTCCAGGGCGAGCGGAATAGGCCGGGCGCGGACGACTTATTCTCCGAGGATGTGCTCGCGGAAGCAGCGGGCGACGCCGCCCCCGCAGCGGCGAGCTCTGTCGCCGCTGCGGGGGCTACGATGCCTTTCTCATGAGCCTGAAGGTCCTCGATTTGGTTTGTAAATTCGACCGCTTGTATCGATGTAGAACGCGCATTCGCAGGAGAAGGTTGCTCAGGAAGAGGAGGCACGGATACCGCCACGGCAGCGGGCACTGGATCATCGGTAACGTATGGATATGACGCGGAGCTCGCCGCAAGGACGCCATCCGGATACAGGAGCGTAGCTCCAAGCGTTACCGGGAGGTTGGTGATGGCGAACGGGAAAAGAACGTTCGTCTGCGGAAGGAGCGTCGTCCCTTCGGGAATGCGAAAAGAGCCCGTATCCGCCATGAGCCGCCAGCCGGAAAGATCGAGGCGCGCCTCCGAATCATTCACGATCGTAATGCCATCGCCGGGCGCAATGAGGAGCCGCACTTGCGCTGGCTTTACCGTGACGATGAGCTCGCCTCGCGCTTTCGCCGAACCGTCGCTCGCCTGAGCCACGACAAGATACGTGCCGGCGTAGCGATAGACCTTTTCAACCGCGCTTCCCATCGAAGACGAGCCGTCGCCGAAACTCCACGAAATCTGCGCCGCCGGATCTGCTACCCCGTTTTTGGTCATCGCGCGTGCCGACACGCGGAACGGCGCTTCGAGGACCGCATCCGGAGAGCCGGATACGTCGAGATACAGAGTCGCGGGCGGCGGCTCATAAGAAGAAGCCGATGGCGATGTTGGTGTTGGAGAATTCGACGTCGACGATGCGGGAGCGGTGCTTGAAGAATTCGCGCTGCCGACCGTTATCAAGGGCGCGATCTGCGCATAGATGCTCGGGCCGATGCCGCTCACGTTCTGGATATCCTCAATCCGAGCAAACAGCCCGTGTTGCGTGCGGTAGTCGACAATCCGCGCGGCATAGGCGGGCCCGATGCCCGGCAGCGTATCGAGGAGCGCTGCGTCCGCAGTATTGATATTGATGAGCGCCGCATGCGCGGCCACAGGCAGGAGAACACCGAGAACAATGAGGAGCCTAGCGACGCGCATAGAAATTATTACTGTGTTTCGCCTTTAAGCACGTTGCGAAGCGTTTCCTCTGATATTTCGAACGGTTTCTTCTCTTCTTTCGCCGGAACGGGCGGAGGAGGAGTGTGCCGCGGCGGCTCCCTAAGCGTTTCGCCGGGCGAACGCCCTTCGGGCGTTTTAGCCGCCGCCGCGGGTTTCTGCACCTCCTGCGAGACTTTTTCTGTTGTCTGCGTACTCTTTTGGAGCACCTCGGCAAGAACTCCTTTGAGAGACTCTTTGTGTTCGGATTTCTTCTGCTCCCTCTCCGCGCCGGTCGTGGCAGTCATCGTGCGGAGAATTGCTTTCAATTCGTCAGGACTTTTGGTGGGCACGCTCTGGCGCGGCGTAAATCTCCTCTCGGAAGTCGGGCGCTCGTGGGCAGGCCGCGCGTCGCTGCTTTGAGGAAGACGCTGGACAGGCATCGGGGGCCGCGAGGATATTTGTTCTTTCGGCGCGCTATCTGGAGCCCGCACAGCTTCGATTCGCGGCATTGCCGGAGCCCTCTCTGCTTCCCTCTGCGGGGTGGCCGCGCGAGGCATAGCGGGCTTTTTGCGCATTCGCGCATCAGCTGGCGCCTCGGAAGCCGCGCTCGCGAGAAGCTCCTCCATGATGGCACTCTCTATCTTCTCCCGCGGGACTGTGAACTGCTCGCGCGAGGCTGCGATGACCTGCTCCCTATAGGAGACGGGCGGTGCCTCAATAGGCGGGATGGTCACCGCCGAGAACGGCGCCGACCCGACCCCGTCGATCATGAGCGTGAGGTATACCTGCCGCTTGTCGAGCGCGACGATATCCTCTTGCGTGAACTTCGGCATGAAAATGGTCTCGAGCACTTCGGCATCGAACGGGCCAACGCGAAACGCAATCGTCGTGCCGACGTTTCCGAAAACGGCATCGCGCACCTCCTCTTCCATCTGCTCGATGTACTGGTGCGCGATGACGAGATTCAGTTTGTATTTACGCGCTTCGGAAAGGATTTCTGCGAACGTCTCGTTTGCGAAGTTCTGGAACTCATCGACGTAGAAGTAGAAGTTCGGAAGCTTCGCGAGTTCTGCAGCAGGAAGATCCGCGCGGCTCATCGCAGCGAGGAAAATGCGCGTCGTGAGCATCGAGCCGAGAAGGCGCATGTTCGTCTCCCCCACGAGCCCTTTCGAGAGATTGATGACGAGAATCTTCTTCTGGTCCATCATCGTGCGGATGTCGAACGAAGATTTCGACTGGCCGATGATGTTGCGGATGAGCGGGTTCCCCGTGAACTGGCCGACTTTATTTTGAATGGCCGGCGTCGCTTCCTGCGTGTAGCGGTCGCCGTAGTTTGCGAATTCCTTGGTCCAGAAGTCCTTCACGACCGGATCCTTCACGTTGTCGACGACTTTCTGCCGGTAGGCTTTGTCGGTATACATGCGGTTGACCCCGAGCAAGGTCGCGTCCGGGTACTCGAGAAGAGCGAGGAGCGTGTTCGTGAGGATGTACTCCATGCGGGCGCTCCACGCGTCCTGCCAGATCTTCTTGAAGGTCGCCATGAGGCCTGAGACCACGAGATGGCGCTTGTCGTAGCCCACATCCTCCATCACGTTGAATGCGATGGGGTGCTCCATATCGAACGGCGCGAAATAGACCACATCCTTGATGCGGTCTTCGGGGATGTAGTCGAGGAGCCGCTCGACGGTGCCGCCGTGCGGGTCGATGAACGCGAGTCCTTCGCCATTCCGGATATCCTGAATGGCCATGTTCTCGAGCAAGGTCGACTTGCCCATACCGGTCTTGCCGATGACGTACATGTGGCGGTCGCGATCTTTCGCCTTGATGCCGAAAGGAACGTACTTGCCGCGCGAATCGGTCGCGGCGAAATACGTCACGCGCTCGGAATTCTCCATTGCGCTTCATTATAGCAAAAACCGCGCCTCGAAGGCGCGGTTTTTGCTTCAGATCGGGGAGACCTCTGTCGGCGGAGCGGGCTCGGTAGTGGCGGCTTGCGCGCTCTCGGCTTCACGGGCGCGAAGCGAAAAGCCGATCGCAAATACGCTTGCACCAAAAATGACGGCAAGAAGCGAGCGGAACGACGATGGGAGCCCGGAAAACGGCGTGAGTATGGTCAGGATGCCGAGAAGGATGAGTGTGCTCGCGCGGGACATGAGCATAGTCTACCAGACTATGCGAACCCTGTTAAATACGATTTGAGGCGATTTCGAAGGAATAACTTACCGTGGTAAGTTTTCAGATATCGCTCACGATGCTGAGCGTCTTGTTTATCTATGCAAGCCTCGTAATAAACAAGACTTAACGGCAAACGGTCTTTTGTTGATTTTACTTTTCTCTTCGAATGCTCCTCAAATCGTCCCTTCAAATCGGCGCTATATCCTGTGTAAAACTTTTTATCCTTCCCAGAAAAAAGTACGTAGGTATAAAACATGAAAGAAGATTTGAAGGGATTTAACAGGGTGGTTACTATTTCCGCTTCGCTTCAATAATAACCACAAACTCCCCGCGCACTGCGTCGGGATGCATGGCGAAATGCGCTTGCAGTTCGACGATGGTTCCTGAGATGACTTCCTCATGGACCTTGGTCAGCTCGCGAGCAATGGTAACGCGCGATACTTTGAGTGGCTCTAGTTCGGCAAGCAGTTTAAGTAAGCGATGCGGCGATTCATACAGGACGACAGGAATCTCGCTCGCCGAAATCTTTTTGAGGGCTGTCTGGCGTCCTTTCTTGTGCGGCAAGAATCCGAGAAATGAGAACCCGGCTGCGTCCATTCCTGCGATGGAAAGCGCGGCCGTAAGCGCGGAGGGCCCCGGAATTGCTTCGATGCGCGCAGTGGGCGCGAGAGCGCACACGCGCGCCACCAGCCGCGCCCCGGGATCGGAAATTCCCGGCGTGCCGGCGTCGCTCACGAGCACGACACTCTCCCCCGCTTCGAGGCGCGCGATGATGTCGTCGGCCTTTTTCAGCTCCGTCACCGCATCGAGCCTCTGGAGTGGCTTTTTGATTTCATAACGTGCAAGCAGCTTCGCTATGACGCGCGTGTCTTCGGCGTACACCACATCAGACTCTTTGAGCGTGCGCAGCGCGCGGAGCGTGATGTCTTCCAGATTGCCAATCGGCGTGGCAATGACTGAGAGTCTTCCTTTGGATAGTTCGGCGCTCATACGACAAGCCTATCAGCTACCTTGTAAATGTCGCCTGCTCCCATCGTGATGACGGTATCGCCCGCTCCGGCTCCGCCAAGCGCCTTTTCGATGGCGTCGAAAGAGAGTGCGGTCGCGTCCGTACCGGCCGCGCGGATGCGCTCCGCGAGAATGCTGCTTGAAATCGAGCCGTCGTCGGCCTCGCGAGCCGCATAAATGGGCGCGATAAGCACCTGGTCTGCCGCAGAAAAAGCGGTAGCGAATTCGTCCAGAAGATCGCGCGTGCGGCTGTAAAGGTGAGGGTGGAACGCGACGATGATCTTTCCTTTACTCTTCGCACGGAGCGCTTCGAGCGTGGCTTTGACTGCGGTGGGGTGGTGCGCGTAGTCGTCGTACACATCAGCGCCATTTTTGGTTTTCCCTTTGTATTCAAAACGCCGCCAGGTGCCCTGAAAATCAGAAATACTACCATATATGGTAGTGTCTTTTACCTCCGGGAAGGCAGCCCGCGCGGCGGAAGCGGCCGCGCGGGCATTCATAACATTGAATTCACCCGGCAAACGCAGCTCGTAGTTCGGTTCTTTCGTGTAGTCAATGACGCGTGCACGCGCAGCGGCAAGGAGCGGCGCGATGTTTGCGTCCTTTGGATTCGTCACGATTGCACCATCTGCGGGCACGCGCGCTATCGCTTTGCGGAACGTCTCCTGAAGCGCCGCAACCGAAGGAAAATAATCCGTATGATCCCATTCGAGATTCGTGATGACGAGAACGCGGGGAGCAAGTTCGAGCAGGTGATCGCGGTATTCGCATGCTTCGACCACGAAAATATCTGAGTCGCCGTGTACGTAATTCGAACC
>JAGWIS010000034.1 GCA_028866135.1 Patescibacteria group bacterium
AAAACTATAAGAAAGTCAAGTGCTGGGGAGAGGACTCGAACCTCCATGGGTTGCCCCGTCAGCTCCTAAGGCTGATGCGTCTACCAATTTCGCCACCCCAGCGGCTTTCAAAGCATACTACGATTTGTTATATTTCAGAGCGTCGCGCCTATAGCTCAGTTGGTAGAGCAGCTCCCTCTTAAGGAGACGGTCCCTGGTTCGAGCCCAGGTAGGCGCACCTAATCGGGCTTGTTATAAGCCCGCCTGTTTGTGCGATTTCTTGGGAACCAGATTCGGCGGTGCCTAGCCCGAGGACGAGCGACGGCGAGTCCGAGAGGCGAAGGAGAGAAATGTGCTCATGTCCCAGGTAGGCGCACATCGATTTTTAATAGAGTCCAGGAATGAGTCGGGCGGTGCGAGCCGCATACGCCGCATACTCCGGAAAAGCTTCGGTGAGCGCGCGTTCCTCGTAGTGCATCCGCGCAAACTGTGCGACGGCGTGAACAAGCATGACAATCAGTGACCATGGCTGCGCAAATTGAATCATGACGCCAAGGACGGCAATCTCTTCAAAAAGGTAGAGCGGGTGGCGTACGAAGCGGTACGGCCCATCGGTCACCAATCGCCGTGCGCTCGGCAGCAAAGCGAACGAACGCCCGAGGTAAATGAGCGTGTACAGCGACAGAGCAGATCCGAGAGTGATGCAGAGCGCGGCGATTGCGAAAAGAGGGACCGATGCTGTCGCCGCCGGCAAAAAGAGGAAGGATGCGATGGCAAACGACCCGACCATAGTTGCGGCGTACGCGGCGGCACCTCGTGCCCGCGCTCGAGGCACGTCTCGCACGAGAAGAAGTACGACCAGAAAGAACGTAAATGCGATGACGGCCCCTTGTGCAATGATCTGGAGCGCAAGCAGAGCATCAACGCGAGCGCTTGTGCTGAGCAAAACGTACCGGTCTAAAAAAGTAGGCGCCTCCTGCGACAAGCCCCAACCATACCAGGCGAGGAGCGGCACGGCCCCGAGCAAGTTACGAAGCTTGGCGCGCATACGTTTCGAAGCGTTTCGTGAGGTCGCGCGTGACGGGGCCCGGCACTCCAGAGCCAATCGTTTTTCCCTCTACTGAGACGATGGGCAAGATGTCTTTAAAAGAGCCGGTGATAAAAACTTCGTCGGCAGCGAGGAGTTCGCCGATTAAGATCACGCGTTCTTGGATGGGGTATGCGCCCGACGCCAGCTCGAGAATGACCTTTCTAGTGATGCCTTTGAGAATGTCGGCATCGGGCGTGGCGATCACGCCATTCTTCACGATACACACATTGCTCGTCGCGCATTCGAGGACGCGATTGCCGGACGTATACAAAATCTCGTTCGCCACCGCATCCGCGCGTTTTTTCTGGAGCATGACCGCAGTGAGGTAATTGGTCGTCTTTATTTCCGGCATGAAGCGCTGGTGCTCATGACGGATGAGAGAGCCGCCGCGCTCGTAGAGCGCGGCGGGGAGGGGGACCGCCGCTTCCGCAGTGATGAACAGCGTCTCGCGCCCGAGCACATGCTCGATGCCTTTCTCAGCCGTGCCGCCCGTGAGTACCATGCGGAGGTTTGCGCGTTTCCCTGGCGCATTATGCGCGATGATTGCGCGCATCGCGGAGCGCACCTCTTCTTTTGTATGCGGGATGACGAGTCCGAGGGAATTCGCGGAGGTTTGAAATCGCTCCCAGTGGTCGTCGAAACGGAACGGATCTCCGGAAAAAGAGGTGAGGCCGTCGTACACGCCGAAGCCGCGAAGCACGCCGAGGTCGAGGATGCCGATGCGGGCGTCTGTGAGCGGGATGATTTTGCCGTTTAGATAGCAGAGAGGCTCCATGATTTCTGGTATCGTAGCACGAGCAATACGTTCGGCATGTTTGGAAAAGCGAAAGGGCGGGCGGATGTAGCATCCGCTCGCCCCTAATACCCGGTGAATTCACTGCCCCGAGGCAAGAACAATCTTGGCGGCACAGAATTGACGCAGGCCGCCATACGTCCCGATGTCGTTCGGGAAAGTGGTCCGGAAGACGCACCCTTTGCAGTCGAGGGTATCGTTTGCTTCTGTGGCCAGTTTTCGGTATACCCACCCTCCGCACTTGTTGTGAATCCCCACACACGAGCCAAGCAGGAAATGGTCGCGTGTGTGGTCGACGAAGTAACTGTCCGTTATTGGAGGAGGGCACTCTTTCAGGGAATCATCATCGAGCGTCAATTGAATCGGCTTGAGTGGAACACTCCGGTCAATTTCGCGCATGACTTCTGTAACAAGTCCCTCGGGACACATCACTTTTCCGGGGACCCATGACCCGTAATTTCCTGCGAGTCGCAAGATGGAATTGAGCCATCCCGTTGCTCGGCGGTCGTCGGTGTCGTCCTGCCCGATAACTTTATAGGGACACGTGTCATTCACCGCAACCGTCTTTCCCGTGCTTCCGGGCCCTAGTTCTCGGCAGGGAATCAGAAGTTTTCCCGGCACTAACTTCTTCGGCTCAAACCCACCCGCGCGAACGATACGGAAGAGAGTTTCCACCTCTTCGGAAGGAAGTTCGGCGGTCCTGTGCCAGTCGCGGCCAAGCGCAATCGTTATAAGCGCCTTCACAGAATCTGTTATCATCATCCGCCCCCTTTCTTCGTGCGTTTTTAGTACGTTGTCCGCGGGAAGTTTTGCACCAAATCAGTAAAAAATCAACTTGTATGTGAAAAGGGGATGGACGAGATAATCCGTCCACCCCCTGATTCCTTGGGCCGCTATGCCGGCTGCCGAGCGAGACATTCCTCCATTTCCGATCGGATTTTATCGGCGATAGCTTCCCGATCGGTGATTTGTCCGCGGACCCATATGCTGTGAGTGCCGCCGGACTCATTGAGGACTGTGAACACCATCCTATCGAGCCACTCGGTCGCCGGACCGTCGTCGAGGCCATCTTGCCCGATCACCTTGAAAGGGCAATTCGCATTGACCAAGTATGTTTCGGTGCCCTTGTCGTCTTTGCGTCGGGCGAAGAGTCTCCCAGGCTCCACTGACTTCGCCTTGAATCCGGCCGCTTGGACGGTCCCAAGCAGCACCTGAGTATCCTTCAAAGAGAGTTCACTCGGCAAGCCTTTGTCCCGGAGACAGAGTTCGACGAACGCCCTCGCGGCTGCATGCACGCCTGATGCCATAATCCTCATCGTTAGATCCTTTCTGGACCAAGGGTTTCCACACCCTTGATTCAATGAGAGAGAGTTGCGATCAATACATTTCCGGGGGCAGTGTCGCACCAAATCGATCAAAAATCAACACCACGCTTCTTCTGGTGCCGAGGGTGGGAATCGGTCACGAGTTGCGGACGAACTGCTCCAGGTGTTCGCAGTTCGTCTCGCACTCTCGACCCCGGCTCGCCATACTCGCGGACTCGTATATGGCTCCGCCTTTCGATTCCCACCCGCACACTATCGCGTGCTCCTCGGCACAGCATTCGCTACGCTTCTTCTGGTGCCGAGGGTGGGAATCGAACCCACATGAAGGTTTTTAGGCCTTCTCAGGATTTTAAGTCCTGTGCGTCTACCAGTTCCGCCACCTCGGCGATCAACTCTCTTTTGAGGATACTACCATCTCTGCTATTCTCGTAACGTGGCCCGGTGGTGAAGTGGTAACACAGCGCTCTGCAAAAGCGCCATGCGCGGGTTCAATTCCCGCCCGGGCCTCAGAGATTAAACTCAAATCAGTTTCAGTAGGGAGTTTCGCCGACAGCACAATCGGCGAAAAATAATCTTCTATAACACGCGCACGGGAAGGGTGGGGCAAGTGTTATATCCATCGTGAGCGACCTCCCCGCAAAGAAATCTTCCCTCCAGAATTTTCGGATTCGTATTTTTCTGAACCTCCTCCTTAAAAACCGCCGTATCGAATTCCGAACCGCGAGGCGGGGCCGAGGAAATTCTCGAGCGACGGCGAGAGAATTATCCGTGGCCAATCCCTCCCGGGCCTCCCGAGTGTTCGCCGTTTTCAAGAAGGAAGTCGATGCGCGGAAGGCGTAAGCGCGCATGCTGCTTCAGATAGTCCGAAAATGCTTCGCGCTGGCGCTCAAGGAATGCGAGCGCTGCAGGAGCTTTCTCGACGGGGAAGACGCTCACGAATACGAGCATGCGCTCGCCGTGAGAGACGCTCTCCGCGCGGATGACGGTGATGAGAGAGTCTTTGCCGGCTTCGCGCGCGATGAACTGCGCGGCCTCATGAGCGACGATTTCCGTCGCACGCGCGCTTTGGCGGCGTGCACCGTGCGCTTTACCGTCGGCACTCATGATTCGGTGACGACGAAAGCCACGAGCTCGTCGCCGTAGGCCGTCTGCTCGCGCGCCTCGATTTCCGCGCCAAAGTCGCCTTCAGTCTTGATTTCTTTCACGTCTGCGCGCGCCTGTTGCAAATTCAGGATGCTGCCGCGCGCGATTTCTTCGCCTTTTCGGACGAGCTTCAGGCGGTCGCCGACGGTAAGCGTGCCCGATACGTGGCGTGCGCCGATGACCTGCTTTTTCCCGCTTGAGGAAAATGCTTTAAGCACCATCGCCCGCCCGAGCTCTTTCTCGGTTGAGACGCTCGGCACGCGCTCGGTGAGGAGCGAGGAGACTTTTTCAGAAAGTTCGTAAATGATGGAGAAAGGGTAGACAGGCACGCCCTCGCGTTCCGCGAGATCGCTGGCTACTGCGTCGGTCGAGACATTAAATGCGATGATGACGCCCCCTGCGCTCCGCGCCGTCTTCACGTCGGTTTCCGAAACGCTGCCGACGCCCGAAGAAATGATGCGGAGCGCGCCGCGCTCGTGAGTGATTTTCTTGAGTTCGTGAACGATAGCGTCGACCGAGCCGGCGACATCCGCCTTCACGACAAGCGGGAGCTCGGCGATTCCCTCGATTGCCGCGGCGCGCTCTGGCGCCGCGGAAAGCATTTTTGCCTGTTCCTCAGCGAGCGCCTCCGCCTCCTTCTTTGACTTTGCGATGGTAAACAGGGAACCGGCAGCAGGCAGTTTGGAGAATCCGGAAATCCGCACCGGCTCGGAAGGACCCGCTTGCTCGATGCGCGCGCCGCGAAAATCTTCAATGAAGCGTATCGGAGCATACGCATCGCCCGCGACGACGAAGCCGTCTTTCGTAAGCGTACCGTCTTTGATGATGAGAGTTGCCGATGCGCCGCGTTTCGGATCTTGGGTGGACTCGAGCACGAAGCCCGTCGCGCTTCCTGAGGGATCAGCAGTTATCTCCGCAAGGTCTGCCGCGAGAAGGACAAGGTCCAGGAGTTCCGGCACGCCCTCGCCAGTTTTTGAGGAAATGAGCGCGTAGGCAATATCGCCGCCCATTCCTTCTATATAGATGCCGTGCTCGACGAGCGAGTTCTTCGTATGCGCGACGTCCGCATTATTTTTATCGATTTTCGTAATCGCGACGATGAACGGGATATTTGCTTCCTTGATGGCGGTGAGCGCATCGAGCGTCTGCGGCATCACGCCCTCATCCGCCGCAACGACGAGGATCGCGATGTCTGCCGCTGCCGCTCCGCGGGTGCGGAGCGCTTTGAAAGCCTCGTGCCCGGGCGTGTCGAGGAAGGTGACCGGGCGGTCGTTGTGGAGCGCGATGTATGCGGCGACGTGCTGGGTGATGCCGCCCGCCTCGCCCGCCACGATATTCGCCTTCCGGATGTAGTCCAGAAGCGAAGACTTGCCATGGTCTATGTGGCCCATCACCGCGATGACGGGCGGTCTCGGGATCCGCGCCATACCCGTCACACTAGCAAGGCATTGCAATTCATCTGAATTGCTGCCGCGCCAGGGAAGCCCTGATATGCAGGCATTGTGCGGTATTCGTACGACCGTGCGAATCGTGTCTTGGCGATGCCTTGCAGTGTGTCGGGCATAATGCCGCTATTTCATCACGAAAATGACCTGATTGCAATGTCGTGTAACTGAATTCTCACGCTAACCGCAACAAAGTTTGCAGGCTAAGTGCAACACTTCTTGCAAGTCGCATACGCTCAGGCGTATATGGCATATACCCACATTGGACCCTCTGACTGGCTCGTCATCGCCCGCATGCTTCG
>JAGWIS010000035.1 GCA_028866135.1 Patescibacteria group bacterium
CTTACCAAGGTTAGAAATCCAGCTGCATCCGACCTGAAAGGGACGGAGCCTTCGAGGGTGCTGGACAGGTGATGCATGGTCGTCGTCAGTTCGTGGTTTGAACTGTTCCCTTCAGTGGGGTAACGAACGCAACCCCCGTTGCCTGTTGCCTATATGGCCAGGCGAGACTGCTCCCTCACGGGAGAGGAAGGTGGGGATGACGCCAGATCAGCATGTCCCTCTGATATCTTGGGCTGCACGCATAATACAATGGTCGGTACAACGGGTTGCAATGCCGCAAGGCGGAGCCAATCCTTATAAAACCGACCCCAGTACGGATTGAGGTCTGCAACCGACCTCATGAAGCCGGAATCGCTAGTAATCCCGGGTCAGCCAAACCGGGGTGAATACGTTCTCAAGTCTTGTACTCACAATAAAAGCGCACAGCAGTGCGCCTATCTACGCGGTTAAAATCCGCGCCTCTTCTCGTCGAAGAGCGTAGCCGAACGGTAGCCATGTTCCGCGAGGGATGCGGTGGAGGACCGGAAGGCAAATGACAGCCAAGACACAAAAAGAGTCGTCGACCTATGAATGGGCGGTGAGCATAGGGAAGACCTAGAAAAGACTCATCTCGGATGCCAGGAACAGATACGCGTGTTACCTGTGGAGATCTCGTATCGCCAAATGACTTGTACGATACGAGAAGTCAGCTGAGTCATAGTAGTGTTTTAAAACATGAAGGACTCACTCAGTCGGTGTTGAATACCGAGCAACTGAGCTCGCGTAGTGCGGGAAATCCGCGCGCTACGTGGGAACATACAGTCGCAGTCATGCGAAGATAATCGCCCGTCAAGTCAAGGGAGTTGGGGGTGCCCGAAGGACTGCCTTGCGCAGTACTACGGCAAATTCAATGACAAGGACTAAGTCGTGAAGGCAAATCGCCTTTGTTGCGACCACGAAGAGTAATCTTCGGTGAAAAAATCGGCTATATGCTGGAATATCTGTGAATCTCGGGCTACTCAGATGATAAAATATGTCAATGAGTGACAACGCTTCGAGTGCAGGCAATCAGCAGGAAAGGCTAGTGGAATTTACGCCAGACTATGTCGTAGGTCTTATCGATGGGGAGGGATACTTCTCCGTTACGGTAAGCCGGGATTTCTCAAAGACGTATAAATCTTTGAGAATGAGACTCATATTTGGTGTGAAGCTCAAGGAGGATGATGGTGAAATCTTGCATCGGCTCAAACAATTCTTTAATTGCGGGTCGTTGCATAGACGAATTGATGAAAGACCAACATTCTCGAATTGTCTTGAATACCAGGTACGAAGGTACGAGGATATAAAGACGACAATCATCCCGTTCTTTCGGAAGCATCCGCTGCTCTTTAAGAGCAAGCGACATGCCTTCGAGAGGTTTGTGGAACTTGCAGCGTGCTTTGAAGCGGGAGAACATCTTTCAGATCAAGGATTTGAAAAGATGAAGGTTCTCGCTCGCGAAGTGCACCAGTAGAATCCTCAGAGACTACACGCCGATCTCCGATTCTGTACAAGAATCGGATGAAGATATAGTCCAAACTCTATGGCGACATAGAGAGTAAATTGAACAAGGCACGGGTAGGGGAACCTGCTCGTGGAACATATCCGAAATGGAACCGATGCTGCCCGAAAGGCGCATCACGTCGATTAACGGTCGCAAGATCGTGGGCTAAGACATTTGCTCTGCAAATGTTCGCCCGAACATGCGTAAGCATGTTCTAGGGAGATAGCGGTCGTCCCTAAACGCCGCTCGGAAGCCGGATAACGTATCCCGGTACGTCGTTCGGAGCGCTCAATTGACGCTCCGAGCGCGGGAATAGGCGGAACAAAAGAACGCAAACATCTTTTCATACACGAAACGCGACCCGTGGGTCGCGTTTCGTGTTCACATTAAATAGGTATACTTTCTACACATGAAAACAGAGTTGCCTGAGATTCAACTGCAACCCCTCACTCTAAGTGAAGAGGACATAGCAAAATACCTTGCAATCGAAAAGAGCATTGAAGCTCCGTTCGTCGAAATTACTACGGATGCAGATGAGGCACGAACTGAACTACGTGATACGGAAGCACAGTTCATTCTTTATAAAAATAAAATCGTTGGGTGTATAGCTTATCAAAAGCGAGAAGGAGAAAAAGGTCCATACGGGTATCTATGGGAAATAGCGATTTCGCCAGAATTTCAAGGGCATCGTATCGGAGAGGCAGCTTTACAGAGGGTGCTCAAGGTATACGAGGCATTGCCATTCGTGTCTCTCCAGGTCGACCCAGAAAACGCGCGAGCCCTGGCGCTGTATGAGAGACTGGGTTTCGTGATTCAAAAAAGAATCGAAAATGCGACTGAAAACGGGCGTCCCCGACTCCTGCTTATGCGTTTTAATTGACAGGCATAACCTACGCCGCCGCTTCGAGAGAAGCGGCGTCGTAGGTTATGCGCGTGAACTCGAGAAGCGCCAGTCGCGCGGTGCAGCGGCGCCAGATACGGCGCTTGTTTTTGTGCCGCCGGACTTTGTCCTCAAGGGTAGACATCCGCACGTTGCGGATCCTCTTCGGTTCCCGCGTGTTTCCACGATGGACCATCGGTAATCATAGTGTAGTGGAAGCGCAAGACGTTTTTTGGTACTATCCACAGACGCAAGCGTAGCTCAGTTGGTAGAGCGCCCGCCTGATACGCGGATGGTCGAAGGTTCGACTCCTTCCGCTTGCACCAGGAAGAGTTGTGCGTTATACCCATGCCGCGCGGCGCTGCGGGGCCGCGCGGGATACACTGAGAGCATGCGAAACAGACCTGTGATCATCGGGCTCGCGCTTCTCGCCATCGCGATCGGCGTGCTCGTATTTCTCTCTGGCCACGATGAGAATGTCCGGGATACGGCCGCAACGGCAGCCGAAAATCCTTCTCCGGCGAGTACGGCGGTCTCCTTCACGGAGCTCGCGCACGGCTTGCACTCGTCCGTCCTCACCCGTGTCAATTACAGCATCACCTCGGCCGCAGAGTTCAAAGAGCTTTGGAAATTGACCGATGCGACCGTCGCGCTGCCCGCAGTCGATTTCAAGACGCACATGGTCCTCGCGGTCTTCGCTGGGGAGAAGCCGTCGGCCGGCTCCGCGATTGCGGTTTCGGCCATCAAGGACGCGGGAAACAGGATGGTGTCCGTGGCGCTTACGAAGCCCGATGCTACTTGCAAAGCGGTTCGTCCCGCGCTTTCGCCCTACGAGATTATCGCTGTTCCCGCAACGACGCTCCCGCTTACTCACGAGGACCTTTTGACTCCCGTTTCCTGCTCGAAATAAGCAGCGCGCAAGCGCGTTTGTTGCCCGACGTGCTTGGTAGTACGATGCGCTGCATGGATGCAGAGGCGTATTTTCGTGGAAAGAAGATCACCGTGATGGGTCTCGGCCTTCTCGGCCGGGGCGTGGGTGACGCGCGCTACTTGGCCGAGTGCGGCGCCAACATCATCGTGACCGATCTCAAATCGCGCGAGGCGCTTGCCGAGTCGGTGGCGCAGCTTGAGTCATTTCCAAACATCACCTTCGTCCTCGGCGAGCACCGGCTCGAGGACTTCGGCGGCCGTGACCTCATCCTTAAGGCGGCCGGAGTGCCGATCGATTCTCCGTACATCGCAGAAGCGAGGAAGAACGGCATACCAGTTCGCATGAGCGCGGACCTCTTTGCGGAGCTTTCGAAAGCGCCAGTCGTCGGCGTGACCGGTACCCGCGGCAAATCGACCGTGACGCACATGATTTACGCAATTCTCAAGAAAGCGGGGAAGAAGGTTGTTCTGGGCGGGAATGTGCGCGGCGTTTCCACGCTCGCGCTTCTTCGGGAAGCGACGCCCCTAAACACGCCGCGAAGCGGCGTGTCGGGCGAACCTTCGGCAGAGCCGAAGGTTTTAGCCGAACACGTCGCCGTCCTCGAATTGGACTCATGGCAGTGCCAGGGCTGGGGAGAGGCGAAAATGAGCCCGCATATCGGGGTCTTCACGACGCTTTTTTCTGATCATTTAAATTATTACAAAGAAGATCCCGCCGCATACCTTGCTGATAAAGCAAACATATTTCTCTTTCAGAAACCGGAAGACACGCTCGTGCTCGGCAAGCAGTGCGCGCCGATTATCATTGATGCCTACGGCGATGTCATTGAATCGAAAACAACTGTCATCGACGAGCTAAAGTTTCCCGACACCTGGACGCTTCTCATCCCCGGAATGCACAATCGTTACAACGCAGCGCTTGCGCTTGCGGCTGCGCGCGCACTTCACATCGAGGATGCGATAAGCCGCGACGCGCTTCGGACATTTGCGGGCGTACCGGGCCGACTCGAATTCATCGCGGAGAAGAATGGCGTGAAGATATACAACGATACGACTGCGACGACGCCCGAGGCGACCCTGGTCGCGCTCTCGGCGCTACCCGCAGAGCGCACCGTGCTCATCATGGGCGGTGCCGACAAGAATCTGGCCATGGATGCTCTTCTCGAAAAACTGCACGAAACGAAGCGGGTCATCCTGCTCGCCGGCACTGGGACGGAGCGAATTCGGAATGAGATTCCCGAGGCGCCCGTCTATGATGCGCTCGCTCCGGCGGTTGGGGATGCTTTCGCGCACGCGGAAAAGGGCGACACTATCCTCTTTTCGCCCGCATTCGCATCGTTTGGCATGTTTAAGAACGAATACGATCGCGGCGACCAGTTCGTGGCGCTCGTAAAAGAACCATGAAAGGTTTTTACGCCGGCGGTTTCTTCTATAATCCGAAAACAAGGGAAGTCTTATTGCATAAGCGCGATGGCAACACAAAAAATCATCCGAACCAATGGGCTTTTTTCGGCGGATTGGGCGAGGGCGATGAAAATCCGGTCGAAGCATTTATTCGAGAAATAGAGGAAGAGCTTGGAGTAAGACTGTCGCTGGATGAAGTCATTCCCCTCTGCGACTATTACAATCCAGTACGACAGACACATCGAAATATTTTCTATGTGGTCAATGATAAAAAGAAATCCGAAATGACTTTGGGTGAAGGGGCAGATTTTGATTGGGTTTCGCTTGACGTTGTTTTTGATTACGATCTAACGGAGAGAATAGTCCGAGATCTCAAAACATTCCTTTCAACTTTATGACGCCACAGCTATCTCAAAAAATGCACAGGGCATATTTCGTCGGCATCGGCGGCATTGGCATGTCGGCGCTCGCGCAACTGCTTGCTGACCAGGGCGTGCGCGTGGCCGGTTCCGACCGCGAGGCAAGCCCGGTGACGGAACTTCTCGAATCGAAGGGCATCAGGGTCGACATCGGGCAAAGGGCCGAACACATATCTGCAGATGAAGAGATGATCGTATACAGCGACGCCGTGCCCGAGGAGAATCCGGAGCGCGCGCGTGCGAAAGAGCTTGGCATCCCTCAGCTCTCCTACTTCCAAATGCTCGGGAAGATTTCGGAAGGGAAGCGCACGATAGCCGTGGCGGGGACGCATGGGAAGACGACGACGACCGGCATGCTTGCGCGCATACTCGGCGACGCCGGAGCGTCGCCGACGGCAGTCATCGGCTCCATCGTGAAGGATTTCGGTTCGAATTACGTACACGGCGACTCAGATATTTTCGTGGTCGAAGCATGCGAATACCGCGATCACCTGCTCGAACTTGCTCCCCGCGTTCTCGTCATCACGAATCTCGAATGGGATCATACGGATTATTTTCCTTCG
>JAGWIS010000036.1 GCA_028866135.1 Patescibacteria group bacterium
TGATTATCCCTTCGGTACGATTGTTTGTTTGCCATCCGTTCATGGTATATGGGCGAAGGCAAATTGGATACGGAAACTCACTCCATCCCCGGGCTCACGCCACACGGGGTATTTGTGTGGAATAAAAAAGCCCGTCGCGGAACACGACGGGCTTTCTAAACAGCTTCTCTTACAGAGTCTCTGTTGATCAGAACTTTTTGTCGCGAACAGACCTTAAGAGAGTGGGGGGAAGGAATGCTCTCGCTTCGATTTGACGAACAAGCTCAGGGGTTAGCTCGGAGTTTCCTCCGATGTATACCGGAAGACGTTTTTCAGGAACCTTCAGCAAGCGGACAATAGTGGTTGCATCACGGAATCCGAACTTTAGCGCTAGGCCGCGGAGAAGCTGCTCCTTCCTGCCATTATCAGGACCATGGAATATCGAGTGCGCTTCCTTGAATGTCATGATAGGCCTCCTTCAATTTAAAGCCGGGGAACTTACCCGTTGAGAGTATAGCATCACTAAGCACACTGTCAAGTTTTCGTGTGACGATGTGCTGCGGCGCTACATTATCATTGATTCCTAAGAAGACAGATTCAGCGCCATCTCCAAAACACTCTTTTCTTCTTTTTGCGGTGCTGTTCGCAGGAATCTAACCCGCTCGGTCGCCCTAGCGCCATCATGGCTTGGAACATAGCTTTTGGAGCGCCGTTAATTTCAGGTATTTGCATCCAGGAAGCGAATCTAATATAATCTCATATATCTCCTATACGAGATTAGACTATGAATAACATGGACAAACGATTGAAAGATCTGCCCGCTTCGATATTCAATCTGCTCAATCAAATCGATGAACTGAAGGGGCAATGGGTTGGCGGCGCGCAGTTGAATCCCCAAGTATTGGGGAGACTGAAGCGTTCCACGCTTGTTACGTCGACGGGGGCGTCGACACGCATTGAAGGCGCAAAGATGTCGGACGATGATGTGGAGAAACTAATGCGCGGACTTTCGATGCAGAAATTCGCCGACCGTGACAAACAAGAAGTGAAGGGATATTACGAACTTCTTGAGAACGTATTCACTGCGTGGAATAAAATCCCTTTCACCGAAAGTACCATCAAACACCTGCACAGCGAACTATTGAAGTACGTGGAGAAAGACATGCGGCATCGCGGACAATACAAGGGAACAGAGAACCGCGTTGAGATGATAAACGAAGCGGGCGAATCGGTAGGCGTTCTGTTTGACACGACGCCGGCGTACCTCACCCCTAAGGAGATGCAGGAATTGGTTGAGTGGACGCAAGAGGCGCTCCAATCGCGTCGGTATCACTCGTTGCTTGTCATCGGAAACTTTCTGGTCGAGTTTCTGCAAATTCACCCGTTCCAAGACGGCAACGGGCGTCTGTCGCGCGTACTCACCAACCTCATGATGCTGAAAGCAGGGTATTCATACATGCCGTACGTATCACATGAGAAATTGATTGAAGACAACAAAGCCGATTACTATATCGCGCTGCGCCGAAGCCAGAAAACATTTAAGACTCGATACGAGAAAGTAACGCCGTGGCTTGAGTTCTTCTTCAATGTGCTCCTCGCACAAACGAAAGAAGCTATTGCACTACTATCTCGCGAGAGCATAGAGCGGCTATTGTCGCCCAAGCAACTTGCCGTCTGGCAGTATCTGGAGAAAATTCCGGAAGCCACGCCGCAAGAAATCTCTGATGCGACAAGGGTATCACGTCCGACGGTCTCCCAGGCGCTCACCGTGCTCGTGCGCCTTAAAAAGGTCGAGCGTGTGGGGCAAGGGCGGACGACACGGTATAAGAAGACATAGGCATCTCATGGCAACGCCGGAACAAATCGATCTCTTCGCGTCGCTATTCCGAGGCAGATCTGATGTGTACGCGCGATACTGGGAGAAGAATGGCCGATCGGGATACAGCCCCGCGTACTCGTTCGACTGGAACGAGTTCAATGCCCACCGCCAAACGGGCGGCTCGCTTAAGACATTCGAGAACAAAACGCTCTTACCTTTCACTCACGAGGTTATCGCGAACCATCTGAACGGACGAGTTCTTGCGAGACTGCAAGGTCTCCTTTCTTGAATGCCAATACAAACAGCGTCAGCGGTACTATAACAAGCTTAAGGGAGAATCTTCGTAGAGCGCGCCCTAACTGGGTTCGATTCCTCCCGAGGTCCATTGTTTGACGCATACAGGAAACCGCTCTGTTGAGCCATCCGGAATCGAACCGGCATCGGCCCCTTCGCCCCCAACACGCTTTTTACATTGTGCTTTCAGCGGGAGTCGAACCCACATTTCTTCCTTCGGAGGGAAGTGTCCTGATCCATTGGACGATGAAAGCGTGACGGGGCAGGGAGGGGGGTATATCCTACTTGCCCCGTAGTCAGTCTGCTGTACTACCGGGGTCCGTTGAACGATAAGAGCGGACTTAGGCCCATTTGTTATACACCGCTGAGAATATGAAGGCGAGGAACAGGAACACCGCGATGGCGAAGGCGATCGACCGCCCGACGCCTATTCGCGGAGAGAAGTAGTAGATGATGAAGATGTACGGCATCCACGCGACGAGCGTGCCGAGCATCACGAAGTGCGCGCTTTTCGACACCGTCTCGGCGCTGTCGAGGTAGCCGATGAAAAGATAGGACACCCAGGTGACGATAGGGAAAAGCGCGGCGAGACGGGAGAGGATGGGGAACCCGGAAAGCTCGAATGCGGTCACCATAACCGTAGCGAGCCCGCCGGCGAAGAAAGCGATGATGTATTCAAGAGTGGGTACGGACATAATTATGCGGTGCTCTCGGACAGAATCGAACTGTCATTGCCGGATCCGCAATCCGGTGTCCTATCCGTTGAACGACGAGAGCGATACGTGCATGTATATCAGAATCCGAGCCATGCCGCCACCAGATCGGAGAGCGTGTGATGATGCTCGTCCTCGTCGACGCGCTCGAGGAAGTGGGCGTAGACCAGGTCCGCGTCGACGCCTCCGAGCGGAATCACCAAGTGCGGCGAGAGCCAGCTCTCTGTTTTTATGGAAAGCACGGGGGGGAGCTCGCCCTCGATGTCTTCAAGGACGGAGAAGGAGATCATGCGTTCGAACGGGTGGAGTTCGTCGCCGACGGCGATGCCTTGTTCGACGAGCCGGAAGCGATGAAGAGGCGGCTCTTTGGCGGCGTGGAGCGCGAGCGCGCCCGCGGCGACTATGATAAGGAGCGCGACCAGGTAGCTGCCGAACAGTACCGCCGCTACCGTGCCAGCGACGGCGATGATGCCGAGCGCCCAGTACCAGTCGGCGCTTTTCGGGTTATGGTCGTACTCCCGACCTTCCCATTCCAAAAGAGCGGCGCGAGCCATAGGGGAATGATAGCAGAGAGGGCGCGGCGGCGAAGCCGCCGCGCAGCGTCTTGTGCACAAGCGCCCACTGCTTTCGCGCTCCCAAGCCGGGTAACCACTAGATTTTTTTCTGCTTCATGACCGTTTCTTCATACGTCCCATTGACTCCGTATAGGATTCAAACCTTTTTCTATCGCAGTTGCTCAGACCAAATATTAATTCTAGTATAACAATGGGTTTGGTTACCCCGTTCTTTCCACCCGTAACACTAGTTCTTCGCCAAAACAACTTAAGTTAGAGGGAGGTGCGTAATGCCCAAAGTTGTAGCGAGATACAGAACGTTGTTTTTCGACGGTCAGGAAGATAGCAAGAAAGCCATCGAGCTGCTGGACACGAATCAGGTTCGATTTTCGAAGGCGCCGGTAAGGGTGCCGTCATTGATGGTGTACCCGAGACTTTTAACGAACGCGTCGTTTTGGGCGTTCGTGCATGCGCCGGGGAATCGGAAAAGGGTCGTGGTCTGCCCCGTATCTTTCTTGATGATCTGTTCCGTCTCTTGTATCTGCTGAATCTTCTCCTGGTCGGTCGTGAGCGTCCTGAGCCAATAGCAATGCGGAACGAAAGACGATTCGTCGTAGCTGTGATTCTCAAACGCAAATTGGCTAGTTGAGGCGAGGTTGTGCATCAGGTCGGGATATGCGACGGCGAAAAGTCCCGAGACAAAGAAGGTTGCCGGGATATGGTTTTGTTCAAGGTACGAAAATACCGCCGGGTCATACCACACCTTGCCTGCGCTTCGTATTTTCCGGTACATCAGCTCGTTCATGTCCATATCGAGCGTGAGATAAATCGTTTTCGACAGGACGGCCTCCGACGATGTGGCGACCGTTGCTGGGGCAACTACAGGAGGATGTACCGGCTGATGCGAGAGTCCGACCCACGAAGAAACGGCCATGGTTATTCCGGCCAGTATTGATGCAAAGAGATGCATTTCTATAATCTACCATTATCGCGGCGTAATGCGCTTATACGGTATCATTACTGGTAATGCGCGAAAAGATTTTCGGTCTTCCTAAGAATATTTTCCTGCTCGGCCTCACGAGCCTCTTCAACGACTTTTCTTCGGAGATGGTGTTCTCAGTCTTCCCCGCGTTCTTTATTGCCGTTCTCCACGCGGGCGCAGCGTCACTCGGGTTGGTGGACGGTGTTGCCGAAGCGACATCTAATCTCTTCAAAATCTACTCGGGCAGTCTCTCCGACCGATTGGGCCGTCGCAAACCGCTTGTCGTATCGGGCTACGCGCTCTCGGTTGTGACGCGTCCCTTCTACACACTCGTTTCGACAGTCAGCGGCGTACTCGGCCTGCGCGTTATCGACCGCCTCGGTAAGGGGTTGCGCACGGCTCCGCGCGACGCCATCATTTCGCTCTCGTCGGAGAAGAACGAACTCGGCCGCTCCTTCGGCTTCCATCGCGCCATGGACACGACGGGTGCCATCCTCGGTCCCTTGGTCGCGTACCTCATCTTGCGGACGTTCCCGCTCCAGTTCAACTACGTATTCCTAACGGCCTTCGGCGTCGGTCTGCTCACGATTCTCACGCTGGTATTCATCTCGGATGTTGCCACACAGGGTAGCTCGCAGCGCGTACAACTCTTGGCGTCGTTCAGAGAACTCTCCTCGCACTTCAAACTCTTTCTTCTCGCCGTATTCGTACTTTCGGCGGGAAGTTTGCCGGTCGCGGTCGTGCTGCTCAAGACTGCGTCACTGGGGCTTGCCGTTGCCGACATTCCGCTCTTTTTCGCTGTGTACAGCATTTCCTACGCGATCTTCTCCATACCGGCCGGAAGGCTCTCCGATCATGTTGGTGCGCGCACTGTCATCTTCGTCGGCTACCTTGTCCTTATCGCCAGCTATGCTGTGCTCAATTTCGCATACGGCGCGTGGACGCTCGCCATTGCCTTTCTCGTGTTCGGCCTATTTCCCGCGCTCACGGACGGCGTGCAGCGTTCTCTTGCTGCACAGCTCACGGGCGAGACTGTTCGCGGCGGCGGTTTGGGATGGCTCAATGCA
>JAGWIS010000037.1 GCA_028866135.1 Patescibacteria group bacterium
GAAGCATGCGGGCGATGACGAGCCAGTCAGAGGGTCCAATGTGGGTATATGCCATATACGCCTGAGCGTATGCGACTTGCAAGAAGTGTTGCACTTAGCCTGCAAACTTTGTTGCGGTTAGCGTGAGAATTCAGTCGCAATCGGTTGACAAACGGCAACCATTACGGTATAACATCTTCGCATTCCGTATGGGATGCCAAGTACTTTGAGGCGTTTTGCTCCTGCGCCTATTCGGGAGCAGAATCTTGAAAGGAGGAGTCGTATGACTACCTACAATCGGTTTAATGTTCCTTCCGAGTACAGGGGGAAGGAAGTGTACGAGTCCGAGATTGTAAACGGGCCTTCCGCATTCGATCTTCTCCTCTCCTTGTATGACCATCCCCGACAGGTCGACTTCATTGCGCTTGTTGATGGAAATGAGACCCGATGCACTTGTCTCATTCAGTCCGTGACGCGAACCCTGGGACGGAACCTCAATGAGTGGCAGTGGTCGCTGATCGGGGGTGCCCCCGTCTACGCGATACAAGGTGCGTATGAGTATGTCCCAATGATCATGAGTTATTCCTCACAAACCCGAAAGGGGAAGATGTGGGTGAACACTGTTAAGGGTATCGCTGTGGTGAATGTCCGGCCTGGTCATGCCCCGTCCATTCGGTTCGATACTGGGGGACGGAAGACAACACCAATGAAAACTTGACGCCCACGCCTTATGGAAACGCCCTCTCGCTTTCCTGGCGGCGGGGCGTTTTCTTCATCGCTCCTCTTTTGTTCCGACTCATCCGTTTACCTTCTTGGGGTTTAATAAAAAGCCCCCTGCAAATTGGTTACAGCGTAATCACGCAGAGCATGTTCGTGGAGCCAGGCATGCCAAACTTGAGCCCTGCGGTAATGACGATCCGATCCCCCGCTTTCGCCAGATTCTTTTCGTACAAAAAGCGCGACACGAAAGCAATAACTTCATCGGTCGTCTTGCCTGCATCAGCGAGGAATGGGTACACGCCGCGCACGAGCGTGAGCTGTTCAACCGTTTCCGAGTTTGGGGAAAGCGCGATGATGGGACAGGCGGGCTTGAAGCGAGCGAGCTTTCGCGCCGAATCACCAGACTCGGTGAGCGTGACAATAGCAGCCGCACCGATGTGCTCGGCGGTCTCGACTCCTGAGGTGCTGATTGAATCAGGCACGGTCATTGCCGTCGAAGTTTTCAGAAGGCTCGCCTCCACCGTCTCGGCGATGCGGGTCATCATCTTCACCGCTTCGACCGGATACTTTCCGAGCGTGCTTTCCTCAGAAAGCATGACGGCGTCCGTGCCATCGAAAATCGCATTCGCAATGTCCGAGACTTCCGCGCGCGTCGGCACCGGGCTCTGAATCATCGACTCGAGCATCTGGGTCGCGGTGATGACCGGCTTGCCGAGCGCGTTCGCCTCGCGGATGATGCGCTTCTGAAGCAGGGGGACTTGCTCGGCCGGCACTTCTATCGCGAGATCGCCGCGCGCCACCATGACGCCGTCGGCGGCAGTAAGAATCGCGTCGAGATTATCGACGGCTTCCTGCGTTTCTATCTTTACGACGACCGGAATCTCCTTCCCTCCTTCTTTGAGGAGCCGTTTGAGCTCGAGTACGTCCTCTGCACGGCGGACAAATGACAGCGCGACCAAATCGACGCTACGTTCGATACCGAAGGTGATGTCGCGCTTGTCTTTCTCGGTGATGGAAGAAATCGAGAGGTATGCGCCGGGTACGTTTACCCCGCGTTTCGCTTTGAGCTCTCCTCCCACGATGATGCGGCAGTGTATCTCGGTGCCTGCCACGCGCTCCACGATGAGCTTCTTCTTGCCGTCATCGAGCATGATGACGGAGTCTTCGCGCACTTCTTTCGGAAGCTCGGGGTAATTTACGAAAATGCGGCCTGCATCGCCCACGATTTCTTCGGTCGTGAGGATGAGTTCGTTTCCGGCTTCGATAGTGATGCGCTCGGTTGTGTATTCGCCCGTGCGGATCTTCGGTCCCGAAAGATCAAGGAGGATGGCAATCGGCGTCTCGAGCTTCTTGGCCACTTCTCGGATGCTCGTGACGCGCGCGCCCTGCTCGGCATGATCGCCGTGGCTCATGTTGAGGCGGGCAACGTTCATGCCGGCCTCGGTGAGGGCGCAAAGAATGTCCGGCGATTCGCTCGCCGGACCGATGGTCGCCACTATTTTAGTTTTCTTCGCTTGAAGCGGCATGTGAAATGTGAAGGACGTTGTATCCTACCACATTTCCTGCGAAATCTTCAACTTTTAATGACGGGCGAGCCGCACGAGACGGATTATTTCAAAAGAATAGCGGCCGCGAAGCGCATGAAAGACGGGAGAGAGTCGTTCGACACCGGAAGTGGCAAATGCTTCGTGTATCTCGTCGGTCGCGTGGAGCTCCGGCAGAAGGTGCGCGAAGTCTGTGCGCGTGAGCTTGCCGATTTCTGAAAGCTCTTCGAGATGCTTCACGACGGTCGAGACGGTGAGTCCGCGATTCTTCGCAAGCTCGGAGAGCGTCTTCGCGTCGCGCGCGGCCGAGAGCGTCTCGGCGAGTCTCCCCGGGAGAGTTCCTGCTCCCTTCCTTCCAACCCTGGCCCGTGAGGTGCCGTCTTCGGCTACCTCTCTGGGCCACGCTCCGCCGAGCGCTTTGACGAACTTCTTCTGCATTTCGATTACTTCCGCCTCAGGCATGTCCGCAAATGCATCCCGCGCCGCGAGAGAGGAGGCACGGAAATCCCTGTCCTTCTCAAGAATTTCCGGATGCACTTCAAGCGCGCGGGCATTAAGGCCCATGAGAAACACGCCAGAAATTCGCCGCACGCGCGAGAGCGCCACGTATCCCTGCCCGTATTCAAATGCTTTTGAGAGGTCGATGATTGCCGCGTCCATGCTCATGCCCTGGCTCTTGTGCACCGTCATCGCATACGCAAGCCGCAGCGGCACTTGCGAGACGCTCGCACGCACCTTCCCCTGCTCTTCGAGCTGCCATTCCATCGGTTCAGCAGTCACCCGCAAGCCTTCGCGCGTCTCCACTATTGGCGTACCGTCTGCGTCCCAGCCGGCGACGGTGCCGAGCGTACCGTTTACGAATTTCCCCTGCGGCGAGTTCTTGGTAAACATCACCGCCGCACCTTCTTTGAGCTCGAGCGTCTCGGGCGAGAGGCATCCGCGCTTCAGTCCTTCGACGAGCGTGTCCTTCCCTTTCGAGCTCATGCGGAATTTCTTCACGAGGCCGGGAAGTTTCGCGAGCTCTGCCGCGTTGATGCGGTCCACGTCCGCATTGTGCGAAAAGAGCTTTGGCGCATCCGGCGGAAGCTCTGCGGGATCGCGCTTGCGCGCCATGAGCTCTTCGTAGTGAAGCTCTTCGACGCTCCCCGAGCGTATCGCCGAGAGCACGCTGAGAAATTCCGCGTCGTCCTGCCGGTATTGTTCGGTGAGGTAGCAGACGATCGGGTTCAGTTCCTTCCACACGCGCGAGGCGTATGCGAATTCGATGTCGCCTCCGCGCGAGACGGGCGGCAACTGGAAGAAATCACCGACGAGGATGACGGTGAGCCCGCCGAACGGCTTCTCGACCCTCCGCACTTCGCGGCAAACTGCATCCGCCATTTCAAATGTCGCCGCAGAGAGCATCGAGATCTCCTCGATGATGAGTACTTTCGCTTTTTGGATGCGCCTGGCGACATGCTCTTTGCTCGCGATGCGATCTACGTCCGCCCTCGAGAGCGACTCGCTAATGCCGATACCGCTCCAAGAGTGGAGCGTCATGCCGCCAACGTGCGTGGCGGCAATGCCGGTCGCTGCAGTTACGGACGGTTCAATACCCGAGTCGCGCAGCCACGCGACAAATGCGTTTATCGTGTGCGTCTTTCCGCTCCCCGGTTCGCCGGTGAGAAATACGTTCGCGCCCGTCTTGAGTATGGTGAGCGCCTCCGCTTGAGTCATAGGCGCGATTATACCGCGCCTGTATCAATATGGTATTTTTCAGCCAGCTTCCGCATCGCCCCCGCGATGGACCACTCCCCTTCAGCATCAAACAGATCATGCTCTCCAGATGGCGAACTCCCAATTATGTAGTGAAAAAGTCGATAGCGGCCCGCCTCCTTAGAACCAAAATGTTCAATAAATTTTCTTTGAAAGAGACTCAAGTCCTCGAAAAGGGGGTCCTCGTGATTTGTATACGCCGCGTGCATTACCGCGCGCGCATGACGCACGATGGATCCGCGTACGGGATCCTCATTATCCTGTCTTTGAAGCTCAAAGCCGGCGTCGTTCAGGCGCCGAGCCATCTCATACGCGCCTTCTTTCTCCGGCGGCTTTTCGCTCATGATCCAATTGTATCAGCTGAAATGAAAGCAAACACAAGGGGCACCCTTGGAGCAAGGGTGCCACTTGTGGATCGAGCAAAAAACAGCTAGCTGCGATGCATGCGGTTCCAGATCTTCGCAAAGATGTATCCGAAGACGTAGCCCGCAAGCGTGGTGATGAGCACGAGCGTGACCGCCGCCGAGAGGTCGAACGGCTTCACGACGTACGGCAAGTTGATCATGTGCATCCAGAGCACGAAGTCGACGATTGCCTGCGCCCACCCGAGCGCGACGAGAATCGACCAGACCAGATGCCAACCGCCGATAAATGCTCCGGCGGTAAGCGCGGCCTTCTTGGGATTAATGTGATGATCCATGAACGATGTAAATTATCCGGCTAATGCCCTTATCATACCCCCGCCCTGACTGGCAGGGCGGGGCCGAGTGCATAACCTAAACCAATCGGCGTAATCCTTTTTCTAGTTTTTTCAAAATACTAGAAAAACCAAACTGCAGGCATGAGGTACGGTTACTGGTCAGACTAGGTACGCGTCTTGTCCGTAGCCGCCGATGCCGATATATTCCGCTTCGCCGCCTAGTATCGCTTCGTACGGCTGGCAGGCAAAGCATCCAGAGGAGCCGCGTGGGCATTCATACGCTCGATTCTCACGAGCATCTTTCACCCTGCGCGCGAGCGCGAGCACCTTCTCTCCCGCCTCTGCCAGAGAGTTTGCAGCTCCAGTTTGAGTTCGTGCTTTTCCTGTTTGAGCCTCTTAAAGACGATTTGCAAGGTATTGCCCGCTTCGTCGGCGATGGTGGTGCTCGTGGCGGTGGTCCTGACCGTGGTGCTGGAGAGATTGTCGGTGCCGCCGATCTTGAGCGTTTGCGATATCGGATCAAAGCTCAGAATTGCTTCGGGAGGGGTGATGTC
>JAGWIS010000038.1 GCA_028866135.1 Patescibacteria group bacterium
CGTCTCGACGAGCGTGATGCCGCGGGCCGTAAGCGATTCGGCGAGCGCGCCGAGGGCCGTCGCGACTTCTTTTTCCGTAAGTCCGAGCAGCTTCGCCAGTTCTTTTTTCTCAAGCGGTTCGCCGGAGGCGAAGAGGAGCGCTTCGATTGCGGCGGGAGGGGTAAGCATCCCTCTCATGATAACGTATGCGCGCGTACAAAAACAAGGAGAGCATGCGCGGCAGCAAATTGTGTCTGAACTTACGCAATGAGACTCTCAACCCAACCATCTTTTCCGTGTGCATCCGGTACATCGGCTGCCGAAGGAGCCACAGCGATTGTTCCCGCTTCTCTTAATTTGCGTTCGCGCAAATGGCGTAAGCCGTGAGGGTACTGTTTATTGCAGTGGAGCTATTTTGCACCGCGCAATACCATCCGCTAGTTCCGTTTGGAAAACTTTGAGCAATGCTCGGCCCTCCCGGGAATGCATAGTCGTCGGAGCATCCTCCTCCGAGAATCACCTTTCCGGAAGAACAAGAGGCTGTTACCGCGACGCCGGATCCTCTGCTTATTTGAGCGGTTTTAATTTCATAACCCATTCCCACTGGTCCACTTACCTGCAAATTCCCCCCAATCGTCACGTTTCCCGGAATGCTCGGACTCGTCGTCTTCGCCCACGATTGCACGGTGGGGTCGGTCTCGGTGAAGGTGGTGGTGGGCCAGCTCGTGCGGCAGTCGCTCCCTATGCAGAGGCCCGTGGCGCTTCGGACGTAGCCGGCCACATCAAGCTGCTGAGAGGGAGAGGCGGTGCCGATGCCCACGTTCCCGCTCTGGACGATGAGGCCGTTGGTCGCTCCCCCGGTGTTGAGGAGAAGGCCGCCCTGCTTTGACTGAGCCGTAGGGCTTGTGGAGAGAGGAGCATAGGCGTCTGCGTTTGGAGGAGCGGTGGAGGGGGCGGTGAAGGCGAAAGCTTGGAGGCCTGCTGAGAAGAAGAGGGCGCCGATAATGAGGGCGGCCTGGGAGAGGAGGCGGCGGGGGTTCATGGGGGTAGTATACGCGATGCTGACAGAGAGTTTAAAAATGCACAGACCCGGGTATGTGGACAACGCTATCCGTAGCGGGGAACGGAAGACGATGCTGTGTGGCTGATGCGGATGTCGCCATGGACGTCGTACTGTTCGGCTGCGACCGCGCCCTGCTTCACAAGCTCGAGGAGCGCAAGGAAAGAGACGATAATTTCAACCTTTTCCTTGTTGCTCCCGGCAAATTCCTTGAAGGAAATCGTGAGCGCACTTTGGACGCGCTTCGCAAGTCGATCCATCATCTCTTCGATGGTGACAAGCGGCTTCACGCGCACCTCGGGAAGCTCTTTCACCGCTTCGCGCGCCGAGAGGACGCGCGCTAACGCTTCGGCAAGTGCGGCAGCGGAAAGATCGTGGGAGGGAGCAAAAGAAACTTCCGGTGGCCGTTCTCCCGCCGGCAGCATGACTTTTTTTCCGAAGATGCGCGAAAGCTCGCGGGAGGCTGCACGCACTTTTTCATACGCCGCAAGGCGTCGCTTCAAGTCCTCCACATCCGCGCTTTCTTCTTCGGTGAGCTCAAGGTCGGGAATGAGCGATTTTGATTTGATGAGGAGCAGGGTCGCGGCAATCTGGATGAAGTTTGCGGTTTCCTCGACCGGAAAGGTCTCTTGCGTGCGCACGTGCGCGATGAAGTCTTCGGTGATGTTTGCGAGGGCGAGATCATTTACCAGGAATTTGCGCGCTTCGATGAGATCAAGCAGCATCTCAAACGGGCCCTCGTATGAGCCGGTTTTTATCGAAAACCCGGTTTTAGGAATTATCGTGTCCATTGCTCGATGAAGCGTACGAGGAGCCGCACCGGCGCACCGGCGGCACCCTTCGCCAATTCTTCCCCTGGAGCGGCGGTCATCCTCGGGGCTATGTCGAGGTGCGCCCACGGGCACGCAAGCTCTTTGGCGAACTGCCAGAGAAACATGCCGCCGTCGATCGCGCCGCCGTATCGGCTCGTTGAGCCGCCCGGCACGTTCTTGATATCGGCAAACTCCCCTTTCACGCGGTCCTCGTATTCGTCCCAGAGCGGAAGCCGCCACACGTAATCGCCCGACGCCTCGCCCGCACGGGAAATCTCCTCCGCAAGAGCATCGTCGCGCGTGAGGAGCGCGCTTGCGTGGAGCCCGAGCGCGGAAATGGCCGCGCCGGTCAGGGTGGCGACGTCGATGACGAGCGCGGGCTTGAAACGCTTTGCGTAGGTGAGCGCGTCCGCGAGGATGAGGCGGCCTTCAGCGTCGGTGTCGAGCACCTCGATCGTTTTCCCGGAAAGGGACTTCAAAATATCGCCCGGGCGGTAGGCGTTATTGCCCGGCATATTTTCGGCCGACGGCACAAGACCTACGACAGACTGCTTCAGCTTGAGCCGCGCCGCGAGTGCGACCGCATGAATGACCGACGCCGCACCCGACATATCCATGTGCATTTCATAGATGCTGCTTGAGGGTTTCAAGTTGAGTCCACCGCTGTCAAAGGTGACGCCTTTGCCGGCAAGCACGATTGGCGCGCCCTCCCCTCCCTTGTATTCGAGGATAGTAAAGGTCGGCGCTTCAGTCGAGCCTTTTGCGACGCCAAGCAGTGCTCCCATCCCAAGCTTCTCCATGTCTTTTTTCCCAAGCACGGTTACTTTTACCGGAAGGCCCTTTACTGCTTCTTTGGCCGCTTTGGCGAGCGTCGTCGGCGTGATGTCGCCGCCGGGCGTGTTCGCGAGCGTGCGGCACGCGTTCACCGCCCTCCCTATCTCCTGCCCTTTCAAGAGCGCCTTTTCAATCGACGGAGAAGACTTTCCGTAGAGCAGGATTTCTTCTACCGAATGCCAGCCATCTTTTGGCTTTGTCTTGAAGAGGTTAAACTCGAAATTCGCCATCTCGAAATTCTCGGCGGCGAGCTGCGAAATATGTTCTGGCGTCGCCGTCTTCAGGTTTTTGAAAAGTTCAGGCATGCGGTCGAACTGCAGAGCGATCTTCGGGCTCTTATTTGCCTTTGCTGCGCTCACGATGGCGCGGCAAAGCACGATGAACCTGCGCAAGTTCATTTCCGAGGCCTTGCCTACGCCGAGTTCGAGCGTCTCCACTCCGCCTTCTTTCACCAAACGTTTCATCCCTTTCGGTTTTTCAGTCAACGCGATGCGCACATACTCCTTCGGCGCATCGGCAAGACTTCCTTTTTTAACGACAATCTTCATTATTTAATTTTCTCCTTCTGAGAGCAGTGTATCGATTCGGTTCATGTCTCGAGGGAAAAGAGTTGCCTCCTTCACGTTATCGATACCCAGATACTTTTGCGTGAGGCGCTCAAGGCCCATGCCGATGCCGCCATGAGGCGGGAGACCGTACTTGAAGGCCATGAGGTAAAAAGAGAACTTCTCCGGGTCGAGGCCCTTGGCACGAATTTTTTCCTGGAGTTCTGCGTAGTTGTGCACCCGCTGACCGCCGGAGAGTATCTCGACACCGCGGAAAAGCAGATCGAAGCTTTTGGTAAAGCCGGGGTCTTCGGGATCTTCCATCGTGTAGAACGGGCGCTTGCTTACCGGATAGTGTGTGATGAATACAAAGTCGCTCTGCTTATGCTCTCGCGCCCACTCGCAAATCTTGCGTTCATGTTCGGGCTCAAGGTCGGGCTCCTGGGGTACGTTTAAGATTTCTTGGGCCTCGCGGAGCTTAAGCACAGGGAACGACTCGGGAACAAGCGGCAGTGTTGCGCCAGTTGCGAGGAATTCTTGTTTCGCGTTTTCTGAGAGGCGCTTCGTGACGTGCTTGAGCGCGCCTTCAACCATACTCATGACGTCTTTATGATCATTGATGAAGCCCATTTCAAAATCGAGCATCGAAATCTCGTTCAAGTGGCGAGTCGTGGAGTGCTTTTCCGCGCGAAACTGCGGTCCGGTGGCGTAGACGCGCTCGAAAGCGCCGACCATCATCTGCTTGTAGAGCTGCGGCGAGGTTGCAAGATAGGCGTTCTTGTCTCTGAAGTATTCAACCTTAAAAACGCCGGCACCGCCCTCTGCGTCGTCGCCGACGAGCTTTGGTGCCTGGAATTCAGTAAAACCGTTCCTATCGAGGTATTCTCGGAATCCGGAAACGATTTCGCGCTGGACTTTGAAAATGGCACGCTCGCGGTCGCGGCGAATAGTGAGCGGGCGGTAATCAAGGAGTGTGTCGAGGTTGATGTCGGCATCGGTGTCGAAAGGCAATGCTTCTGCCGCGCTCAAGACTTCGAGCGACTGTATCTCGAGCTCAATGTCGCCGTTTTGTTTTCCTTCTTGAGCATTCTTGCCAGGACGCTTATTGACGATGCCTTCCGCGCGTACGACGTACTCATTTCGGGTTTCCTTTGCAGCTTCGAGCGCGGGAGAATTCGGCAACACGACGCCCTGCACTTTGCCGCTCCTATCGCGGAAATCAAAAAACACCATTTTCCCCTGGTCGCGGCGAACGTCCACCCAGCCGGAGATGGAGACGTTTTTACCGACGTGCGTGTCGAGATCTCCGATAAGCGTCCGCTCTTTCATATAGCGTATAAAATAGCATAAAAAGAAGTAGCCGGAACCCTGATGGGGTTCCGGCTAATCACTGGCTTGCATTTGAAGTAGGACCAGTTCCGAGCGGGACCAGTTCGGCGGGAAGACCTCCTTCTTTGCCGGGAACAATTTTGTAATGCTGATATTTGGCGTCTATGGCTAGCGCCAAAACTGCTTTTTCCTTCTCTTCCCCGAAAGAGATGACCGCTACAGGTTTCAGGCGCTCGCAATCCGTCAAATGCGCTTGCCCACTCCCGGGATCTGTTTTAAAGAGTATGGGCTCAATGCCGAAGGATGTCTGTAGAAGATGTTTCTCTTCTCCGGTCAGTTCTTCAGGACTTCGCCGGAAAAGAATGATGAACTGAAACTGTCCCGGCATATGAAGCCTCCTTTCTCATGAGATGGAAGGTTAAACGGAAGCGACTATCCACAAAGGATATTGGCAGAAAATTTCTAAAAGTCAATCATTAGGCACTGAATTCTCACGCTAACCGCAACAAAGTTTGCAGGCTAAGTGCAACACTTCTTGCAAGTCGCATACGCTCAGGCGTATATGGCATATACCCACATTGGACCCTCTGACTGGCTCGTCATCGCCCGCATG
>JAGWIS010000006.1 GCA_028866135.1 Patescibacteria group bacterium
ATGCCCGGGCATGTTCGCGACCGGATGATAGCCGGCGGGGATGCGGGTTACGTCGCCGTCCTTTATCACATACGCCTCGTCAAACGATCGGTCGCCGGCATACAGGCGCTGAAAGCCGAAGCCGGTCGCCGGTTCGACCCGGAAATAATAAATTTCTTCGAGCGGCGCCTCCGCCACCGCCCCGGCGGCGGTTTTTTCGTGCGTGTCGTGTTTGTGCGGGGGGAACGAAGACCACTGTCCCGGACCACTCACCGTCTCCCCGACCGCGATTCGCTCCGTCTTCGTCTCCGTGTTGACGATGTCGAACACCTGCCTTCTGAAGCCGTCCTCGCCGCGCCATTCGTTTCTGACCTGCTCGGGAGAGATGAAGGCCGGTTTGAAAACCTTTTTTGCGCGCGCCTTGCATAGCGCGATGATAGTCTTCTCCGACGCACGGAGCGTGAGCTCCGTTCCCGGCGAGATGAACGCGGCGGAGGCCGCATCGTCGAAGACCGAGTGGCGGCGCCACTCCCGCGTCTCTCCACCCGCCGAGACGGCACACACTCCCTCGATCAGGACGATGACGGCTTCGAACTCGTCCGAGCTCCACAATTTCTGCTCCCCCGCTCCAAGAGAGAGCAGCTCGAAATCGAGTAGGGAGAGCGGGCGGTGTTTGGGCGCGTGGATGGTCATGATTTCTTTTTCAGGGTTACGAGCTGCACGTCGCCGAAATCGAGCTTCTTCGCGAGCCGGTCGTACGCGCCTTTGTACGGCTGCGGGACGACCGAGCCCGGCGCGTTCCCGCCGAAGCTCACGTGCTTCTCTATCATAAGCCACATGCGGCGGGCGAACTTCTGCATGCCCTCCTTCGACGCGAGACTCAGGTGTTGCACCGGCAAAAGATGCGGCCAGTGCTCCCCGAACTGTTCGCTCAGAGCGCCTACCCGCGGCGTCTCTAAGAGTATCTGCCCACGCGGGCTCAGGAGCTTTTTCAGGCGCGTGATAACGGCGCCCGGGTCGTCAAGATGCTCGATCACGTCCCAAAGCGTGATGAGGTCGAACGTTCTTCCGAGTTTCTCGAGATCCCCAAGCGGAACGACATTCCAACCGTTGTCTTTCGCCTGGCCAAGCAAGTGTTCCGAGATGTCGGTACCGTAGAGCTTGGTGTTCGCATTGAAGTGTTTCTTGCAAAACTCGAGAAAGACGCCGTCGGCGCAGCCGAAATCAAGGATCGATCTCACTCCGGTTTTCTTGATCCTGAGATCGGCAAGGGAGAGTTCGTATTCGGCAAACACGGTCGGGCGATACTCCTTCGCATACCGGATACGGCTATCCACGCCCGTGTGCGGCTGGAGCCTCTTATTCAGATAATCGTTCTCGTAAACTTTCCGTATTAGTTTTCCCGACGGGCGCGGCAGGATCATGAGGCTCCCGCACTCCCCGCAGCGATACCAGGTGGAATCAAGATCATCCCACACCACCCGCGCATAACGGGAGTTTTTTCTCGTCTTACCGCACCAGACGCACGTCATCATACGATGAAGTCCTTCGCCGCCACCTTCTTGAAGGCGTTCGTCACGGCCTCGTTTGGATCGCGGCCGGCGTCGAACGCGAACCGCCGCCCGATGCAGTCCTTGGGGTCTTTCGGTATCTCGGAAAGCATGGCGACATAAGACTGCGGATATTTGTATACGAAGTATGTGTAGAATACCTCCGCCGTGAGCGGGGTGCCGAGCGCCATTTCAATCGCCCCGTCGGTAAAGTCAGCCCCTCGCGCCGGGGTCGAGCCTCCCGAATCCCATCCTCCGGAAAGCCGCGGCGTTGATTCGAGGATATAGGGGCCCTTTGCGGTGAGCATGATGTCGTGCTTCATGATATGCCCGCCCTTCTGCCTGTCCATGCCGAGAGCCCGCCCGGCTTGCTCGGCCATCCGCTGCACTGCGGCGGTCGTCTCGATGCTATGCACCGCCGGATTCAAGTGCCCTATCTCCACCGCCCACGGCAGATTCTCGTACACCTGCGCGTCGAACTTCGGAAAGAACCTCATATCGTTCCGAAACATCCGGTCCGTCCAGCTGAGCCAATACATCTTTCCGTCGTACCAGAGAGTCTCAACTGACTGTTCTGCAATCTCCCCCTCAATCGGTATGAGGAGCTCCTCAACGATGGCAACGCCGGTGGTGCCGTTTTTAATGGCATGAGCGAAGGCTTCCGGAGTCAAATCTTTTTCGGTATCGATACGGGCAAAGCCACGGCTCCCGGCATTATTCGTCGCCTTGAGCGCCACTGGGGTACCGATACCTCGGAGGGCCGCAAGCGCCTCCTCATGCGTCTTCGCTGTCATGAACTTCGGCTGAGGAATCCCCGCCTTGCTGTAAAGTGCGCGCGTCTCGTACTTATAGCGGCAGATGCGCGAGATCTCCGGATCAATGCCGGGAAGCCCGAGATGGCGCGCGACATGCGCCACGGTCTCATGGCAGTCCGACGCCGCGGTGAAAACCGCGCGGATGTCGTAGCGATTTTTGAGTTCATCAGCGGCGGCGATATTTTTCGGAATGTCGAAGATGTCGACATGGAGAAACTCGTCTGCCATGGAGCGGAGCGCGCATTCGGCCGAGCCGTCGCTCATGATGAGCGCGTACCCCCGCTTCTTGATCCTTTCGGCCGCGGGGCGCTGCATGGCGCCGCCGGTGATGAGCCATATCGCCCGCGGCTTGCTTGCTGTTGAGTCTTTCATAGCTTATTTTTTTTCGCGATAATCATAAACTCCCGTCCGATGCCTGCGGCAGCCAATCCGGTGTAGAGATCGTTCAGCACAGTAGGGTCGTTTCTGTACAATTCCAATTCAAACGCTTTGCGCTTCGCATGGCACGCACGGCCCACGGCGTGATTGCCCACGTAGTTTTTACCCGCGAGCAAAAAGGTCTCCAGTGGATACGTGCCGAGCGCATCCTCTACGAGGAAACCCAGCCGGACGAGCAATCGTTTCATGCTTTCGATGGTGAAATAGTTGAGGTGATGCTTCGGCACGACCCACCACGGCGCAAACCCGTACTTCTCGCGCAGGATGCACTGGAGCGGATTGTAATCGTTCGGGCAGAAAATTGCGACGCGACCGCCTTTCTTGAGCATCTTCTTCATGTCTTCAATAAATCCTACGGGGTCCGGCACATGCTCAAGCACCATCGCCGCATGCACGACGTCGAACGTCCCAATCTTCTTCGCGCGGTCGTAGCTGAAAAAATCATTTACCGTCGTGAGTCCGCGCTTCGCGCTGTAGCGGGCTGCGGAGGGTGAGGGCTCAATGCCCGTCGTCTTCCATCCGCGCTTTTTGCCACACGCGAGGAAGTGGCCGGGTCCCGAACCGATGTCGAGAAGCGTCCGGCCCTTGGTGCGCCGTTCGAGAAGCTCGTAATAATTATCGTACGTCGCCATCCACCACGGAAGATCTTCCTTGGTCTCTTTAAAATAATTCGGTCGCTCGTGCTGATAGAATTCCTGCTCGTAAAATTGCTTCAACTCCTTGTCGCTCGGGAGCGGAGACACGTGCGCGAAGCCGCACGAACGGCAATCAATGACGCGAATTCCGTCTTTTTTGTCGAGAGTCTTGCCGGAATGTTTCTTCATGCTTCCACGTCCTTTCGCAGGATTGCTGAGCGAGCAGGTATGGCATGAAGGACTTTTTTGCCGACAACCTGCCCTAAGTCTTTCGGCTCCACCCCGCGTACGGGCCGCAGCGTTATCATCATATCTTCCGTGAGTATCTCTCCTGCCCTGATGTCGCGCGCGGCGTAGAGCGAGCGGCGCGTGCCACGCTCCTTCATCTCATCTACGGCGCGATCGGGAGCCGACACTGGTTCCTTAACGCCGGACCCGGAGAGAGCCGCTTCGAGCGCGCGAATCTCCTCCGCCATGCGCTTGAATTGGGCTGCCGTCATTGAATTCTCATCGTCGTTGCTGCCGCCTTCTTGCGAATCGGTGATGTGCCGCTCGATGACGCACGCGCCGAGCGCCACTGCGCCGAGCGCTGCGGCGTTCGACTCCGGAGCCGAGTGGTCGGAGTAGCCTATCGGAAGCTCCAGTTCGCGACGCATCGTCCCTATCGCTTTCAGGTTCAGGTCCTCGGGCTTCGGAGGATAGAGCGACACACAGTGGAGAACGATGATCTTGCTGTTCCCTTCCTTCTTAATGACATCCACCGCGTGTGCGACCTCTTCCAGGTAGGCCATGCCGGTCGAAAGGATAACCGGTTTCCCTTTCTTGGCGATGTAGCGCAACAGCACGTCGTCGGTCATTTCATATGACGCGACCTTGAATGCCGGGACGTCTGCGGCCTCAAGCACGTCGACGGCTTCGAGGTCAAACGGCGTAGAAAGAAAAAGAATGTTCCTTTCTTTGGCTCGCGCAATAAGCTGCGGCGTCCACTCATACGGAAGTTCGGCGGATGTATAGAAGGCGGAGAGGGGCTCCGCGGCGATCTTGTCGTGGATGAGATGCTGAAACTTCACCGCGTCCGCTCCCGCCGCAGCCGCCGCGTCGATTGCGGAGAGCGCCGTCTCGATCTTGCCGCGATGGTTCGCGCTTACCTCTGCAATGATAAAAACCGGCTGGCCATCGCCCACCTTGCGATTACTGATGCGGAAGCTTTGCGCGCTCATACAATCGTAGCCTGATACTACACCGGCCGCTCCCGTTTGTCTTCGGTCGAAGCAGGACGATACGATCCGCTTTTGATCGCCGCAACGCCGCGCGCTTCGGCGGCGAGCCGTCGATGATACGGCTCGGACTCCTTAATTCGCGCGAACTCGGCCGCAAATGCCGGATCGTCTTTAGCGAGAACGTCTTCCGCGCTTTGATACAAAATGTCGCACACCGGGCGCTCGGGCAGGTGCTCGACGAAAGCGCGTATTCGCCCGATCTGGTATTCATTCGATATGAAAAGCACCCGCCGCCATTCGCGCTCGCGTACGATGCGAAGCGATTCCTCAATCTGACTCTTCGTATTTACCGACGACTCCTCGAGAACGATCCGCTCGCGCGGAACGCCGAGCGCGACGAGTTCGGCGGCCTGGATATTTGCATGACTCTTGTCGTCAGGTCCCTCCTTTCCTGTCGTAACAAGAAATGCCTGCGGGTATGTTCTTGCAAGAAGCGCGGCGGCTTGCACGCGCGCATACCCGCCGAGCGTGCCGAATGCATCGCTCTCGGCATACGTCGTAGAGCGATAGCTTGTTTCCCCTGTCTTCGGATTTTTCTCTGCAACAGAGCCCCCAGAAAAAACGATGAGAGCGTCTGGAGTCATGGACGATTCCACAGGCTCGGATTGAGTATCGAACGATCGACCGCCGGGAATGCTTTTTGGATCTCCTCGGCGCATTCGGTAGCCATGGAAGGAAGACGTTCTCCGATGGCTAGAATTTCCTTCACCTGCGCGCTCGTCTCCGCACCGAAGACTATGAACGACGCGCTTGATTGGTACACGACGAGGAGCGCGGCTTCGATCGGCGACAGGCCATGCCGCGTCGCGATTTTCCTGAACTCCTCGACGAGCGGCCGCGCATGGGCGAGATGGGGCGGAATGCGCTCCGGCTCCATGAGCAGGAGTCCTTTGAGAAACGGGCTGCGCGCGAATGTCGTCACAGCTGCTGCGCGCGCGAGCTTGAAGAAATTTGTCTTGTCGAGGCGCTGGTCGAATGCGTTATACGGGATCTGCACGTAATCGAGACCGCGATGCACGGCTTCGAGCGCCTCCGGTTCGTCGTAAATGGAAATCCCGATGTGCTCGACGAGCCCCGCGCGCTTCGCTTCCCGCAAGCCTTCGAGCACATCGTCCCGGTAGACGTGCTCGGGCATATGGAGGAGGTAGCCGTCGAGGTGATCGATGCCGAGGTGCCGCAGAGACTCCTGTATCTCCGTCCTGACGATGTCGCTCGCGCTCGTGCCCTCGGGGTAGCTTTCAAAAGCCTTCGGTCTCATTTTCGAAATGACGTCCACCCGCCCCTGGTGGCCGCGCGAGCGTATCCACTCCCCGATCACATCCTCGGACGTGCCATACGCACGCGCCGTATCAAAAGTGTGCACGCCTGCGGAAAACGCAGCATCGAGGGTCGCGAACGCCTCGTCGAGGCTCGGCTGCCCCGTCGTATTGTTGACCCCGTACTCCACGCCGAGCTGGACGGTACCGAGGACGAATCTGTGTTTCTGTGCAGTCATGCGGAATGCTTCTTGAACGCTTCGTCTTCTTTGAGGGACTTCGCGAGCCCCTCGTAGCCGGTAGCGCCTTTGTTTATTTCCAGGAGTTCCGGATGCTCTACGAGCAAGGAAAGAATGTCGTCTTTGCTGAAACTCGGATTTTTTGGATAGAGTTGCTCGAATACGTTGCTCACGAAATCGAAATCCGCCTGGGTATCCACCGACCAATGCATGCCGGAATGGTCCCCTTCTCCTTCCTCCCACGTCTCGCTCTTGAAACGTTCCGGATGATTCTTGATATAGGGCGTTACGTGCTCGCGCTCCGAAGGCAGCTTTGCTTCGCGCGCGGCCTCTTCGAGAGCGGCGAATGTGAAGACTTCCGTATCAAGACCCTCCGGACAATTCTTCGGCGTGCCGCAGTAGTCGATTGCACCACGCGCCTCCTGAAAATGCGCGGTGACCGCATCGATGATCGCAGGGTCCATGAGCGGGCAGTCTCCTGTGAGGCGCATCACGACTTCAGCTCCCGCCTCTTTCGCGGCGCGATAGAAACGATCGAGAACATCCTTTTCGCTGCCGCGGAAAACCGCAACGCCGCATTTGCGTGCGAGTTCCGCCGTCGCATCATCTTCCGGCATGTCCGTCGTCGCGACGACGACCGCATCAAGCTTCTTCGCGCGCTTCACGCGCTCAAGCATCCGCGCGAGCATCGGCTCCCCGAGAATCGGCTTCAGAATCTTTCCCGGCAACCGCGTCGAACCCATCCGTGCCTGAATGATGGCGACCGTTCTCGCCATACTCAGTTCAGGCGAGCAAAGCCCGTATGAGCTACCGGGCCGCGCAGACGCTTCTGCACCTCGCCTTTTGCAACCGCATCGGCGATAGCGCGAAACGACTCGTCTGCCGCTTGGAGGTATTTCTTTATATGCGCATTTGTATGCGCGCAGGAAGCGAAATACAGATTGCTCGCCAGAAATCCGCGATCGAGCATCTCCTGGACGAAAAGCGTCTTCATCGCCTGAGAATCCTTGCCGTGCTGAAAGCTGAAACTGCTGATAGGGATGACTCCGCCGAGCGTTATCGAGAGCCCGTATTTCTTCGCGAGCGTCGTCCAGCCGGCTCTGACTTTTTTGCCTGAAGCGAGAAGGCGCTTCGCCACGCCGATCTTCTTCATTTTCTTCAATGTCGCAAGCGCAGCCGTCGGCCCTATCCGCTCGGTCCAATACGTGCTTGATATGAACGATCCCTGCGCTGCTTCCATGACGCTCCGCCTGCCGATAATCGCCGCCATCGGATAGCCGTTGCTCATCGCCTTGCTGAAGACGGCGATATCTGGGTTGACCCCGTACAAGAGGTGCGCGCCGCCATAGGTCAATTTCCACCCTATCGTTATCTCATCGAAAATGAGCACCGCCCCGGTCTCGTCCGCGATGCGCCGGACATTCTGCAGAAAATCATCCTGCGGCTCGATATTGTGTATCGGCTCCATGATGATGGCGGCCAAATTAGTGCCCGCCTCGCGCACGATAGCCTCGAGTTCCTCTATCTTGTTGTAGTGGAACGGCAGAATAGTCCCGCGCAGACCTTTCGGGACGCCGGCGGGCAAAAGTCCTTCAAGCAGATGCTCTTTGAGGCCGTCTTTGTCCGCGAGATTGGTGGCAAGATACCAGTCGTGCCAGCCGTGGTATCCGCAGAACGCGATGATGTCTTTCCCCGTGTGGGCACGCGCGATGCGCTCCGCCACCGCCATCGCTTCCCCGCCGGTGCGCGTATACCGCACCATATCCGCCCACGGATGTATCTTTGTAAGAAGTTCCGCAAGCTCGACTTCCTCGGGCGCGTTCAGCGTAGACATCGAGCCGTTGTCGACGGCTTTCTTTACCGCCTTGTTCACGTCCGCGTCCGCATAACCGAGAATGCAGCTGCCCACACCCATGATGGACATGTCGATATATTTCTTCCCGTCGAGATCCCACACCTCGCATCCTTTCGCCTTTGAGTAGTACGCCGGCCATCCCTCGGGCAGAAACATCTCCGGACGCTTCGAAAGGAGTTGTGTGCCTCCCGGTATCAGATTCCTGGCTTTCTGATAGAGTTTTTGCCCGGTACCTTTTTTCATATCAAGGTAAGTATACGCCGCAGCGTATCCGCGACGAACTTCTGTTGTTTCTGCGTGATGCCCGGGAACAATGGGATGGAGATTTCGCCCGCGTAAAAGTGCTCCGCGTTCGGGCAGAGGCCTTTTTTATACCCGAGCTTCTGATAATACGGGTGCCGATACACCGGCAGATAGTGGACTTGCACGCCGATACCTGCGGCGCGAAGCGCCTCGAAGATCGCCCGACGTTTCTCGGCGGGCACCTGCACCGGGTAGAGGTGCCAGGCGCTTTCGGCCGCCGCCGTATCCGGCGGCGGCAGGATGATCGGCAGATTTTTAAGCAGAGTCGGATACCGGCGCGCGGCGGCGGCGCGCTTGGCGACGAACGAATCGAGGCGTTTGAGCTGGCTCTCTCCGAGCGCCGCTTGGATGTCGGTAATCCGATAATTTTCCCCGAGCGCGTGCATCTCCTGGTGCCACGGCCCCTCGCTCTCTTTCACGAAGTGTGCATCGCGCGTGATGCCGTGACTGCGGAAGAGCTTCAAGAGGCGGCAATAGCGTTCGTTGTCCGTTACGATGACGCCTCCTTCTCCGGTCGTTATGGACTTCACCGGATGAAAGCTGAACATCGTCATGTCCGCCTGCGATCCCACTGGCTTGCCTCGGTACGAGGCGCCGAGACTTTGCGCGCCGTCTTCTATCAGCACGAGCTTGTGCTTCTTCGCGAGTGCGCGGAATGCCGCAAGATCGACCGGGCGACCGGCGTAATCGACCGGCACGAGCGCTTTCGTCTTTTTTGTTATCTTGCGAGCGGCGTCCTTCACATCCATATTCCCTGTTGTGGAATCGACGTCCGCAAACACGGGTGTGGCGCCGAGATAAAGCGCCGCGTTTCCGGTTGCGGCAAATGTTATCGCTGGTACCAGAACCTCATCCCCTTTCCCCACGCCCGCAGCGAAATAGGCCGCATGGAGCGCCGCCGTGCCCGAGTTGAAAGCGACAGCATGTTTCGCGCCGACTTTTTTCGCGATAGCCTTCTCGAACTTCTCGATCGCCGGTCCCTGGGTGAGCCAGCCGGAGCGGAGCGTCCGTTCCACCGCCCTGATGTCGTCCTCGTTTATATCCTGCGTCGAATACGGGATCATGCGCGAACGAGCGCTTTTTCCATCTGGCCGACCATCCGGAGAAGGTCTTTGTGCGACATGCGTTTCGCGGTCCCGTCGCTCGTAAAATGGAAATCCGCCTTCAGCGGCTTCCCTTGCTTGAGGAATTTCTTGAGACCCCTTTCCTGCCCCACCGAGACCACGTTTTCCGGCAGGATGACGAAATAGTCCTTGAGTTCCACCGCGTGGCGCGCCTCCTCTTTCGTGAGTAGCACCTCGTGCACTTTTTCTCCCGGGCGGATGCCGATCACTTTGCGTTTCGCGCCGGGCGCGAGTATGTCAAAAAGATCCGTGAGCTTCATCGCGGGCGCCTTCGGGATGAAGATCTCCCCTCCCTCCATGTGTTCGAGGGCGAACAAGACGATGCTAAACGCCTGCTCGAGATCGATCCAGAAGCGCGTCATGCGCTCGTCGGTGATATGCACCGCATGCGCGCCTTTCCCGAGAATCAGCTTCTCGACGATGCTGCCGCGGCTGCCGACCACGTTGCCGTACCGTACCGCGCTGAAGCGCGTCTTCCCCGAGCTCGAACTGTACGCGTTCCCCGCGATGAAGAGCTTCTCGGCGCACAGCTTGGTCGAGCCGTAGAGGTTGACCGGCATCGCCGCCTTATCGGTCGACACCAGGACGACCCTCTCCACTCCGTTATCGATCGCCGCCTCGATGACGTTCTGGCTGCCGAGGATGTTCGTCTTGACCGCCTCGAACGGATTGTATTCGAGCGCCGGGACCTGCTTGAGCGCCGCCGCATGCACGACGATATCGACGCCTTCAAACGCGCGCTGGAGCCGCGGAAGGTCCCGCACGTCGCCGATAAAGAAGCGGACGCGGTTATCATTCATTTCCACCTCCATCTGCGACTGCTTCAGTTCGTCGCGGGAAAAAATGATGAGCTTTTTCAGTTTCGAGTGCGCAAGGATGTGCTTGGCGAAATTGCGGCCAAACGACCCCGTCCCACCGGTTATGAGTACCGTTTTATCCTGTAATTCCTTCATATTCCCGAATTAGCGCCAATATACCACATCTAACCGGAACCGGGCACGCCCGGTTTCAGATTCGTTTCTTCCGGACGATGCTATGCAAAAGTGCCGCCACGCGCTCGGAAGAATGCCCGTCGAAAGAATAGCGGCCGAGGAACCGCTCCTGGCGCTCGAGAAGGGCGTCGCGATACGCCGGATCCGTAAACGCGCGCACGACGCTCTCGATGGCTTCCGGCGCGTCATAGAAGAGCGGGATCTCGGCCGAATACACCTGCGCGTGGTACGAGTCGAAGCGCTTCCAGGGGTAGAGAACGAGGGGCTTCCTCGCGAGCACCGCCTGGTAGATGACGGTCGAGTTGTTACAGAGCGCTACGTCGCTCGCGCACAGAAGCGCGAAGATGTCCTCATCCGCGGCGAACGCTATGCCCGCGGGAAACAATTCCTGAAGATGGCTGCGCATCGCCCCGACATGGGCGCGGCTGCGGAACTTGAAAAGAATCTGTAGGCCGGACACCTTTTCTTGGACCGAGCGCACCGTTTCGAAGAATTCCGCGAGCTGATAGGAGTCGGGCGTACCGACGTATCGCTCCGAAAACGGCACGGAGACGAAAAATATCGGGCGCGAAGGGTCGAGCCCGAGCGTACCGAAGAGGCGCTTCCCTTCCGCAACGCCCGCGGCGCGGTCGTTCACGTAACGGTCGAAGCGCGGAGATCCGACGGCGATGAGCCGTTCGCGCGCATGCCCGATGCGTTCGTGCCACCTGTTCACGTCTTCCCCGTACGTCGCGAGGTAGTCGGTCTCTATACGGCAAAAGACCGAGCGCGGGTCGATCGTCGCCGTCGCGTGTTCGAGCTCAAGGGAAGGAATCCCGAGTAGTCGGGCGATTTTCGCCATGAGGAAGAAGTAGTGCTCGGGGCCTCCGACGGAAGCCATCTGGAGCACGAGATCCGGCTTTTCTCTCCTCATCGTGCGCTCAAGCGTGCGTATGTCGGCGATGACGCGCGGCGCATAGGCGATGAGGTATTCGCACGCCTCGACGACCGGGCTCCAGTCGACGCGGTCATCCACGGAATTGAGGTATGCCGCGACGTCCTTCTTCGCGGCCTCCCAGCGCTCCGCGAACTCCGCGCAGACCTCTTTGGCGGCGCGTTCTTCCCTCGCGGAAATGACGTCGTGCGAGAGGAACACGCGGATGCGGCGCGCGAGAAGAGCCCGCCAGGGGATCCGGAAGACTTGCCGGCTCTCAAGAAGCATGAGCTCCGTGTCCCTGAGACGCGGCTCGACGGGCGCGAGATGCGTCCAGTACTCGCTCGCGTAGACGCGGAGTCCGCGGCGCGGAAGGAGCCCGACGAGCGCGTTGAAGAGGCGCAGCGCGAGCCATTTGCGCGTGATCCGCGGCGGCGCGTACTCAGGCACGGCGCGAGGCCCGCGCGGAGCGAAATCGAGCCAGACCATGCGTGCGGCGTCAACGATCGCCCGCTGCACGAACGGCGCAAGACACACCGCCGCGGCAGACCCTGCGAACGCCGGAGGCTCGGGAATGATGACGCGCGCATCCGGATATTTCTTCTTGATCCCCAGACATATGAGCGCGTAGTAGAACAGCCGGGCGAGGTATGCCTGCATGACCGGCTCGGGAGCTTCGGCGATGCGGATGCCTTTGTAGGCGAAAAAGCTCATGGCGGGAATCCGGTACCATTCGCGGGAGATTTCATGCGAACGCATGAGCCATTCGCCCTCCTCTTCCGCGAGGTCGACGATCTCCGGCAGCGGAACGAACGGTATGCCGCGCGACGCCAGTTCCCGCTCGAGGAGGAAATGGAGACAGATGACTGTCGCGCCCGCGTCCGCGCGTCCGTGCGCTTCCTCCGCGTGCGCGGATTCGTAGACGATGAACAGCTCGCGCGGGGCGGACGACATGGCCCTACTCTACCGCAAGAGAACCCGGCTGCCGCGCGAGCTCCGCGATAAGCGCGGCGCACCGGGCCGACGAGCGTCCATCGAAGCGGAAGTTCTCTCTGACAAATGATCGGGCGCGCTCGCTCATCTTCCGTCGAAGCGCCGATTGCGCCGCAAGCACGGAAAGCGCGGTCGCAAGCTCCTCCTCGTTCGAAGCGATGGAAAGCGCCCCGGCGTCGCGATAGCGGGAGAAATGAAATCCGGTCACCGCCGCATCAATCGGATTCAGTGCCGGAATGATGACCGGCATGCCGCAGGTAAGCGCCTCAAGCACGACGGTCGAGTAGCACGAGACGACGGCATCCGCGCGGTCGAACAGGGCGGGAAGAGGGTCCGACGAGGCGGCGTCATAGGGCACGCGCGAAAAGGCCCTGGCGGCAATAAGTCGCAAGGGGTCCTCGGCGGGAGACCCGGGCCGGAACTTGATGATTGCCCGGGCGCCCGGAAGCGCCCCGATCGCGGCCGCAGCCGTGGAAAAATAATCTTCGGCGCTATAGGAATCATATATCTCGAATATGCGGATGTCGGGCGCCACGCATAGCACCGTAAACGGACGAGCGAGCTTGTCGCCGTCCTTTGATTTCTTCCCCAGGGCGTCAAAACGCGGCGAACCGATCTCATGTACCTGTCGCGGCGCATACCCAATCGAGACGAGTTCCTCTTTTATAAGCGATCCGTATGATGCGATGTGCTCGGCCGCGTGCTCGCGCGACCAGGAGCCGGGCCCCAGATATTCGAGGCCGTGCTGGATCTCAAGAGACGGCACGCCGAGCTGTTTCGCCACGAGAGGCAGGATCGAAAAATGCGTCTGCGCGCTCACGCTCGCCCGCAGCATGACGAGGTCCGGTTTGAACCGTCCGTAGAGCGCGTACGCCCCCTCGATATCGCGGAGCAGCTTCTCGAATCCGCGCACGAGTTCGTCGACCGCTCCGAGAAGAAGCCCGTCGAACGAGTGCCCGCGGATGGAGAGGGTGGGGAGGATGCTGGAGCGCAAAGGCCGCCACGCGCGCGCGTATTCGCGCGCGGCCGCGCGCGCGCGGCGCGCGGCCGCGCGCGAAAGGAAATCTGCGCCGTGCACGAAGCGCATCCGGCGGCGCAGAAGCGCCCGCCAGGGAATCGCGCGTATTTCGAGGCGGTCGAGAAACAAGCACTCCGCTCCTTCGAGAAGCTCTATCGAAGACCCGACGTGTCGCCAATAATCGCTTATGAGGATGCGGGGACGGCGGGGACGGCGCAGAAGAGCGATCGCCACGTTCCACCCGGAAAGAAATAAGCCGAACAATAGCCGGCGCGCATGGAAAAGCGCGACGCGCGCGCGTGCCCGCGCGCGCGTCGCTTGCGCCGACTGGATAACCGAGAACGACAATCCCGCCTGCGCCGCAAGCGCGCGCGCGCAATCAACGGCCGCCTCTCGCTCAAGCTTCGCGAGGCTCCCGGCGGCGCTTCCGACGAAACCGTTCGGGGCGAACGGGACGAAACCGCTAACGTCAGGATGGGCCTCGAGAAAAGACGTGAGGATGCCGCCGTAATACCACACGCTTTGCAGATAAGATCGAAACGAAAAAAGGAACGTCGCCGGCAATTCTACGCCGCGATACGCGAATTGTTTCCAGCGCGGATCCGCGAAGAACGCTTCCATCGCCGCGTCTTGACTCGCAAGCAAATCGGACGAAAGATTCTTGTATATCCGTCCCGAAAAAAACGGAATTCTTCTCTTTTCAAGCTCTCTTTCCGTCTCGACCGAAAGTGCGAGCACCGAAGCGTCCTCGTAGCTCCCCGACCGCTCCCGCAACGCGCCGTCAAGCGCCTCGACGTGCCATCGTTCATAGACGACAAACGCCGGCCGGCGCGGTCCGTTTTTCTCTTGCTTCTGCAACGTCGGCATGGCTTCCTTTATCCAGGCTAACTCTCGCGGACGGGGTCTGGTAGCATGTACGTCCTTACAGCTTTGGCGACCGCCTCGACCGGGATCGCGCCGAGGCAGTCGGGATACCCATTGTACCGGTGCCCCGCGGCGCATACCTCGTCGCAAGAAAATATCGTAATAGATGCATCCGCGCCGTACTGCTCCGGAAGCCACCACTGCCGCCCGAGACAGGTGCGAAGAACGACAAGCGGCTTCCCGAGCTCCGCGGCGATATGGGCCATACCGGTGTCGACACTGACGACGCCTCGGCTTCGACTGATGAGATTCATCATTTCCTGGACAGTTGTCTCTCCGGCGATAACTTTCGCGCCCGTACCGCCGGCGATGGACTGCGCAGATGCTCGATCCGCCGCCGACCCGCTCACGAGTATGGAGATATCCGTTGGCAGGACGCTTTGAAGCACGGCGAGAAGCTCTCGGCTTTTCTCGGGACTCAGGCTCCGACCTTTCCCTCCCGCAAAAAAATGCATGACGACGTACTTTCCCGCTTCGAGGCCGAACTTCCTGACGACGGCATCGTCCGGCAGGCGGATAAGCTTCGGGAACGGGAGAGAAACGGGGATACCGGCCGCCATAAGCACTGCGCGTTCGTGCTCAGCGATTGCACGGTCGGAGCGCACCGGCAGAAGCCGGTCGTAGAGAGTTCCATTCCATGCGGACGCATCGGCGAAGCCGACGAGCCCTCCTTTTCGCGCAAGCAGACGCGCAAAGAACTTGCTTGTAAGACTAAACCGTCCGCCCCTTTTCCCCGCATACTGCGTTACGACGAGATCGCTTCCGTGGAAATCGCGGAGGAGCGCAAGAAGCGATCTCGGGCTCCGCCGGTTCGCCTCGATGACCTCAAGCCACGGATACGCCGCGAAGAGGTCGCGGATCATGTCTCCGCGACTTGCGATCACGATGCCGAGCCGCGCTTCCGGAACCTCCGCATGGATATTCTCGAGGAGGTACTTCCCCATGAGGCAATCGCCGATGGAAGATGCGCGGAATGTCAGCGCTTTCCTCACGTCCATAGGGAGAGACTCTTGCGGAGCTTCTGCACGAACGGATACAACGGGAACTTCCTCGCCCAATACTTAAACGCGCGCAAGCCCCTGCTCTCGTCGATATGCGCCGGATAGCGGCGCAAACGCTTCGGCAGGACCTGGAGCTTTTCGATGTCGATGGGCCGTTTGTGCCACAGCAGGCGATCATAGCCGGCAATACGCAGCGTGCCGTCATAGAGCTGGAAGAGCTGCGTCTCGTACCGATGGTCGGTGCGGAGCGCGTCGATGGAATTATCCGCGATGTCGAACTTCGGAAACAATTCTTCCAGCACGAAAAACGCGTTCGTCTCGTTCGCGGCGACGAGTTCGTAGCCCTTCCTCTTCCCGAGCGCGACGAGCGCGCGGAGCGAAGATCCCTGGAAGACACCCGTATCGCGGGGCTGGACGAAGCTCACGTCGTTCGGGATGGACGGATTGAACTCGACAACCATGACGCGCGGGCGATAGTCGGAGACCGACTCCCAGATATGGTATTCATTCCCGTCGACATCGAGCGAGAAGAGGTCGAACGTGCGCGGCAGCGGCGTGCGAGCGAAGATCCTGTCGAGCGACGACTCTCCTTCGAAAGAAACGAATGCGTTCACGCAGTGCGCCCGCCCCATGCCCGCATACTCCGCCTGCAACTTCTCGAAATAGGTCCGATCCGCTTCGATGAGCACGCCGGACCAGCCGCTCTCCTTGACGAGGTGCCAGACATTGCTGCCGTGCCTCCCGTTGAGCGCGCCGAGATCCGCGCACCAGCGGGACTCTTCGCCGATGATCCCGAAGATCTTCTCGATGACGCCGTCCTCCCCGTGTTCGGAGGTGATGTCGCGGCCGAACGAGAGCAGATCGCGGTCAGGCATGGCCATGGGCGTTCGAAGTCTCCTCCATGAACCGCAGGATGCGCCGGGCGCGGGCGCGCCACGAACAGTCGGACGCGCGGCGCTTCCCCGCCGCGACGCGCGCCATGACGTCGTCGCCACCGGCCGCCGCGCGCGCCGCCGCGCGCGCGAGATCCCGCGCATCGTCCGGCGCGTAGAAGAGCGCCTCCTTTTCGGAGACTATCTCGCGCAGGGCGGGCGTGTCGCTCGCAACGACCGGGCGTCCGGCGGCGAGATACTCGAAGAGCTTCATGGGTGAAGTATAGCGATACGACTGCCGGTCGCGCGCGGTGCCGAGCACGACGAACGCATCGGCGGCGGCAAGCCATAGCGGTATCTCGCTATGCGGACGGCTTCCGGCAAAGAAGAGGTTCCCGGGCAAGGGCGCTTCCACGAGGCGCGCGAAATCCTCGCGGCCGCCGCCGACCACCTGCCAGCGAATGGACGGCGCGGCCGCCGCGGCCGGCGGCAGTAATTCCAATCCCTTCCACGCGAAGAATCGGCCGGCGTAGAGCACGATCGACGCATCGGAGGGCAGCCCGAGCCGCGCCCGCGCGTCCTTTTTATCGATCCCGGAGAATTGGAGGAGATCGACGCCGTTCGGCTCGACGAGATAGCGGACGCGGGAGCGCGGAAAATTCTTCCCCAATTCCTCGGCGATGATCGAGTTGATGGCGACGATGCCGCGCGCATGCTTGAACAGGAGCCGCTGCGCAAACGTGCGCGGCTTCGATCCATGCATCTCGGAAAAGAGCGGGCGATCGACAAGCGCGAGCGCCGATGAAGAGTAGTTCTCGGTGTCGACCGTGTACAGGATGAAATCTTCTCCGGCGAGCTTCTTCCGCCATACGAAGAGCGTATAGGAGAGCATGAACGAAAGCGAGGAGAGGAAGTAACCGACGCGTCCCAGGGCGTACCAATCGAGCGCGGGCAATCGCACGAGCGGCACGCCAACGCGCAGGCCGTAATAATCACGCAAGGATTGCGAAACGGTCCGACGATTCGGCACGACGAGCGTCAGGTCAACGCCAGCCTCTATAAAGGCCTCGCACATCTTGGCGATCTGGATGCCGTGCGCCTTTTCATTCGGCATCCGGGCGTTAGCGATGTAGTAGAGTCTCATGCTCTCTTCTTCCCTATAACGAGGAATTGCTTGCCGAAGATGCGCCAGGCGGGCGGGAACCGCAAATACGCCGCGACGAAGCAGACGGGATATCGCGGCCCTCTCGCCATCGTGAAGGGCAGGAATTTGCCGATACGATGTTCTACACGGAATCCGTGGAGGGACAGCGCCTCGGCAAGCGACTGCTCGGTGAGCGGCAGATGATGATCCCAGAAATCCCAATAGCTTCCGGGAACGTATTTGATGTTCGGCCCCATCGCGATGAGCCGACCGCCCCGCTTCAGGCAGCGGCGCGCCTCGGCGAGGGCGCGCGCAAGCGCTTGTTTGTCGGGTAGATGCTCGAAGAAATTGCTCGTGAAGACGACGTCGAGGCTACCGTCCGGCAGGAGCCACGGCTTCGCGCAGTCCTGCCGCATGACCTCAACATCGGCGTTCACCCGCTTGGCGGTGTCGGGATTAAGGTCCATCGCGTACTTCTTTCCGCAAGAAATATGGTTGATGAACTCCCCGTGCCCCGCCCCGAGGTCGAGTATCGCGTCCTGCGGGCGGACGAATCGCTGGAAGTAATCCCGGACGAGGACGCGCCACACCCGATCCCGATAAGCGCTCCGATCGCCGAAGCGGGTCTCGTAGATGCTCCGCAGATCTTCCGCGCTAAACGGCTGGTTCCCGGGAGCGTCGTGGGGCGTTTCCATATCTTGCGACTAGAGATGATACATCTCGAACCTGTCGTCGGCGTACACGAGCTTCGCCCCGAGCATTTCCGGATGATAGGCCGGGTCGAGTATCTTGTCTTTCAGGATATAGGCCACGTGATACTTCGCGAGATACGCCTTGATGTTCGGCTTGATGTCGGTTTGAAATCTGTTTTCGAGATCGGTGAAGAACTTCTCGCCGAGGAGGCTTTGCGGCGTCGGCACCGTGCCGCAATCCTTGCGCTTGTCCCAGAAGAAAAGCATGCGGCAGACCTTGACCTCCCGCTCGATGGTCTTCGCCTCGTGGGGGAAATCGTGCCGCCCGAGATAGAGCGCCATTTCCCTGTCGGACCGGAGATCGGCGACGGTCGGGTTATTGAAATACTGCGAAACGAGATACCGCTCGCGAACTTCCCCTTCGGGCACAAGTTCCATCATGCCCGCCCAATCGTAGAGCACGAAGTGCTTCGTCATGATAGGCAGGTAGGTCGTGAGAGGGTCGTGAGGATCGCTCCACACGACGACGGGCTTCTTCTCGTTTTGGTCGAGCCAAGCAAACGGCTTCGCATAAAGCTGGTCGGTCTGCCAAGCGACGCGATCTACGGTCGCGGGAAGGAAGGGGGAAAAGTAGTTATAGGTGTAATACGCGCTCACCAGTATCAAGAGCGAGAGGATGCCCGCCGAGAACGCCCGGAACGCTCCCGACAGCTGAGCGCGCCGCTCCCACACGCACGCACCGATGCCGATCGTCGACCATGTGAGCCACGGGAAAATCAACAATCGGACATGCTCGCCGGTTTCAAGCAGTTTCCCCGTGAAGAGGTTGCTTCCCTGCATGATCCAGAGGCCGAGGCCGCTCACGGCGATGAACAGTCCGAGAAGGAGGAATTCCTTGTCTTCCCGCAATGCGCGTATGCGCCAATGCAGCACGGCGAGCAGCGCAAGCACTACGCCGATCCATCCGCCCGAATAGAAGACTTCGGCCATCGGTATATGCGTGTTAACGAGCCCCAGACGCCCGACGCTTTCCCAAAAATACGCCGAGGTGTGGGACAGCCAGAGCGCGTAGAGCGGAACGGGAAGGCCGACGAGCGCGCCGAGCGCGCCGGACTGGAGAGCCGCTTTCGCGAGCGTCCGATCCCGCCGGACGAGCGCATAGAAGAAGAGGAGGCCGAGCGTGATGACGACGATCTGCCACAAGTATGCGAAGAGGTAGAATGTCGCGCCCGCGACGAAGCCGAGCAAGACGACATTCCTGCGATTTTGTTCCCGGATGAGGCGGGCGAGCGCGCCATAGAACAGAAAGAAGAACGGGTACACCGGCTGGAGATTGACCGGACGCCACACATGCGCGTATGACTGCAGGTACAGGAGGACCGTTCCGCCCACGGCTATCCACGGCGGAACGCGCAATTGCCGGAACAGCCAGTAGAGAGCCGCCGCGAACAGGAGGCTCCACACGATGAAATTGACCGCGAGCGCCGCGTTGAACGGCAGCCCCGCGAGAAGAGGGATGACATTCAGCCACTCCCCGGCGAATATCACGAGCGCCGGGCCGTCGCTATGCTCCAAAAAGTACGGATTGCCGGCGGTCAGATGCCCCTCCGCTATCGCGTGTACGCGCGCATAATAAAAGGTCTCGTCGGTGAAGGCGGGCGGAATGCCCTGCCAGGAGTTCCCGAGGACGGTGAAGATATCGAGGGCGGGGATGGCCGTCAGCACGAGGACGACCCCCGCAAGCACGGCCGCCGGCCGGTGCTGCCGGAGAAATGCCTGGATCTTTGCCATAGATGGCGCCCATCATATCAGAACCGTACGCCCCGTGTTATTTTGTAGCCATGCACAAAGGCAAAACCGTCAGCATCGTCATACCGACTTACAACGAAGAGGGGAGCATCCGCGCCGTCGTCGACGGATTCTTCTCCACGGGCGTCGTCGACGAGGTGGTGGTGGTGGACAACAACGCGCTCGGGAATACCAAACGGGAGGTCGCTCGGACAAAGGCGCGGCTCGTCGAAGAGAAGCGGCAAGGCTACGGCAGCGCCATGATGCGCGGGCTGCGCGAAGCGGTCGGCGACCTCGTCATCACGACGGAGGGAGACGGCACGTTCCTGCCGACCGACATCCACAAGTTCCTCGCCTATGCCGACGAATTCGATGTCGTTTTCGGCACGCGCACCTCCCGCGCCTCCATCTGGTCCGGGGCCTTTATGCCCTTCCCTGTCCGCGTCGGTAATTGGGCGGTGGCGAAATTCCTGGAGACGCTCCATAACGGCCCGACCCTCACCGACGTGAGCTGTTCCTACAAGCTCTTCTCGCGGAAGGCATTGGAAAGCGTCATCGATCTCTTTCCCCTTTCACCCGCAAAGGAGGCCTTTTCCGCCGAGATCATGGTCTGGATCATCCGCCGCGGATGGAATCCGGTGGAGATCCCCGTCATCTACAAGCGGCGCGTCGGCGTCTCCATGTACACGGGCGACAGCGTAATCAAAGCCGCGAAGATCGGCTTTAAAATGGTGTTCCATATACTCCGCTACCGCTTCATCCGTCTAGAGCGCGTCCGCTGAAGATGAAACGTTCGTACACGAAGTAACTCGCGAGAGCAACAGAACCGGCGCCGACGGCTTGCGCGACGAGATAGTACGCGCCCGCGTACTCGACCAGGAGGAACACGAGAAGGGTGTTGACCGCGAGATTGGTGAGCGCGAGCGCCGCATAGAGCGCGAACTGCGCGCGCAGGCGCTCGCGCGCGCGATCTTCGAACGTCCAGTATTTCTGGAGCAGGAATCCGACAACAAGAGCGGCGAGAAACGCGAGCGCCGAACCGGCGAGGTACGGGACGCCGATTACGTACAAGGCATGGAAGAGCGTGAGGTTTACGCTCATGCCGATGATGCCGGTTGCGAGAAACTTCAAGACGCGCATGATCCTATGCTAGCATTCGCGCGCGGCGAGCCGCGCGCGAAGATCGGGAACGACCGAGCGCATGATCGCGTCGATGCGGAAGAAGCGGACGAATGCCTCCCGCGCATTCCTCTGCATCTCTTCGAATCGCTCGGGCGATATGCGGCCATGAAACTCCGCGATTCGCTCGGGCAGGCGACCAAGGTCGCGGGAATCGACGATGAGCGCGAAGGACGAGTAGTCGACCTTGTCGGCAAAAGGAAAAATGCGTTCGGTGTCCACGATGACGGGAATGCGCCCGAGAGAGAGTATCTCGAAAAGCCTCGCGGCGTTGTTCGCATCCCCGCGCACGTCGAGCGCGTAATCGCTCCCGAGGATAGTGCCGACCATCTCCTCCTGGAGCGTGCGCAGGTCGCCCTCCGCGGTCCGCGTGTTCGCGCTGAAGGAGCCGCGTGTGCGCAAGCTTAGCGTCACCTGCGGCGACCTCTTCAGGATGCCGATGGCCTTCTCTCGCCACAGTACGCCCTTGGTGCAAGCGCGCAAGCGCGAATCGAAGATGCTCCGCAAACGCACGGGTAGTTCTTTTATGATCGTCCGCGCTCGCTGCGCGGGAGAAAGCTTCGCCCAGCCGGCAAAGCCGACGACCGGCTTCCCTGGCCCTTTTTTCCGGATGTCGAGCGTACCGCCGCGGCAGCGCTCCAGAAGATCGTCCACATAGAGCGGTATTTGAATTCGTCCCGGCTCATGGATGAAGCGGTATCCGCCGTAGCGCAAGACGTAGATATCCGTATCGTTGATACTCTCCTCTATGTCTCCCGATCCGTCGACGAGAAGCGGGCGGCCGTTTGCGCGGGCAGTACTGATGCACGTCGCAAGCAAGGTCTTATCGAATCGCAGCAGCCAATTCTGCCGATACGGCGCGAGCACCAGATCGGCCTTTCGTACATCGTCGGTCACCGTGTAGTAATCGGTGTCGCACGAATACGCGTCGAACATCTGCTTTGCGAAAAGCGATTCCTCACCGTAGGGATTCCCCCACCACGGATTGAGGAGCGGCGTGTGGTGCGCCCCCGCGCGGCGCCACGCGGGGTCCACATACAAGGAAAGTTTCGTTGTATCGGTCATACCGGGGGCGACATGAGCCCGAGCAGGGACTGCGCGAAACGCGGAGTCGTATAGCGCGCGAAGACTTTCGCGCGGCCGCTTGCGGCGAGCCGCGCGCGCTTCGTGCCGTCCTGCCAGAGCTCCTCTACGGCGCGCGCAAGAGCATCCGGATCGTTCGGCTCGACGACGACGAGATCCTCGCCGGGGACGAAATAATCTCCGATCCACGGCAGGCGCGTCGCAATGACCGCCTTGCCGGCGGCGAGCGCGTCGAGGACGACCGTCTGCCCCGAGCAGTCCGAGCCGTCACGCGCGCCTGCATCCTTCGAGGCGATGACGACGAGCCGCGCGTGCGCATAGAGGTCGCGGACTTCGACGTAGCTGCGATCGTAGCGCACCGAGACATTCGTCGGGATACGCGTGCCGGAGGGAATGTTCGAACGGCCCGCTATTACAGAAAACGGATGCGGGATGCGCTCCGCCGTCTGAAAGAGCGTCGCATAATCGCGGCCGGCATCACGGCCGACACTCGCGACGTAGGACCCTTCATCCTCGGGACCGGAAAGGCTGAAAAATTGCGCGTCTATACCAAGAGGGATGAGAGCGAGACGTTCTCGCGGAATCCCGAACCGCACGAAATCATCGGCTTGTTCGGAGGAGAGGCAGACAATGCGGAAGTAACTTTTCCAGAACGATACGAGGAGGGCCCGGCGCATTGGGTGCGCGGCGTGACGCCGCATCACTACGGACGAATTCATCGCCAGGTACAGCCATCGGGTTTTGAGCCCCAGCACGCGAGCGCAGCGAGAAACGATATACCCGAGCAATAGGTCGTCCTGAGCAACGATGAAATCATAGCGGAGGAGGCGAGGAACGAGAAAGAGCGCTTGAAGCGCTCTCGGAGCACGCGCAAGGAAAAAAGCTGCAAACGTTCCCTTCGAATATTCCCCGATCGTGGCATACCGGGCGCCCGGAATATGATTGAGACCGCGCAGCGCGGTGTCGGCTTCTTCTCCTTTGCGCACTCTCGCCGCCATTTTCTCCCGAGAGGTCGGGAAGAGAAAGAGGACGCGCGGCGCGCGTAAAATGTCGATGAGCGCGGGGATGAGGCGTTGAAGCGAGTGGTGTTCGCGGACATATGCCGGATCCTCGTTCTCGAGCATCTTGAGCGCCGGGTCATTCGTGCGGACCGGGAGCCCGCACGCGAGCGCTTCGAGCACGACCTTGTCCAGGCTGCCGGTTTCGCTCGTATGGATGAAATAGGCGGCGCGGCGATATTCGTCCCGCAGTTGTGCCTGCGTCAGCCCGCCCAGAAACCGCACCGAGGCGTGCAGCTCGTGCGCAAGATTTTCCAAACGAACGCGCTCGGGCCCTTCGCCCGCGATACGCAATGCCCTGCCTTCTCGCGCCGCCAGCCTGATGGCGAGGTCGTGCCGCTTGCTCTTCATCAAGCGTCCGACGGAAAGCAGCCAGTCCTCGCGGGCGGTGCGCGGGTCGGGCGAGAAAAAGTCCGTATCAATGCCGTGCCCCATCACGCGCAATTTGTCCGTGCGTAAACGAAAACTCTCCTTAGAGGCGGTGAAGATCATGTCTGCGATTACGGACGCGAGGCGCAGCCGCAGGTTTACGGCCTTGTGCGTGTACCAAAGCGCGATGCGTTTATGCATGAGCCGCCAGAGAAGGCCTGCCGCAATAACGTATTCCGGATTCATGTGAACGAACACGGCGTCATAATCGTTCCGTAATGTCCATGCGAGAGAGATGAATTCCCCTGCTCTCTGCGTTCGGCCCTCTGCTCCCAACGGAATGATTGTTACATTGTGCGGCAACGAATGCGTCCCTTCGCGCAGACAAATCACGACAACCTTTTCACAGCGCCGCGCGAATTCCTCTATCCAGCGCACAAAAAAACCGAGATCCGAGTCTCCGACATCGACCGCTTGCGTGCAAATAAGTAATTTCATGTGTGCGAGGCGAACCAATCCGCGAGCGGCTTTGCGACGGCGCGCGGAGAAAACTCGGTAACGGAGACTTCCCGGGCGCGTTCGCCAAGGCGTTTGCGCAATGCCGCGTCGCGCTTGAGCTCCATGATCTTCTTTGCGAGGTCGGGGCCGTTGCCCGGCTCTGTCATGAGAACCTCCTCGCGGTCGCGCAACGTTTCAAGCGCCGCCGGCGACCGTTCGGTGATGACCGGCTTCCCGCAGCTAAGGCATTCGTATACTTTGTTCGGGATGACACGCAAGGCTTTCGGGGTCGTTCCGAAGATGCCGAGACAGACGTCGCCGCGGGCGATGGAACGAGGAAGCTCCTCGATCGGCTTCCTGTCGAAAAACTCGACATTGGAAAGGCCGAGTTCCCGGGCTTTCTCCCTGATAGCGGCGTACAGTTGTCCCCCGCCGACAATCTCGAAACGTACATTCTCGTTTCCTTTCTGCAGGATTTCTGCCGCGTCTATGATGTATTCGACGCCCTGCAGCGGGCTGAACCCTCCATGGAATTCAACCACAAACCCTCCTTCCGGGCTTCCCGACCGAGGAAGCGGCTTAAAAAGGTCGGATCGGCAGCCAACCGGGACGACAATGATTTTTCGATCGTTGACGAGAAATTTTTCAATGAAGAATTTCTTGTTTTCATAAGTATCAACAACAACTGCGTCGGCGATAAAACATGATATAAAGTCGACCGCCCACAGGAACCAGGCGCGCGGACTGAAACGCGAGATCCGTTTCCGATCAACGACTTCGGTATCGTACTGCGAGACAAGCGCATCGAGGACCACGGGAATGCCTCGGCAACGCGCAAGCCACCACGCAAGCGGCATAAGATAATAGCCCATAAATATCACGTAAATCGCATCAACACGGCCCTCGATATCCCTCCACTTCCGAAACAATTCGCGATATTTCGCGAAAAATCCGTTGATGAGCGTTTGGCAGCGCTTGACCGTTACATCATTCTCGACGAGTCCTGTCCGTATCGCCCATATCCGTCCGCCCTCCTCGCGCTCGTCAAACCCGAAAACGCACACGCAAAACGTTTTGCGAGGAAATTCGCCGCCGGTATCCGTTCGTTTTCTCATGCGCCGAAATCAAGCGTCCGAGCCAGGTCGTCCCTAATCCGCATCGGCAGATCGCCGATCGCCGCGAGGTGCGCGCGAGCGGCGGCCTCGGCATGCCTCGGAAGTTCCTGCCGCACCGAGACGTCCTCGATGAACCCGACGATGCTGAGGGAAAGCGCCGTCGGATCGGCGACCGGCACGGCAAGCACATCCTCGTAGCCCTTAAATACTTCGCCGACGATGCCGACATCGGTCGTGATGATGGGCACTTTTGCGAGCGCCGCTTCGATGAGCGTACGGCCGTAGCCCTCATACGCGCTCGCCTGTATGAACGCCTGCGCGCTTCCCATGAGCGCCCGCGCGTCAGCACGCTCCCCGAGGAAGATGACGCGCTTCTCGAGGCCGAGCGCACGGGTCATACGCTCAAGCCGGCTACGCTCGCTTCCCTCGCCGATGATGAAAAGCCCGACCATCGGATAGTGCGGCACGACGAGCCGCAAGGCGGCGAGAATGTCCTCTATCCGCTTTTCCGGTTCGAGACGGCCGACCGCGATGAGCGCGAAGGTGAAAGGATGTGCGGGCAGGAGCGCGCGCTCGGGCACCTCGGGCGAGACCGCGACGGGGATGACCGACGGCTCGGGAATGCCTGTCCCGTGAGATCCGGGCTTCATCTCGCTGGGGCGCGCGCCATAGCGCAGCACGAGCGAATCCTTTATCCGCGCAGACACCGCACGGATGCCGTCTGCGGCGGGAAGTACGCGGCCAGCCATCTTCCGGCGCCAGCGATTCAACAACGGCATGCGCACGCGCGGGCTACGCCAGTTGCCGCTCCGGACGAACCATGGCGAGAGGAAATCGGTGTGCACCTGTACATGGAGCTTCGCGGTCGTGCCGCGCACGGCGCGGAGCGCCGCGAGACCGTGCTCAAAGGGGTCCTGCGCGGAGACGACTTCGATACCATGCTTGAGGATGAGAGCGTGCGCACGCACGGCGAGCGTTCGTACCCGGAACACTTTCCAAGCATGTGCCGGATGGAGGAACAAAACTCCCTCCTGCTCTTCTTTCGCACCTCGTCCCGCCGAAGAAAGGATGTGCAATTCTCCGATTGCCGCAGCGTACGCGCGCATGCGCGCTCGCACAGAGCTCGTCGCATCGAAAATCGTCGGGTCGTTTGAGATGAAAAGGACTTTCATAGGCTCTTCAGTAATTTTACGGTCTCCGAAAGCATGGTTCCTGGAAGAAATTGTTTGTCAGTCACCTTTTCGAATTCGGGCATTTTTGCTTTTTGAGCATTGTCGACAATATTCTTAATACGGTTCGCAAGCTCCGCTGTATTTCCTCTCATGACCAGATTTTGCTCTTCTAGCACCTCCGAGTTGCCTCCGACTCGTGCCGCTATCGCAGGCGTCCCTACCATCAATGCCTCTACAAGCAAGTGGGAGAGGCCTTCATATGAAGAATAGAGTACGAACACATCTACGTATTTAAGCGTCGCCAGCATGTCAGAGTGAGAGAGCGTTTCAGTGAAAATATATCTGCCAGGAATCTTTTGTTCCGCGCTCCGC
>JAGWIS010000007.1 GCA_028866135.1 Patescibacteria group bacterium
AAAGTCGCCCGCGAGCCGTATGCGAAAGTGCCCCGAGAGGATCTCCTTGCTCTCGCAAAAGAAGTCGAGCGGCAGGCGAGCGAAGCGTCCACTCCGGCTAAAACCGTCCGCGGAGCGGACGGTTCGCCCGTCGGCTCGTCTGACGAGCCGACTAGGGAAGCTCTTTCCGCCGCGCTTTCGGCGATTCGCAAAGCGGTCGCGGCGTTTGCGAGCCGCTTCGTCGCGCCGACCGACGACCTGCTTGCCGATGAAGAACGTGTCGCCTACGGGCTCGAGAACGAGCGCACGGAACTTCTCGCGAAGGACGCGCGATTCTCCGAGGAACTCGAGCGCACGAAATCCGCGCTCGCTCGCGCCCGCGAAGCGCTGACCGCGCACGACGAGACGGGTCGCGAACTGCGCCGCCGCATCCTCGATCTCGCGCAGGCGAAAGCGCACGAGGAAGGCAGGGTGGCGAAGAGCGAGGCGCGCGAGCGGGAGCTCACGCTTCTCTCCGAAGCGCTTGAGCGCGATAAAGCGGAAGCGCTCGCTCTTGGCGGATCGGCAGCCGTCTCCTACGCGCCAATCGCCTCTCCGCCGGAAGACCGCCCGGCGCAAGAAGCGCGCAAGAAGACGCTCGAGCGCACGAAGATCCGCCTCGAAGAAGCGGGCGGCACGGGCGAGGAAATCCGCCAGGAGCACAAGGAAGTTTCCGAACGCGAAGCATTCCTCGCAAAAGAGCTCGACGATCTCGGGAAATCAGCCGCCGGTCTGCGGGCACTCATCGACGATTTGGATACGGAACTCAGCAAGCATTTCTCCGACGGGCTCGCAAAGGTCAACGCGTCATTTAGCGAATATTTTGCGCTCATGTTTGGCGGCGGCAGCGCGCGGCTCGTGCTCGAAGAGCCGGAAGAGCCCGAAGAAGGGGAGCTCGAGGAAGTGGGAGAGACCCTCGACGAGCCGGAGGAAAAGGAGCGGCTCGGCATCGAGATCGCCGTCAATCTGCCGAAGAAAAAGATCCGCTCACTCATGCAGCTCTCAGGCGGCGAGCGCGCACTTACCTCAATCGCCCTTATCTTCGCTATGAGTCAGGTGAATCCGCCGCCGTTCCTCATCCTCGACGAGACCGATGCTGCGCTCGACGAAGCCAACAGCCGCCGCTACGGCGACATGATCGAAAACCTCGCAAAGAAGTCGCAGCTCATCGTCATCACCCATAACCGCGAGACCATGAGCCGCGCCAACACACTCTACGGCGTCACGATGGGCGGGGATGGCGTCTCAAAGCTGCTCTCAGTCAAGTTTGACGAAGCCGTCGCCGTTGCAAAATAATGATGAAGATATGATTTTCAGCTTTGATCCATGGTTTAATCCACAAAAAAACTCGTTTGAATATAACCAACGCTGGGCGCAATTACGTGCAATTGAATGGGCAAAACTGCCAGAATTCTTATCCCTTGCCTTAGCGCCCATTTCTTTCTTATTCTGGACGTGGTGGAAGGTTATTGTTGTTGTGGTCTTACTTGGATTGTTGTGGGTTCCGATACAAAGGAGATTTGTAAATTTGAGACTCTCTATATTGGCTTTGGACATTTCGCACCTGAAGTGGCCTTCTGCAATTATTGTGGCAGTTTATTTTGTATACCACCGATTATTTTTCCTTGGACTTATATCCATTCTTTATCCTACGAGCTTAATCAGTACAGTATTTGAATTTCCATTTTTTTATTTACTTCATCAAGGATTCCACATCAAAACCCCGTCTTTTGGAGAAATTGAAGAAAGACTACTGTTTAAAATGGGTTACCACCTGACAGAGAGACCATCAGGTGGAAATAGGATGTAATAACGCGATAGGCTCCCACGTTATGTCTGAACGACTGCCCAAGATACCCACCATTGAATCAGCTCCGACGAACGAGCAGATACAGGAACAGGTACGGGAAGGTGCAGCGATGTCGCCGGAAGAAAAGAAAGCTGCCCAGCGCGCGTATATGCAAGAGATGCAAGACAGGCCGACGATCAAGCTGACTCCTGAAGAGATTAAAGCACGCAAAGAAAGAGAGGAGCGGCAAAAGCAAAGGGCAGCACAATCACTTGGCGGTGAGACCGCCAAGCGGTTTTTATGCGACAGGGACGGAATCAAGCTCTTTCTTCACTCTGTCTGCTCCGGTCTCCTACATTATATCCAAGTTAGGACATCCGATGTCCTAACTTTCTGATATTATATTGGTGCGATGGAGTTTTGGCACCTTATCGGACGCGGGGTTGAGAAGCGCAATATTGTTCTCGATGATTCGGATCGGGCGCGGTTCATGCACGATCTGTATGTATTCAATGACGCTAATCCGACCCCGAATTTTGTTGTTCTCGATAGGCACGACACTACGCGTAAACGAGAACGCCTAGTCGATATCCATGCGTTTTGTCTGATGAAAAATCACTATCACTTGCTTGTCTCGGAACGAGTCGAGGGCGGCATCTCGCTCTTCATGCAGAAACTGAATATGGGTTATACGAAATATTTCAATGAGAAATATGAACGCTCTGGCGCTCTCTGGCAGGGTAAATATCGAAAAGTGTTGATAGAACGTAATGCACACTTTCTATATATACCGTTTTATATCCATCTCAATCCACTCGATTATGTCGCGCCGGAATGGCGCGAAGGGAAAGTGAAAGACGTTCGTAAGGCTTTGGGATCTCTTTTAGAATACCGTTGGAGCAGCCATCTTGATTATCTAGGCATGCGGAATTTCCCTTCAATCCTTCGCTCCGACGTCCTCAGTCCATTATTAGGGACACGAAAGAATTACGAACAAATAATCGCTGACATTGTTTGCGACCCAATTCTTGCTCTGGAGAGCAAATCGCTCGAATACAAAAGTTAGGACATCGGATGTCCTAACTTTGAACGGGGATGAAGTCGAGCTCTTTTTCGGCGATGCGCGCGGCGATGAGTTTGACGCGGATGGGGTCGCCGAGGCGGTAGGCCTTTTTCGTGCGGCGGCCCACGATTTGGTAGTGCTTCTCGTCGTATTCGAAATAATCGTCGCCGACGTCTTTGATGCGGATCATGCCGTCGGCATGTGTCGCTTGCTCCTCGATGTAGAGTCCGCGGTCGGTAACGCCCGAAATGACCGCGTCGAAGGTCTCGCCAATTTTCGGCGCAAGGAATTCCACCTGCTTCATCTTGATGGAGTCACGCTCCGCGTCGGCCGCCGCAACTTCGCGCTCGGACGCATGCACCGCGAGCGCGTCGAATTCCTGCATTTCCTCGCGCGTGATCGGGTCGCCACCTGCGTGGTGCTTCAAGAGCCGGTGGATGACGAGGTCGGGGTAGCGGCGGATGGGGGAGGTGAAGTGCGTGTAGAAATCGAATGCGAGCCCGAAGTGGCCGATGTTCCGCGTGGCGTAGACGGCCTTGCTCATGGAGCGCAGGGTCGCCATCTTCACCAGGTATTCCTCCGGCTTACCTTTCACCGACTCGAGAAGCTTGTTCAATTCCGCGCCCGTAACGATGCCGCTTCCCGACGTCTTCAGGTGGTAGCCCATGACGCGCAGGAGATTTGCGAGATTTTCGATGCGGTCGGTGTCCGGCGCGTCGTGGATGCGGTAGAGCGAGTAGAAGTGCTCGCCGCCGTTTTTCGTAAGCGCCGAAAGGTGCTTTGCTACCGCTTCGTTCGCAAGCAGCATGAAGTCCTCGATGAGGAGATTCGTCGCCTTGCGCTCTTTGAGGCGGATGGCAATCGGTTTGCCCTCGGCATTGAGCTCGACTTTCACTTCGGCCGTATCAAATTCAATCGCGCCCTTGGCCGCGCGCCGCGCGCGGATTTTCTTCGAGAGTTCAAAGAGAATGACAAGTTCTTCACCCAAGACACCTTGATCACTTTCTCGCACTTCCCTAAACTCCGCCGAAGGCGGAGTCGGGCGACTCGACGCCAAGGCGGCGTCGAGTGTAGCCTGAGCATTTTCATACGTAAAGCGCTTCGCGGAGTGGATGACCGTCTCGCCGAACCACGTGTCTTTGATATTTGCATCCTGGTCGAGCATGAAGACGGCGGAGACGGCGAGCCGGTCTTCATCCGGCTTGAGCGAGCAGAGGTCGTTTGAGAGGACTTCGGGAAGCATCGGGATGGTGCGGTCAACCAGGTAGACGCTCGTCGCGCGCTCGATGGCCTCTTTGTCGAGCGCGGTCCCCGGTTTTACGAAAAACGAGACGTCCGCGATGTGGACCCCGACTTCCACGAGGCCGTCGTCGAGCCGGCGCACCGAGAGCGCGTCGTCGAAGTCCTTTGCATCGAAGGGGTCGATGGTGCAGGTCGGGACGTTTCTAAAGTCGCGCCTGCCCTTCGTAGCTTCAGCGGAGTAGGGGCGCGTTTCTCGCACCTCCTTCGCAATCATCTCCCGGCCTTCGGCCTCGAGACGCTTTGCTTCGGAGGTCACAGCAGGAGGGAAGTCGCTTGCAAATCCCTGGCCAAGCGCGAGCGCGCGCATCTCGGTCTCGTGCACGCCTGCCTTGCCGATGACCTCCTCGATGGTGCCGAGCGGATAGTCCTTGTCGGCATCCCAGCTCGCGAGCCGAACGAGGACCTTGTACCCCGGCTCTGCGTTGCCGCGATCAAGGATGACTATCGGCACATACATTTTCTTGTAGTCGGGCGCGAGAAGTGTGAGTCCGTTTTCCTCCACGAGCGTGCCCACGAAAGTCTCCCGCGCGCGCGAGACGATCTCCACCACTTTCCCCGCCGCTCGCGGCGGCATTCGCCCCGAAGGGTCGCGGTAGCTGCCTGCCGGAGCGACTTTGACGATGTCGCCGTGAAGCGCATGGCCGGTCCACTCATTTGGGATGATCAAGTCCTCCTTATCTTCGCCCACGGAGAAAAAGCCGAGACCCTTCCGGGTCATCGTTATCGGACCTTCGTAGAGCGCATCCGCCGCCATTTCCCGTACTCTAGCAATATTGCGGGCCTTCTGCTATAGTCGCCTGCATGTTGATGATTCGATTTCAGCGCATCGGCCGGACCAACGATCCGGCGTTTCGCATTGTCGTTTTGGAAAAGGAGCGCGCGGCAAAGGCCGGCAATATTGTCGAGCTCCTCGGCACCTACAATCCTCGCAGCAAGGCGCTCACGCTCGACGCGGAGAGCGTGAAGGAGTGGATCGCAAAGGGCGCCCAGCCGACCGGCTCCATCCACAATCTCCTCATAAATAAAGGCATCATCACGGGCAAGAAGGTGAACGTGCTCTCGAAGAAGACGCCGCAAAAGAAGGAAGGTGCCGAGAGCGCGGAGGCCGCACCAGCGGCCGCCGAAGCAGCCGCGCCGACGGAGGCGGAAGTCGCTGCCGAAGCCGAGCCGGCTCCGGAAGTGACTCCGGCAGCAGAAGCGGCTCCGGCCGAAGCTCCTGCCGCATAACCCGCCGCCAAAGGCGGCGGGCGTTAGCAATCTTCATATCCCTTTTACCTCTATGGAACCAGATCAGGCATTTCTCGAATACGCGGTGAAGGCGCTCGCCGATCATCCGGAAGCGGTCGAGACGACGCGTACCATCGATCAGATGGGCGTCCTCCTCACGCTCACCGTCCATCCCGAGGACATGGGGAAGATCATCGGCAAGAGCGGCAAGACTGCCGAGGCACTGCGCATCCTGCTCCGCGTCGTCGGCATGAAAGGGAATGCGCGGGTGAATTTGAAGATCAACGAGCCGGTTGGCGGCAAGCGCATGCCCGCTCCCGAGGCCGAGCCGGGAATGAAGACCGTCGACCAAGTCGTCGAGGAGCTCTAATACCGCAATGGAATTCTTCAAGGAATGGAGGCAGGAGCGACGAGAAGTCAGGGACGAAAAGAAATTTCTCAAAACACTAAGTCCAGATTTTCAGATGTGGGAAGAACCATGGTGTTTCAATCGACATCACGATTTGTTTAGGGACGGGCGTATTGCATACAAGGCCCGCTTTGCTTTCGATGAGCCTTCTCAACTGAAGGCGACGGATATGCAGGCGAAAATAGGCGTGAATGCGGACAAGAATATTCCTCACAGCTTCATTGGTTTCGTGTATGCAAGCGAAGCAAACCTCGAGAAATTAAAAGCATATGCGCACCAATACCCGTGGGCTGAGATTATTGATAATTTAGATAGCAGCGGTCTCTCAACGGAAAAAAGCGAGCATACGCCGCTTGCGGACACTGAATCGCATGATTAGGTTCTCTATCATTACGCTTTTTTCGGAAGCATGCGACGCGTATCTTTCCGCGTCGATTGTTGGGCGCGCTCGCAAAGAAAAGAAGATTTCAGTTGCGTATCAGAACCCGCGTGATTTCGTGGAGAATAAATGGGGCAAGGTAGACGAGCGCCCGTATGGCGGCGGCCCCGGCATGGTGATGCAGGCGCTCCCGGTGGTGAAGGCCGCCGCCAAAGCTCTCAAAACGCTTACAAGGGGCACACTTGTGTCGCGAAAGCCGCACAAGGGTGCCCCTTGTAGGGCGGTGGTCGTTTGGTTTAGTCCAAGTGGCAAGCAATTTACAAACAAAGATGCTGACGCGCTCGCGAAGTATAGCGACGTGGTACTCGTCTGCGGTCGGTACGAGGGCATCGACGAACGCGCGAAGAAAATCTTGAAGACGCTCGCGCCGGTGAAAGAATTCGCCGTGGGCGAAGCCGTTTACACCGGCGGGGAAGTACCGGCGCTCGCGATAGTAGACGCCGTCACGCGCCGCCTGCCGGGTGTCCTCGGCAAAGACGCCTCCGTCGAGGAGCGCCGCATCGCTTCCTCCGCCGTCTACACCCGCCCCGAAACGATTTTGTACAAAAAGAAAAACTATCGGGTCCCCAAAGTGCTTCAAACGGGCCACCACGCGAACATCGATGCGTGGCGCAAAAAGAAGTAGTCTGATTCCATTGGTTGACAAAAATTAGGCTGGCTATAAGGTTAACAATATGAACTACATATTTGGCTCTCTCTTTGGTAAAAATCAGGAAGTAGCCAATGAGGATGCTGTAATAAGGATGCAGCAAGAGGTTGCAAAACTTGGAGGATTACTCCATTTCACTATCCATAGAGACACAGATGGGTGGTCCGCACGATGTGATGAAATCCCAGGGCTGATTACGGGAGGAAAAGAACTCGATCCAAGTGACACGGAAATACAGTCGCATATCCGGGAAGCAATCCACACGGCGTTCCATATACAAACCAAGCTCCAGCCCGAACAAATTGAGAGCAAAGTTTCTCAAATGTCCGTTTCTTTTGGCGCGCCGAGAACCACCCTAGTTCCTTGTTAAGTTCATGGCCTCAGAGATTCCTATTAAAAGAAAGGATCTTTGGGATTCTCGCGGGAATATACATTTTCGAGACTGGATAAAGGCAATAGGGAAGCTTGGTGTTCCCCTGAGTGCTCCTAATTCTGGCTCCTCGCATCATGCAATAAGGAAGTTGGGAACTGACCTAAATGGAACACTTGGCCTCGATAGTTTTGTGGTAAATATCTATCCAGGCATGACCAAGCAAGTAAATGGCGATGTCTTTAGGGAAATTCGTAAACTTGGATTTTCGGAGGACGATATTTGGAAGGCACTCGGCAAGCTCTGAATTTTACTCCAATCATTATTGGCAGGACATAGATTTAGAGTCCATAGTAAACAGGCGATGGAGGATATCCCCAAGCCGTTTTGGGGGCTTGCGCGAATTGGGGCAGGCTGATAGTGTAGGGGCACAAGATACGAGTGAGTAGCGGAGCCCGTCACACTGCAGAAGTGTGGGCGGGCGGAGGGCTAAATCATTTTGTGAGAACAAAGTGATCGCCCGACCGCCGAAAGGCGGTGTAGGGCGCGGGAGAGATTTATACGGGAACCGAAGAAACGCAAAAGCGAGAGCGGATTTGTTCCGTGCGTTCGCGTTCATTTATGTACGGTATTTAATTTAACAACCCTAGGCGCTACGACTCATGCAAAAGAAAATCTCCCAGAAGACGTTCGGTGCGTACCGTGCCCCGAAAGTCGCATTTCCGGACCTGGTCGGGCACCAGCGGAGCTCCTTTGACTGGCTCCTCAAGGACGGCCTGAAAGAGCTTTTCAAGGAATTCTCGCCCATCACCGACTACTCGGGGAAGAAGTTCGAGCTTGAGTTCGAGAGTTTCGAGATCGGCGAGCCGAAATACGATGAGGATTTCGCGCGCGAAAACATGCGCACGTACGAAGCGCCGGTACGCGCCACGGTGAAGCTCGTCAACAAGACCCTCGGCTCGGAGAAGTCGCAGGAGATTTTCCTCACCGATGTGCCCATCATGACGCCGCACGGTTCGTTCATCGTCTCGGGCGTCGAGCGCGCCATCGTGCCGCAGCTCGCCCGCTCCTTCGGCGCATTCTTCGTTTCCGAGCTTATCCGCGGCAAAGCGTACTTCGGCGCGAAGATCATCCCGCTTCGCGGCGTATGGATCGAGTTTGATTCGGAGGCAGACGGCGCGATTTTCGTAAAAATCGACCGCAAGCGCAAGTTCCCGATTACCGAGCTTCTGGCCGTCTTCGGCGGCGGCCTCGGCGAGTCCGTCCTGAAACACTTCACAAACGATCCGCTCGCGAAAGCGGCCATTCAGGCCACGCTCGCGCACGACGAGGCGAAGTCTATCGAAGAGGCCTATATCGAAATCCACCGCCGCATGCGCGACGGCGACCTCGCGACGCCGGAAAACGCCAAGAACTTCGTGCAGTCGCTCTTCTCGACCGAGCGCTATGACCTCGGCAAGGTCGGCCGCCACCGCCTGAACGCGCGCTTCGGCCTCCCGGTCACGGAGAAGGCGCTCGAGAAGCGCACGCTCTCGCTCGCGGACTTCGTCCGCATCGTCTCGGAAATTACGAAGCTGAACGCGGACCCCTCCGCGCATTCCGACGACATCGATCATCTCGGCTTCCGCCGCGTGCGCTTCGTGGGCGAGCTCCTCCAGGCGCGCATGCGGGTCGGCATGAGCCGCATGAAGCGCAACATTCAGGACCGCATGTCGACGACGCCGACCGAGACCACGCTCCCGATGGCGCTCGTGAATCCGCGTCCGTTCCACGCGTCGGTGCACGAATTCTTCACCGCAAACCAGCTCTCGCAGTTCATGGATCAGCAGAACATCCTCGCGGAGCTCGAAAACATGCGCACGCTCTCCGCGCTCGGGCCTGGCGGTCTCACGCGCGAGCGCGCCGGATTTGAAGTGCGCGACGTGCATCCTTCCCACTACGGACGCCTCTGTCCAATTCACACGCCGGAAGGCCAGAACATCGGCCTCATCCTCCACATGGCGACTCACGCGCGCACGAACGATTTCGGCGTCATCGAGACCCCGTATGTCCGCGTCAAAAACGGCAAGGTAACCGAAGAGGTCGTGTACCTGAACGCGCTCGATGAAGAGAACGAAGTCATCGCGCACGGCGCGACCAAGTTTGACGAAAAGGGCCACATCACCACCGACGTCGTCGAGGCGCGCCACAAGGGCGAGCCGGTCATCGTGCCGAAAGACGACGTGACGCTCATGGACGCCTCCACGTTTCAGATGTTTTCCATCGCCACGTCGATGATTCCGTTCGTCGACCACGACGATGCGAACCGCGCCTTGATGGGTTCAAACATGCAGAAGCAGGCAACCCCGGTCCTCATACCGGAGGCACCGCTCGTGGCCACCGGTATCGAATCGCATGCGGCGAAGTCGACCGGCCGCCTCGTACTCGCGCAGGAGTCGGGAGAAGTAACGCACGTCGACGCGCGGAAAATCATCGTGAAGACCTCCTCGGGAGCCTCGAAGGAGTACCGCCTCCAGGGCCTCACGCAGACCAACCAGAACTCCGCTTTCATGCAGCGCCCGTCGGTGGCGCTTGGCGCAAAAGTGAAGAAAGGCGACGTGCTCGCCGACAACTCCTCGACCGACCAGGGCCAGCTCGCGCTCGGCCAGAACGTGCGCGTCGCCTTCATGAGCTGGAACGGCGCGAACTACGAAGACGCCATCATCATTTCCGAGCGCCTCGTGCAGGACGCGAAGTTTACGACCGTCCACATCGAGGACTTCGAGTGCGTTGTGCGCGATACGAAGCTCGGCCCCGAGACCACGACCCACGACATCCCGAACGTCGGCGAAATGCGCCTCAAGAACCTCGATGAGGAGGGCGTCATCCGCATCGGCGCAGAAGTCCGCCCGGGCGACATCCTCGTGGGCAAGGTGACGCCGAAAGGCGAGACGCAGCTCACGCCCGAAGAGCGCCTGCTCCGCAGCATCTTCGGCGACAAAGCGAAGGACGTGAAGGACACGTCGCTTCGCATGGAAGGCGGCAAACGCGGCCGCGTGATCGGCGTGCGCGTCTTCAGCCGCGAGAAAGGCGATCAGCTCGAGAGCGGCATCTTCAAGAAGATCGTCGTCACGGTTGCGCAGGTGCGAAACGTCTCCGTCGGCGACAAGCTCTCCGGCCGCCACGGCAACAAAGGCGTCATCAGCCGCGTGCTTCCGGTCGAAGACATGCCGTATGACAAGGATGGCAATCCGGTCGACCTCATCCTGACCCCGCTTGGCGTCCCGTCTCGTATGAACCTCGGGCAGATCCTCGAGATGCACCTCGGGCTCGCGGCGAATACGCTTGGGTACCAGGCCGTCGTCCCGCCGTTCTCGGGTGCGACCCCGGAGGAAATCAAGAGCGAGCTTGCGGCCGCCGGCTTCTCGACCGATGGCAAGATGCAGCTCTTCGACGGTCGCACGGGCGACGCTTTCGCGCAGACGATTGCAGTGGGCTACATGTACATCCTCAAGCTTCATCACATGGTGGAAGACAAGATCCACATGCGTTCCATCGGCCCCTACAGCCTCATCACGCAGCAGCCGCTTGGCGGCAAAGCGCAGAACGGCGGCCAGCGCTTCGGCGAAATGGAAGTGTGGGCGCTCCTTGGCTACGGCGCCGCCTACACGCTCCGCGAGATGCTCACCATCAAGTCGGACGACATCCAGGGCCGCTCGGCAGCCTTCGATGCGATCGTGAAGGGCGAGGCGATAAGCCACACCGGCACGCCGGCGTCCTTTGCGGTGCTTACGAATCAGATCCGCGGGCTTGCGCTTGACGTCGAGCCCCTGAATCTGCCGCCGCTTTCGGAGGAATGACTAGTGGCTAAACCCTAACTCCTAACTACTACTTTTATGGCATTCACTTCACGAAAAATCCTCCCTCCGCGCGACACCTGGAACGGACTCCGGCTTGCGCTTGCGTCTCCGGAGCGCATCCTCGCGTGGTCTTCTGGCGAGGTCACGAAGCCCGAGACCATCAACTACCGCACGCAGCGCTCCGAGAAGCACGGCCTCTTCGACGAGAAAATCTTCGGTCCGGAAAAGGACTACGAGTGCTACTGCGGCAAATACAAGGGTATCCGCTACAAGGGCATCGTCTGCGATAAATGCGGTGTCGAGATCACGCGTTCGATCGTGCGCCGCGAGCGCATGGGCCACATCGAGCTCTGCACGCCGGTCGCGCACATTTGGTTCCTGCGCTCCGTGCCGTCGCGCATGGCGCTCCTCCTCGGCGCGTCTGCGACCGACATTGAGAAGGTCATCTACTTCGCCGGCTACATCGTCACGAACGTGGTCGAGGCCGAGAAAAAACGCCTTCTGACCGAGCTCGAGAGCGAATACAAGTCGAAGTACAAGTCGCTCGAGAAAGACAAGGATCGTGATGCGCTCAAAGAGAAGATGACGATCGCGAAGGCCGAGATTGACGGCATCATCGTCGGCAAGGTTCTCGACGAGCTCGAGTACCACCGCTACTCGGTGAAGTACGGCGGCCTCTTTGAGGCGCGCATCGGCGCTGAAGCCATCTACGATATTTTCTGCAAACTCAATCTGAAGGATCTCGAGAAGACGCTCTCGGCCCGCTACCAGACAGCCGGCGCCGCCGAGCGCGAGAAGCTCGCGAAGCGCCTCTCGCTCATCGCGGGGCTCATCGCTTCGGGCACGCGCCCTGAGTGGCTCTTCCTCACGCGCATTCCGGTCATCCCGCCGGCGCTTCGCCCGATGGTCGCTCTTGAAGGCGGCCGCCACGCGACTTCGGACGTGAACGATCTCTACCGCCGCGTGATCAACCGCAACAATCGCCTGAAAAAGCTCATCGACATCCACGCGCCGGAAGTCATCCTCCGCAACGAAAAGCGCATTCTCCAGGAAGCGGTCGACGCGCTTCTCGACAATTCGATTCGTAAGAGCGGGGCAGCCGCAGGCGCGATGACGATGGCGCAGCGCCGTCCGCTCAAGTCGCTCGCTGACTACCTCAAAGGCAAGCAGGGCTACTTCCGCCAGAACCTCCTCGGCAAGCGCGTCGACTACTCCGGCCGCTCCGTGATCGTCGTCGGCCCGGACCTCGAGCTCGACGAGTGCGGTCTTCCGAAGCACATGGCGCTCGAGCTCTTCCGCCCGTTTGTGATTGCCGGACTCCTCGAACGCGAACTCGCCTTCAACATCCGCGGCGCAGGACGCCTCATCGAAGACGGCGTTGCTGAAGTGTGGGAACTCCTCGAAGAGGCCATCAAGGGCAAGTACGTGCTCCTCAACCGCGCCCCGACGCTCCACCGCCAGGGCATCCAGGCATTCCGTCCGCGGCTCATCGAAGGCGATGCCATTCAGCTCCACCCGCTCGTCTGTAACGCATTCAACGCGGACTTCGACGGCGACCAGATGGCCGTGCACGTGCCGCTTTCTGAGGAAGCGCAGTGGGAAGCGAAGAACATCATGAGCGCGAACCGGAACATCCTGAAGCCGGGCTCGGGCGAAATGATCGTGCTCACCGGAAAGCCGCTCGACATCATCCTCGGCGTGTACTGGCTCACCAAGGCCGTCGAAAAAATGAAGGGCGAAGGCGAACACTTCGCCTCGCCGAACGCGGCGATTCTCGCGTCTGAATATGGCGCCATCGATTTGCGCTCGAAGATAAAAGTCCTGCCGGTCGAAGGCAAGGAGAAGTACGCGGCGTTTGACGGGCATCCGTTTGAGACGACCGTCGGCCGCCTCCTCTTCAACACCGTGCTTCCGGCGGACTATCCGTTTGTAAACGAAACCATCACGAAGAAAGTGCTTGCGCGCATCGTCACCGACTGCATCTCGCGCTACGGCATCGACGCGGTGCCAAACATCGTGAATAAAGTGAAGCGCTTCGGCTTCGACTACGCGACGCGCTCGGGCATTTCCTGGGCAATTGACGACGTCGCCGTGCCGGCGCAGAAGTCGCGCATCATCGACGAAGCGGCTGCAAAAGTTGCGAAGATCGAGGAAGACTACAAGAACGGCCTCCTCGCCGCAGAAGAGAAGCGCCGCATGGCGATTGAAATCTGGCAGGGCACGAAGCAGGCGGTCGAGGAGCAGATTGCCGCGGAATTGAATCCGATGGGCTCGGTGGCAGACATGGTCCGCTCCGGCGCCCGCGGTACGCTCGGCAACCTCACTCAGATGGCCGGCATGAAAGGCCTCATTCAGAATACCGCCGGCATGACGATTGAAGTGCCGATCATCTCCTCGATGATAGAGGGATTGAATCCGATTGAGTACTTCATGTCGACCCACGGCGCACGCAAAGGCCTCACCGACACCGCACTCGGCACCGCAAAGGCGGGCTACCTCACGCGCCGCCTCTTCGACGTGGCGCAGGACTCCATCGTCACCGAGAAAGACTGCGGCACCAAGCGCGGCGTGAAGATCAATCGTGTGAGCGCCTCCGGCATTCAGATCAATTACGCTGAGGCGCTTCGCGGACGCGTGCTCGCGGAAGACGCGAAAGATCACGACGGTACCGTACTCTTCAAGAAGGGCCACTACCTTTCTATCAAAGACGCCGAGACGCTGAATGCGTCTCCGATTGCCACCGTCATCGCACGCTCAGCAATGTCGTGCGAGACGCGCTACGGCGTGTGCCAGACCTGCTACGGCATGGACCTCACGACGCACGAAATCGTCGACCTGGGCGAGGCGGTCGGCACCATCGCGGCGCAGGCCATCGGCGAGCCGGGCACCCAGCTCACCATGCGCACCTTCCACGCCGGCGGCGTCGCGTCGGTGGGCGGCGACATCACGAGCGGTCTTCCGCGCGTCGAGGAAGTCTTCGAGAAGCGTTCGCCGAAGAATCCGGCGGTCATTTCGAAGTCTGATGGTTTGGTCGCGGAAATCAAAGATGAGGGCCGCGAGAAAATCATCGTCGTCGCGCCGATGGCGGGGCAGGCTACATCGTCAGCAGAAGCCGACGATCGCCCGAACTCGCCGAAGGCGAGTTCTAGGGGCAAGAAGGACGGCTCGTCCTACGAATACCTCGCGCCGTATCCGCGCGTTCCACTTGTGAAGGAAGGCGACACAGTCGTGAAGGGGCAGATCCTCACCGACGGTTCCGCAGACCTCGACGATCTCTTCGATCATGCGGGCCGCGCAGCGGTGCAGGAATACATCATCACCGAAGCGTCGAAGATCTACGAGCTCCAGGGCGCGCCGGTCTCTCGTAAGCACCTCGAAGTCGTCGTGAAGCAGATGTTCTCGCGCGTGAAGATCACGGACGCGGGCGACACCGACTACTCGGTCGGCGACGTGGTCGAGGATTGGGAGTTTGCAAAGTCGGTCAAGGAGATGGAAGCGGCAGGGAAGATGGCGCCCAAGGCGCGGGAAATCGTGCTCGGTATCAAGGAGAGCGCGCTTTCCCGCCGCTCCTTCCTCTCAGCGGCGTCCTTCGAGCAGACTACGAAGATCCTCATCAACGCGGCGCTTCGTGGCAGCACCGATCGACTCCGCGGCCTCAAGGAGAACGTCATTCTCGGACGCCTTATTCCGTCGGGTACCGGCTTTGCGGGCAGCAAGAAGCACGCGTCAATCACGAAGCTTCAGTCCGACCGTGCCGCATCGACTCCGGCGCCCTCGACCACGCGCACAACGAGCTTCGCTCCGCGCACGCTCCGTTAGTCTCGCAGTATAAAAAGAGGAGCAGCGCAGGCCCGATTGGGTCCTGCGCTGTTTCGGATGGCGGTCACCGTATGACCGCCGCGACTATCAGAAGAAGGAACACGAGCCCGAGGCATGCCAGGCACACGATTCTGGACAATCCGGAGCCGGTCTTGACCCAAACAAAGCCAGCCGCCACGCCGACAACGACGATAATCACAAGCTCTGGGGGAATCATAGGACCCTCCTTCATGTGTCTTGGAACGAAAACCTTTCGCACCCAATCCGGATTGAAAATACGGCAGAATCGAGGGAATGGCAACCGACACGGTATAAAAAGAGATACAGCGCAGGCCCGGTTGGGCGCTGCGCTGCTTTGTTTCATTTCGGCCTCCTTTTCGTAATCAAAATAACACCGATTAGGAAAAGGATAAACCCGACAGAGAAGAAGAGAGCGGATTCTTTAATGGCCGCAACAAAGGCGCCAATAAGACAGACCATCATCAGTACTATGATGATCTTTTCCCGCTTTTTCATTGAGTGCCTCCCTGGTTTTTGTGTGGAACAGATATGCGTTCAATCTGGAGCTATGCTAGCACAGCCATCTATTATTGTCAAGCGCTCGCGAAACGCGCTAGAATGCGACAAATGGCGAAGGATACCGTTCAGGAAATCAAGGAGCGCCTGGGCATCCAGGAGGTGATTGCGCCGTATGTGAAGCTTACGCGGGCGGGGAAGTCGGTGCGCGGGCTATGCCCGTTCCACAAAGAAAAAACTCCCTCATTCCATGTGTCGCCCGAGCGGGGCACCTGGCACTGCTTCGGCTGCGGGCTCGGGGGCGACGCTTTTTCGTTTATCGAGAAGATCGAGGGCGTGGATTTCAAAGGCGCGCTCAAAATCCTTGCTGAGAAAGCGGGAGTTCCACTTACTACCATATATGGTAGTGCCGGAAAAGAGGAGGCGTCGAAGAAAGATCGCCTGCGCGCCTTGATGACGCGCGCAGAGCAATTTTACGCGATGCAGCTTCCGGGCACGGAGGCAGAAGCGTACGCGAAGAAGCGCGGCCTTTCACGCGAAAGTATTTCTGCCTGGCAGCTAGGCTATGCGCCGGATGCGTGGCGCACACTCCTTGAGGCTCTGGCCGCGGAGGGATTTTCGACTGAGGAGCTTCTTGCGGCCGGGCTCATCAAGGAAGCAGACGGGAAGCCGGGCACCTACTACGACCGATTCCGCAACCGGCTCATGTTTCCGATACATGATGCCGCCGGGCGCGTCGTCGCTTTTACCGGCCGCGCTCTCTCGGCGGATGATCCTGCGAAGTACCTGAACTCTCCGGAAACCGAGCTCTACCACAAATCCGAAATCCTCTTCGGCATGGATGCCGCGAAGGACGCGATACGCACGCGCGGATTCACCATGCTCGTTGAGGGGCAGATGGACGTGCTGCTTGCGCACCAGGCGGGATTCAAGAACGCCGTCGCGCTTTCGGGCACGGCGCTCTCCGAGCGGCACCTTACTCTCATGAAGCGCTACAGCGAGAATCTCATGCTCATCCTCGACGCGGATGCGGCTGGCCTCAAGGCGACCGCGCGTTCTGCCGCGCTCGCGCTTCAGGCGGGGCTCCGCGTGAAGGCGGCGCAGCTTCCGGCGGGCAAAGATCCGGCTGATTTGGTGAGCGAGGACCCGAAGGAGTTTGCGAAGCGCGTCGCAGCGGCGAAACCAATCGTTGATTTTTTCCTCGGAGAGCTCGCGGAGCGCGAAAGAGATCCGCACCGCCTCTTGCGCCTGGCGGAGAGCATCGTGCTCCCGCTCATCGCGGCGATGCCGAGCCCGATGGAACGCGAGCATTTCGTGCAGGCTGCTGCGCGAGCGCTCGGGCTCTCGGGCGAGGCCGTTCGCGAGTCGCTCAAGCGTTTGCCGCGGCAGCCGTTTGCTGAAGAGGCGGCGCCGCGCGCAGCGGCGCCGAAGGCGCCGCCGCGCCTCTCCTCGGAAACCCGCTCCGAGCAGCTTCTGGCCGTCGTCCAGGCTTATCCAGGTACCCCGCTTGCACAGCGCGTCAAATCAGAGTATTGTCGAATTACTGAAGCTCAGGAGTTGCCGCTTACACCTCTTCCGGAATCGGCCTTGTTCCAGGCGGAGCAGGCATTTGGTGAGCAGCCCGAAGAAAGGGCGGCAGACGAGCTTCTTCGCGCCTTTGAAACAGCGGTGATCCGCGAGGCGTATCAAGAAGCAGTGAGAGATTTGCGTAGGGCCGAAGGTGCGGGCGATGCATCCGCTATAGGACGTGCGCAGGCAGCGTGTGCGAAACTCGCCGCACGCCTTGCCGCATTTGAGCACTAATTTTATTTTTCGCATGGCAATTACCAAAAAGAAAAAAGGCGCGAAGAAGACGAAACCAGTTTCCCGAAAGGCGAAGAAGTCGTCGGGGAAGCGCGCTGTCTCTAAGAAAAAGTCGGCCGCGCGCCGGCCTTCTTCCGCGCGCACGAAGAAGATCCTCCGCGCCGCCGCGCGCGGGTCGAAAGCGAAAGCCGACTCGCAGAAGGCGCTCTCCGCTGAGCAGCTCATCGAGAAAGGCAAAGACCGCGGCTACGTTACCTACAGCGAAATCCTGAAATCCTTCCCGCACGTCGAGGAGGACGTGAGCTTCCTCGAGTCTCTCTACGAGCGCTTCGCCACGGCGGGTGTGGACGTGCTTGAGGGCGGCATGCTTGAGGATGCGGCTGACGAATACCTCGCGACCAGGAACATCAAAGATCGCCACTCGACCGGCTATGATTCCATCCAGATTTACCTGCGCGAGATCGGGCAGTATCCGCTCCTGACCGCCGCAGAGGAGCGCGAGCTTGCCAAGCGCATCGAGAAAGGCGACGCGGAGGCGCGCAATATCTTGGCGCGGAGCAACCTGCGTCTCGTCGTTTCCATAGCAAAGAAATACGTCGGCCGCTCGCCAGACCTCACGCTCCTCGATCTCATCCAGGAAGGGAATCTCGGCCTCTTCCGCGCCGTCGATAAGTTCGACTGGAAGAAGGGCTTCAAGTTCTCGACTTACGCGACTTGGTGGATCCGCCAGGCGATTACCCGCGCCTTGGCCGACCAGTCCCGCACCATTCGCATTCCGGTCCACATGGTGGAGACCATCGCGAAGTACAAGCAGGTCTCCCGCCGCCTCGCGCAGGTGCTTGGGCGCGACCCCCACGAAGAGGAGATCGCGGTTGAGATGGGTGTGGAGCCGGAGAAGATCTACCAAATAGAGAAGATCAATCAGGACACGCTTTCGCTCGAGAATCCTATCGGCTCGGACGACGACGAAAAGTCCACGCTCGGCGACTTCATTCCGGACGACAAGATCCCCTCGCCGATTCAGGAATCTTCCGAGCGCATTCTCGCGGAGCAGGTGCGCGCCATCTTGAGCGATCTTTCGCCGAAAGAGCGCAAGATCCTCGAGATGCGCCACGGCCTCATGGACGGCATCTACCACACGCTTGAAGAGGTGGGAAGGGAATTCGGCGTTACCCGCGAACGCATCCGCCAGATCGAGGCGAAAGCGCTCGAAAAAATTCGCGTCCACGGCAACGCGCGGCACTTGAAGTCGTACTAAGGGTTCGCCCGGTATGTCCCTACGGTGAGTACACGTCGTCCCGCCCAGCGGCGGGACGCGCTCACTCTCGCTGTCGCAAATTGCGGCGCAGCTTCTCTTCAGCGCCGCAATTACCATGCTGCTCCAGCTCCGAGAGCCTCACCTCGGAACATACCTTCGCTCACTTGTTTCCGTTATACTCCCCTCATGAAGCGGAAGAGGAAAGCGGTACAGAAGACGAAGAAGCGCCTGCCTATAAAGCACTGGAGCCACTCGTCCCTGATGGCGTTTTTGCGCAATCCGCTCGCTTGGTATAAGCGCTACGTCGAGGAGATATACGATACGCCGAAAACGCCTGCCGCCATCGTCGGCAGCGCCGGGCACCTGGCGCTGGAGCATTTTTACAAGGGCGCCACGAAAGAAGTGGCGATACAGAAAGGCCTCGAGTCTTTGCGGGACGTCGCGGATTTCGAGATCGATTTCGGTCGAGCGAAGACGCGCCGCGCGAAAAAAGAGAAGCGTGCGCAGATGGAGCAGGACTACCTGCGGGCGATTTCGTTCTATCTTGCGCGGCCGCCGAAGCACGACGTGCTCGGGGTGGAAGTGCGCGGCACGGCGGAAGTGCCGGGGCTCCCGCTCCCTCTCAAAGCCATTTCGGACTTGGTCGTCGCATCGAGCGTGGAGAAGGGTGCCGTCGACATCGTCGATCACAAATTCGTCGCGTCTTTCAGCAAGGGCGGCGCCGAAAAAACACTGTTTGTCATCCAGGCTATTTTCAACTACTACACCGTGCGGGAAATATTCGGCAAACCGGTGCGGCGCTTTATCGTATATGAATGCAAGAAGACGAAAAACGCCGACGGAAGCTCGCAGATGCGCCGCTACCTCATAGACTTCCGCGCTCGCAAAGACGATTTTGCCGTCTTCCATCGCTTGATTAACGACGCGACGGCCGAGATTTCGCGCCCACGTATCTTCCTGCCGAATCCTTCCGATATGTTTGAGGGCGATAATTCCTTCGATCTCTACCGGCTCGGATTGCTGGACGAACGAGACGAGTTTTAGTTCCCGAGCGTGTCGTCCACAAGCTGCTGCACCGCCTGGTACGGATACGCCCCGCTCATGACGACGGGCGGCTTGCCTGCGACGAGGAGGATCGAGTACGGCGTACCGTTCGCCCCCATGTCGAGGGCGTTTTTCCGATCTGCTTGGATGCGTGGGTCGACCGCCGTCGCTGCGTCCGCGAAGCAGCTCGCGAACGCGCCTCCTGGAATGCCGAGCGCAGAGGCGAAGGCTCCGTAGCGCAGAGGGTCGACTGGCTGGTTCCTAAAGAGCGCTTCTTCAAATTTCCAAAAGCCGTCATTGCCTCCGGCCTGCGCAGCGCACTCTGCGGCCCGCGCGTGAGAGAGGGCGTTCGGGTGGAGCTCGGACAGTGGAAATTCCCGGAATACGACGGCGACTTTGCCGTTGGCACCCTCGTTTGCGATAAGTTGGTGAAGCGTATCGTCGAAATCCTTGCAAAAAGAACTGTCGAAATCGCAGTAGACGACGATCATCGCGGGTGCCGCCGGATTTCCGAGGATATGATCGCTCGGCATCACGGGGCGCACGAGGTCTGGATGATCTGGGCTCGCCGGGAAAATCTTAGGAACTGAAATATATACCGCCGCCGCGATGATAACGCCGCCGACGGCGATGGCGATGGGGATGGTGAGCGACCGCTTCATAGCTGCAGAGCGTGGGTCATCGCGGGGGCGGCTGAGGCAGAAGTCCAATGCGAAGTGTCGAGCTTGATGTCGCGGATGTCGCGCAGGTCTTTATATTTGAGTACGCCGTGCGCAAGCGCGTAGTCATAGAGCTCTCGCGTGAGGCGGACGTCCTCGATGCAATATTCGCGGACTTTATCTTTCTTACCTTCCCGCCACCAGTCGCCGGCTTTGAGCCCGTCGCCGGTCTTGCCTTTGCCAAGCGTGGCCTCGGCGAGAGACTGGAGCCGCACGCGGCGGCCGAGTACCTTTTGCACTTCGCTCAGGATATCGAGCGAGCGCAGGCGAGAGAGATCGCCGGGGTAGTAGCGATTGAGGAGCGGGATGTCGAAGGTGTCGGAATTGAAGCCGATGAGCATATCTGCGCGCTCGAGAATTGGCCAGAGCTTATGAAGCTCGTCCTTCAAGTACGAGGAATATGCGCCCGTCTCGGAGTCGTGAATGGCGACGACGGTGAGCTCCTGCTCGCTCACATCCACGCGGCCGCGCACCATCGAGTCGGAAATGGATTCGATATCAAAAGTGATAGCACGCATACCCGGTTAGGACAACATGGCATTACTCCATGTGTCGAGAGTCTCAAATCGCTTCATAGCGTTCATAGTGCATTGTCGCTGCGCGTCATGCAAATCACGGCCGGAGCAAAGACACGATGCCATGTTGTCCTACCGGGCATATTAGCTGCCGGAGCGAAGGCGGGCGGGGAGTTCGGAGACGGGAAGGGCAGACTCTTCGCCAGTTGCGAGGATTTTCATGCGGAGCGTTTGATTCGCAATTTCGTTTGCGCCGTACGCGACGAAGAGCGGAATGCCGCGTCGTACCGCGTCCTTGATCTGGTCGCCGAGCGCGCGATCGCTGATGTTAACGAACACACGGCAGCCCTGTGCGCGAAGCGTGTCTGCAAATGCCTGCGCGGCGGGAATGTCCGGAGTGCGCGGCGTGCCGACGTAGAGCTGCGGAACGCGCGCACTCCCGCTCGGCATGAGCGAATGCGCATCGAGGAAATCGGCGAGGGTGACGTCTCCAAGCGCGAAGCCGACGGCCGGGACGGGGGCTCCGCCGAAGAGCGCGACGAGTCCGTCAAATCGTCCGCCGCCGAAGATAGCGCGCGGATTTACGGGATTCGTATCATAGACCTCAAACACCATGCCGGTGTAGTAATCGAAGCCGCGCGTGATGCTCGAATCAAAGACGACATTGCTAACGCCGCGAGCGGCGAGAGCAGCGATGCGATCGAGGAGCGCTTTTTTGAGCCGCGCGACTTCCGGCGCCGCTCCCGAATCAGTGATGATTGCGAGCGGGTCCTTTGCGGAAATCGTGCTCGACGCGGCGGCGAAGGCTTCGGGCGTCATCTTTGATTTCTTGTCGAGGAGGCGCAGGTACTGGCGGACGCTTTCGCCCGTAAGCCCCGCCGCCGCGCATGCGGCATTTAGAAGCGGCCGGGAGTTCATGCGGATGACGAAGCTCTCCTCGGAGGCACCGAAGGACTTCAGAAGGGCGGAGGCGAGCCGCACGATCTCGATGTCGGCTTCGCCCTCGGGGAGCCCCACGAGGTCCACATCCGCCTGATAGAACTCGCGGAGGCGGCCTTTCTGTGGCCGCTCGTAGCGGAAACGATTGCCGATGGAAAACCAGCGCAGCGGAAAGGAGAGTTCGCGCCGTTTCGCGGCGACCATCCTCGCCAGGGTCGGCGTCATTTCGGGGCGGAGCGTCACCCGACGCTCGCCGCGATCGGTAAAAGTATACGTCTGCTCATTTACGATTTCCTCTGAGGTCTTCGCTTCGTAGAGTTCAGAGCGTTCGAGCGGAGAGGCGTTGTATTCCTCGTAGCCGGAGCGCAGAAGCGTCTCGCGGACGCGGCCAAACATCGCGTCGAGGCGCGCCCAATCGGCGGGATAGAAATCCCGCACGCCTTTATACGGATCCGTTGAAGAAAGCGGCTCGGACATATGCCCGATTGTACCACCCGTCACACGAAACGGCATCGCGCATGACGCATCTCAGCGGTCACTTACCGCCCAAACGGCGCGAAGAAGCGTGCCCGCTCAACGACTTATTTTTTGGTAATCCAATGCCGTTTTCGTGTGTCGGGTATCAGATGCCGGTATGTTTGGGCTCGACGGCGACGTATTTAAGGATGAGGTCTCGCATCTGCTCCGGCCGCGGGATCCCGCGCATGTGGAATTCGTCGACGGCGCCGGCGCTCTGGACGTTTATCGTGCCGATGTCGACCAGCGAGGCGAGGACGCCGGTCACATTCGTCGTCACGTCCTGCACGCGAGAAAGGAGAAGACTCGAGACTTCCCGGGAAAAATAGCCCCGCTGCTTGATGTCGACGATGCGCTTGTTGGTGAGCACCCACGCGCTGAGGAAGTACTTGGTGAACGCGCTCCAGGCGAGCGTCCAAGTGATGAGGAGCCACACGCCGAGCGCGGCGCGCGAAAGCGGCGCGTGATAATCGAAAAGCGGCTGGTACGTTTCGAGCGCCGGCGCGATCGGGAGGATTTTCGGGATCGCAAACGGAAGGACCGCAGCGATGGCGTAAGGGAGGAGCGTGGAGACGAAGAGAAGCCAGTGCCTGCGGAGCTCTTTTACGGGATGTTCGCCGGGCTCGAGTTCGAATTCTTTCATACCGATGGAAGATAGGGGGTAAGGAACGAGCCATTGCCGGAAAGCGCGTAAGATATGAGGGCGAAGGATATGAAGAGGTGCGCTGCGATTGCCGGGAAGGCGACCCACGAAGCGTGGGAATACTTAAGCCAATGGTAAATGGCGACGAGGGTGTAGAGCGCCCAGAAGGCGAAGACGGCGTAGAGGCCCCAGGTCGCCGTCGCCCCGCCGGAAATACCTATCGAATTCAATTGCGAGTACAGGGGAGAAAGGGGGTCGGGGAGCTGGCCGATCATTAAGAAAAGGATACTACGATAAGGCGCGGCGCGCCGTACTGGTCGGTGCGTATCTCGGCGGAGAGGCCGGCTGCTTTGAAGAGCGCGCACGCGGCAGCCGCGTGCGCGCTGTCGCACTCAATCCACGCCACGCCGCCTCGAGAGAGGCGGCGCGGGAGCTCCGCCGCGATGCGGCGGATGACATCGAGCCCTTCATCTCCGGCGAAAAGCGCCCCCGCGGGCTCATGCTTTGCGACGCTTTCGGGGAGTTCGCGTTTCGCAGGCACGTAGGGAGGATTTGCGGCGATGATGTCGAACGTCATGTTGCCGAAGGGCTCGAAAAGGTCGCCGATTCGCACAAAAGCACGCGATTCGTCCAAGCCATTTTCGCGGATATTTTTCAGAATAGTCATTTCATGCGAGGAATCAATTTCGCTGAAAAATACTTCCATATATGGAAGTATTTTGAGGGCTGCGCAGCCGATGGCGCCGGATCCGGCACAAAGATCCAGGAGTCTCGCGCCGTCGCGCTCCGTACGTTCCTCGGTCAAGCGCTCCCGGGTATTCCGTACGCTCTGAAGAAGCTGCTCAGTCCACCACTCCGTTTCGGGGCGGGGAATGAGCGGCTTCGAGTCGAGGTAGATTTTCAAGCCGAGAAAGGGCTGGGAGCCGATGACGTAGCCGAGCGGCTCGCCGGAGGCGAGCCGCTTCCGGTCGAGTTCGTATTCCGGCGTTT
>JAGWIS010000008.1 GCA_028866135.1 Patescibacteria group bacterium
ATCGAGCCGGCTAAGCAGTTCTGGAAAGCAGAAGAGTATCATCAGCGCTACGCCGAGAAGCATCCCGGCCGCGTCGTCTGCCACATCTAGCTAGAACCCGTCTCAAAAATAACCGCAGAAAACGAGGAGTGCTTGGCCGCTGCAGCACTCATTTTTCGGCTGCGACCGCGAACGGCTCAAACTCGACGTAGCTCGCTACGCCTCGTTTTGCGCCGCGCGTCCTCGCTCAAAAAATGGGCGCCTCGCCAGACCATTATTTTTGAGACGGGTTCTAATTCTTTTCGAAATCAAGACACACCCCAGTACCACAACCTCGCTTCGCTCGGTTGGCTACGGGGCAGGCCTCGTTGATGCTTGCTCGAAGTCTAAGCACACGCTGTTGATACAAAAACGCTTGCCGCCTTTTTCTGCCGGGCCATCATCGAAGACGTGCCCCAAGTGGCCGCCGCAATTTTTGCAGAACACTTCGGTGCGGTGCATGCCATGGCTGTCGTCGTCGCGAGTGCCGATATTTTCCGCGACCGCCGGATCAGTAAAAGATGGCCAGCCGGTGCCGGAATCGAACTTCGCTTTTGAGTCGAAGAGGGTCGCGCCGCAAGAGCGGCAGGTGTAGACGCCCGCCTCGTGATGATCGACGAATTTCCCCGAAAAGGGGGCCTCGGTGCCGCCCTCCCGCATGACGTGGTGTTCTTCCGGTGTGAGTTCTTTCATAGGGCTATTCTATCAGTTGCATAGAGTTGTCGCGGCGCGTATCCTGGAAACTATGAAAAGAACCGGTGTCGTTCTCATTCTGCTATTCGCATTCTGCGGACTGGTGGATTCCGCGTACATTGCCCTCCATGAGATGAGCGGCACGCCGCTCATCTGCGACATAAATCATCTTTCCGGATGCAACACCGTCGTCGCGAGCCCATATTCCTACCTCTTTGGCATACCGCTCGCCGAGTACGGGATACTTTTCTACTGCATCGTTCTCGTCCTCGCCGCGCTTGAGCTCGTCGTCTTCGACCAGCTTCTGCGCCGCGCGCTCCAAGGAATTTCGCTCGTTGGCGTCATCGCTTCGCTCTATTTCACGCTCATGCAGGTATTCGTCATCAAAGCGTTTTGCGTGTACTGCCTCGGTTCGGCTTTCATCGCCGTACTCATACTCATACTCTCGACCTTCATTGAGCCGATAGACCGTCGTGTGTGGCAGAAGTCCCCAGCCCCGCCTCTTGCTGGCTGATTCGATATGAAGCGCTTTCTCCTCATCCTCGGGTCGCTCCTCCTTCCGGCGATCGCTTGTGCGGCTCCCGCTTCTTTCACTTCCGCCCGCGCGGTCCTCTCCGCAAGCTCTTCTCCGGGGAACGCATATGCCGCTGGCGCATCAATCGTGCTCACCGCGCCGGTCGCGGGCGACTTTTCCGCAGCCGGCGGCTCGATCGTGACTGCGGGCCCGATAGGAGGGGATGAGCTCCTCATCGGCGGCTCGGTAAGCTCGCGCGGGCGCGTCGCAGGCGATCTGCGGACTGCCGGCGGGAGCATTACGGTCGAAGGGCCGGTCAAAGGAGACCTTATTGCTTTCGGGCTATCCGTTTATGATTCCGAACGTCCCGGAGGAAGCGTATTCATCGCCGCCGCGAATGCTTCCCTGACGAGCGGCGCTGCGGGCCCCGTGACCGTCTACGGGAATAATGTCTTCCTTTCCGGCGATTTTGGCGGCGATGTCGACATCGTCGCGAGCGGCCGCGTCGCGCTTGCCGCCGGCACTACAATCCGCGGAAAGCTTTCGTACGAGGCGCCGGAAATGGCGATTATCCCCGCATCGGCGACGATCGTCGGCGGTACGTCCTACACAAACACGTCCTATTTGCCGAACATCGGTACTTCGCATGCTCTCGACCTCATCAACCTGGGATTCTTCCTTTTCGTCCGCATCCTCGGAGCCCTCATCCTTGCCGGGCTATTGGCCGGACTCTTCCCGCACCTTGCCGAGACGATCATGGAACGCGCTTCCTCCGGGCGCGTCCGAGACGTCCTGCTCTCGATGCTGCTTGGCTTCGGAGTGCTGGTCGCGGGCCCCATCTCGATCGTGCTCCTCGCCCTCACATTCGTCGGCATCGGACTTGCATTCCTGCTCGCCATCCTCTATGCGCTGCTCATGCTCCTCGCATTTCTCTACGCGGGCATCCTGCTCGGAATCCTTTGTGCATGGCGATTCTCGGGTCGCGAAACGGTCCTGTGGCGCGATGGCGTCTTCGGCATGCTCGCGCTTTCGGTCGTCGCGCTCATTCCCTTCATCGGCCCCTTCGTGGCGCTCCTGTTCACGACGTTTTCTGCGGGCGCTCTCCTCCTTATTTTCTTTGCGTTTGCTTTTCCGCATGAGGACCGCGACCTCTAGAGTGGTATAGTCATTATCTATGGAAATGCCGAAAACTGGCACGCGCGCTCCCGCATTTACGCTCCCCGATCAGGACGGGAAGAAGCACGCCCTGTCCGAGTATCGGGGGAAATGGGTCCTGCTCTACTTCTACCCGAAAGACGACACGCCCGGATGCACCATAGAGGCGTGCGCCATCAGGGACCAGTTCAAAGATTTTGGAAAAATCGGCGCGGCGGTGCTCGGCGTCTCGACCGACAGCGTCGCGAGCCATAAGAAATTCGCGAACGCGTACGAGCTGCCGTTCACGCTGCTTGCCGACGAGCACAAAGAGGTGGTGGGGAAGTACGGCGTCTTCGGCGAGAAGAAATTCATGGGAAGGACATACATGGGCACGCGGCGCTCTTCGTTCCTCATCGATCCATCGGGGAAGATTGCGAAAGTGTATGAGAAGGTGAAGCCCGAGGCGCATGCGGCGGAAGTCATTGCCGATCTGAAGGCGCTTGCTTGATGAGTCCCGCAAAGCAGAAGGAGCGCGCTGCGCGCGCGAAAAAGATCGTTTCGTACCTGAAGCGCGCATACCCGGCTCCTAAGAGCGAGCTTGCGCACGCGACGCCGTTTCAGTTTGTCGTTGCGGTCATCCTTTCGGCGCAGTGCACCGACAAGGCGGTGAACAAGCTCACCGCGACGCTTTTCAAGAAATACAAGACGCCGCGCGATTTCGCGAAAGCGAAGCCCGCAACGTTTACGAAAGAAATTTCCTCCATTCCATTCTTTCGCAACAAAGCGAAGGCGATCATCGGTGCCGCAAAAGAGATAGAGGCGCGGCACGGCGGAGTCGTGCCGAAGAGCGAAACGGAGCTCGTCGCCCTCCCGGGCATCGGGTACAAGACTGCGCACGTCATTCTCGGCGAACTTCATGCGGTATGGGAAGGCATTCCGACCGATACGCACGTAAAGCGCTTTGCAAAGCGTTTCGACCTTTCCGACAACAGCGACCTCAAGAAGATCTCAAAAGATTTGGAGGCGCTCATCCCGAAAAAGGATTGGAAATACGTGAATAACGGACTCGTCCTTTACGGCCGCTACGTGTGCCCGGCGCGCCCCCACAACTGCACGAAGCATCCCCTTACCAAACTCTGGCCGCCCGCCGCGCTCCGCTGGCCGAAAGCGAAGTGAGGTACGATAGGTTTATGGATTTGCGTGCGGCATGCTGCGAGAAAGGTACGCCGTCTTTTTCTGCTGAAAAAGCGTCTCGCTCTCGCGCCGTCGCGCTGCGAGAGCCCTTTCTCGCAGCATGCCGCACGCTCTCATGACCACCTCGGCGTTTCGGCAAACGGTCTGGCGATTCTATCGGGCGCATGGGCGCCACGATTTGCCGTGGCGGAAGACGCGCGATCCCTACAAGATTCTCGTTTCGGAAGTGATGCTTCAGCAGACGCAGGTCGAGCGCGTCATTCCTTTTTACAGAACGTTTCTAAAGAAATTTCCGACGGTGCGCGCGCTTGCGCGCGCACCGCTTTCCGACGTCCTTAAAAGCTGGCAGGGCCTCGGCTACAACCGCCGCGCGAAGCTCTTGCAAGACGCGGCGCAAGAGCTCGCACGTACGCCGTTATCCGCTACAAGGTCGAACCTTGTACAAAGACTGGAGGAATTGCCGGGTGTCGGGCCCTACACGGCCCGCGCGGTAGCGGCGTTCGCGTTCAATCAAAACGGCATCATCATAGAGACGAACATCCGCACCGCGATCATCTACCACTTCTTCCCAAAGGGAAATACTACCATATATGGTAGTATTTCCGACCGGCAGGTGGAGAAGGTGCTCGCGGAAACTTTGCCGCAGGGGAAATCGAGGGAGTGGTATAGCGCGCTCATGGACTACGGCGCGCATCTGAAAAAGTCCGGAGTCAGACTGAATGCAAGGAGCAGACACTACGCCAAGCAGTCACGATTTGCAGGGTCGCTTCGCGAAGTCCGCGGCGCTATTCTCCGCGAGCTCGCCCTTGGCGAGCTCGCGGGCGCTGCCCTCACGAAACTGTTTAGCAAGTCTCGCCATGCGCAGCTTCGCGCAGCTCTCGCTGCGCTCATGAAGGAGGGGTTGGTGCGAATGAGGAATCGCCGATACCTTCTTGCAGAGCAGGTTCTCTAGAAATGGTAAAGGCGGAGAGCTCGGGCTCCCCGCCTTTTTAGGTTTTCTGGGAAAATTCAGTTGATGTGCACGGTCGGCCCGTACACGGGAACGCGCGCACCGCAAAGACATTTCACATGCCCCCCACTCCGGATTTTCTTGGCCGATACGGGAACAGATTTCCCGCATTGGCACACGACGCGGCCGTCTTTCGGTTCCGCGGCCTTGCTGAGCTCCTTTTGCATGGATGCCCCTCCTTTGTTTCCCCAAGGAACTGCCAAGCCACGACGGCCGGGCACATAGTCCGAGAGTAGTTATAGAGCATCCGTCTCGCGAGTCAAGCGATTTCGGTGGAAAAGCGCGGCGCGTCCGCCCGAACTTACATCCCGATGAGGACGGGGATCACCATCGGCGCCTTGTTGGTGCGCGCAAAGAGGAATCCGGCGAGCACATCGGTGAGATTATTCTTCACGTAGTCGAGATCGACGGGGTTCATGTTCTGCGTCGAGTCTTCGATCGTCTTCTTGATGAGGACGCGCGCTTCATTCAGAAGATTCTGGGATTCTCGCAGGTAGATGAAGCCGCGGCTGATGATGTCCGGAGACTTGCGGAGCTTCCCGGTCTTGAGGTTTACGCTCGCGATGATGACGAACATGCCGTCTTTCGCGAGCGACTGGCGGTCGCGGATGACGACCTCCTGGATGTCGCCAATCGTGAAGCCGTCCACGACCATCGGGGCGGAAGGCACTTTCTGCTTGTGCACGTTCATGCGCTCGCCGTCCTCAATGTCGATGACAGTGCCGTTGTCCGGAATGATGATGTTTTCTCGGGGGAAGCCCGACTGCTCAAGCGCCTTTGCGTGGCAGCGGAGCATCGAGTGGTAGCCGTACGCCGGCATGAAGAATTTCGCGCCGACCTGCTTGTTGATCCAGACGAGCTCGCCGGTGTTGCCGTGGCCGGTCGAGTGGACGTCCGAAGAGCGGTAGTGGATGAGGGTGACGCCGTGGCGGTAGAGGTTGTCCTTCAGCTTCTGCACGGCGATCTCGTTCCCTGGAATGACCGAAGAGGAGAGGACGATGGTGTCGCGCTCGTTCAGCGTGATGTACTTGTGCTGCTTGGTCGCGATGCGCATCAAGGCGGCGAATTCCTCGCCCTGCGCGCCGGTCGAGAGGATGACGATCTTGTCCGGCGGATAATTGCCGATATCCTGTGCGGGAATGAGCGTGTCCTTGCTGATCTTGAGGAGACCGGTCTTTTCCGCAATCTCGAGGTTGTTCTTGATCGAACGGCCCTCGGTCACGATTTTCTTGCCGAGCTTCTCGGCCGTTTCCATGATGTGAATCATGCGTTCGAACTGCGATGCGAACGTGCCGATGATGAGGCGCCCGGACACCGTCTTGATGATGTCCTCGAGCGTCTGAATGACGCGCTTCTCAGGGATGGAGAAGCCGTCCTTCTCTGCGTTCGTCGAGTCGGCAATGAAGAAGATGTTCTTGTCTTTGCCGATTGTGCCCCAGGTATTCACTTCGCGCTCCGAAGGAATGCCGTCGTCATGATCAAGCTTCAAGTCGCCGGTGATGACGACGTTTCCTTGCGGAGTTTCCACCGAGACGCCCATAGAGTCGGGGATTGAGTGGGTGACGGGGAAGAATTTCACGCGGGTCGAGCCGATGGTGACCGACTGGCCGACTTCCACGGTAATCATTTCGGATTTCGGCACGTCCGGATACTCCTCCTGGCGCCGCTGAATCATGATTGAGGTCAGATTCTGGGTATAGATGGGCGGAGTGCCGAAGCGGGGAAGCGTAAAGGGAATGCCGCCGATGTGGTCGAGGTGGCCGTGCGTGATGATGACGCCCTTCACGCGGGCGGCATTCTTCTCGAGATACTTCGTATTCGGAAGGATGTAGTCGACGCCCGGGGAGGTGTCTTCGGAAACGAACTGGAAGCCTGCGTCAAAGACGAGGATGTCCCCGGTCGCGCCGACTTCAACCGCAGTCATGTTGCGGCCGACTTCCTCGACGCCGCCCAAAGGAATGATACGGACCGAAGTCGGTCCCGGGCGCTCGGGGAAGTAGTCTGCCGCGCGGTTTACGCGCGAGGGCTGCGAGGTGGGGCGGCGCAGGATGCGTTGAATGCGGCGCGTTGCGCCGCCTGGGCGCGCTCCTCTTCCGGCGGAACGGCTGCTTCGACGACCGAAGCCTCGTTGAGGACGGCTATGGCCGCCTGGGCGCGCTTCGCGCTCCGGTCGTGGCGCAGAGCCTCCCTTCGGGAGTCCCGATGAGGGAGCCGGGGCTGGTGCTGGTGCTGGATTCATGATGGGTATGTTATGCGGGCTTATAAATTATTAATGAATTTGAAACCCGTACGGAAATAATTGACGACTTACTTAACAAAAAACGGCCAGACCGCATCGGTCTCGCGGTACCACGTCGCGACCGTTGCGAAGCGATCTGCCGGCGTGATGATCTGCGGCAGGACGACTCCCTTCAGATCTTCAGGCACCGTGTAGGTGAAATCCGGGCTGTAAATAAATGCTGCCGGATAATCCGCCGCGACGATGTCCTCGATCTTTTGCAGATTCGCCTTGCGCGTAGGCTCGTCTGCGGATCCGCGAGCGCTCTCAAGGAGCGCATCGACGGTCTTGTTTGCATACAGCGCGATGTTAAGACCGGGGTCGTTTCGCTCCTGCGAATCCCAGAAGGCGTAGAGATCCTGATCACGACCTATCACCATGCCGTACAAGAGCGCCTCGTACTTGCGCGGGCGGATGACGTTCTGAGAGAGATCGCCCGGCTCGTAGAGTTCGATGTCGACGTGGACGCCGAGCTTCTCCCAGTCCGCCTTCACCGCGCTCGCGACGCTCTTCAGCTCGGGCACGTTCGACGTGCGTATCGTGATCCGATCGAGCGTTTGCTTCGCGGCCGCGTTCTTCCAGACGCGCGCCGAGCCGTCGTACGACCAACCAGCGGATTGGAGCACTGCCGCCGCCGCGGCAGTCGGATTTCCCGACTGGGGGATGAGCGCCTGCTTCACGTTCTCTCCGGGCGGCACGGGCCCCATGATCGGGGTCGCATACCCGCCAAGCACCGTCTCAATCAGGTCTTGTCGATCAAGAGCGAGCGAGAGCGCTTTGCGCACTTCCGCGCGCGCAAACACCTGCTTCTCGCTCGGATTAAAGAACACGCCGAAGACGCGGGCATAGGGCGCAGTCAGAGCGCCCTTCATCGAGACGTCGTACGCGCTCTCCTCGGCACCGCCGGCAAGGGCGCTCGCGAGATCCTCGCTTCGTGAGTAGAAATCAAAGCGGATGCTGTCGAGGTAGGGACGCCCGAGGACGTAGCGGCTGTTCTCGACGAGCTGCACGCTCTTGATGAGTCCCGACGCATCGCGCGAGACACTCGCTACGTTAAACGGCCCGGCGCCGACCGGATTCGTCTCGAGATTCGAGAAAGGGAATTCTTCGTTCGAGACATTCTTCCAGAGCCGCGAGGGCAGGATGCCGAGCGTCGTGAGACCGAGGAACGGCGCGTAGGGTTTCGAGAGAGAGAAGCGCACCGTGTGCGAGTCAAGCGCCTGGACGTTCACGCCCGACCAGTCGGCGTAGCGCGGGCTTTTGAGCGCGGCGTTTTGCGCTTTCGTGACCGTGAATACAACGTCGTCGGCGGTAACCGGCGTGCCATCCGAGAACACGGCATTCTTGCGGAGCGTAAACGTATACGTCTTGCCGTCGGGGGACTGCGCATAGCTTTCGGCAAGGACTGGCACGAGATCTCCCGACCCCGAAAGGCCCATGAGCCCGGCGTAGACGAGCGAGGACAGATCGCGGTCAGCGTCGCTGATGGCAAGGAGCGGATTGATGAACTGCGGACTCCCGACCTCGCCCTCGGAGAGGCTCCCGCCGTAAGCGGGCACCTCGACGAGCAGAGACTGCTCGAGCGCGTAGAGGCCGGAGAGGGAAGCAATGCCAACGAGGATCGCCAAAGCGAAGAGGAGCGCGCGATCACCGGGAGAAAAAGAGCGGATGCGTTCCTGCATGCGCTCGAGCGCCTGGACGCTATGCGAGCGCATCAGTTTTTCTCGCCACACCCGGAATGTTTCGCGAGAACTGTCTCCGTCGATCACCCCATTAGAAATCGAATGCGGGTCTGGCTCCGTAAGCGGCGTCATAAGCGAGAGGGCGTGCGTGACGAATCGGATGGCCCACCGCTATTTCTAACGGGGCTCATGATCCTGACAGAAAGAAGTTCGCTATCGCGGCGAGTACGAGCAGGACCGCGATGACGATCGTCGCATTAAATAGGAATTTCTCGGCGCCTCTGCGCTTATAAAACGTTGACGCGAAATTGTCGCCTCCGAAGGCTCCGCCAAGGCTTGCTCCGCGCTGCTGAAGCACGATGCCGACGATGAGGAGTATTGAGAGGGTGATTTCCGCGTACGGCAGTGCCGATACGAGTGCCTCCATCTGTGGAAGCTAGGATAGCACGGACGCTTGAGGTCGCGCAAGGTTTTGTGGAGAATAGAACCCATCTCAAAAAATAGGCGCCTCGCTACGGCATTATTTTTTGAGATGGGTTCTAAAGAAAAATGCCGCGAGGGGGTCCCCGCGGCACTTGGGCGGCGCCTCGTCGGCGCCTATTCTTCTCATACGACCACATCGAGTCGCCCTCCGATCGGAGGGTGGTCCCTGAAGTCTTTCAGGTTCTCCCTCTCCGTATCAGTGTAACGGATCTCAATGGTGGTCACCCGGAGCGGCTCTTTCCGCTCCGCCCTCATCAGGGGCAAAAGCAGCAGGAAAACCAACAGAGTCAGAGAAGCCGAAGTTCCTAGCACGGAGCACCTCCTTTCGACGCTACTTGGGGTCAGGCGGCGGAATTGCGACGGGTTTGCCGTCCACCAGGGTAAAGTACTCCGGCGGTGTCGCCGGTCCCGCACTACGAATCGCGAGGAACTCATTCGTACCGATGTTGTTCACCAGGAGAATCAGTTGGCCGCCATCTCGGGTGGATGCACATAAACGATACGCCGCCCCTGCGGTAAGCCGCTTCTCAAGATTATCGATCGTCGACGAGACGTGTCCCACTCCAAGCGCGCGGGGTCCCACCACTCCGATAGCCGGGACAAGCAAGATAAGCGCGATTGAGGTCGACGCAAGAAAAGGAAATCCCCGCTCACCTCTTTCATCCATAATTCCACCAAACCACAAGGCGGCTGAACCGACCATCGAGAGTACGATAAGCAGCATAATTTCCGGATTCATCAGGCACCTCCATCGTTGTTGTTAGGTGAACCTTCCGACAGCATGGTATCAAATTATATGTCTTTGTCAAGCGTTGCGAAGGGGTGCCGTTTTACCTATACTCGCGATACCTGTGCGCTTGGGGCGACGTTATTCATTTATATACAGAATGGTATGGCAAAGAAATTCCAGATTATGCCGCTTGGCGATCGCGTGGTGGTGATGCCCTCCGAAAAGGAAGGGGAGAAAAAGCTCGCCTCCGGCATCATCATTCCCGAGACGGTCGACAAAGAGCGTCCGGCGAAGGGTACGGTGGTCGCAGCGGGTCCGGGCAAGCTTGAAGAAGGGAAGCGTGTGCCGCTTTCGGTGAAAGTCGGCGACACGGTGCTTTTCAGCAAATACGGTTACGACGAAGTGAAAATCGACGGGCAGGAATACTTCATCCTCTCCGAATCGAGCATTCTCGGCATTGTCAAGTAATAATCATGAGCGCAGCGAATAGATTTTACTTGACCCTGTTAAATCCCGCGGAGCGGGACATTGCTCCGCAATGTATTTAACAGGGTGTAAGTTTTTCTAAACTCGTTTCACTCGTTAACAAAAACTAACATGGCAAAACAAATTCTTTTTTCTGAAGACGCGCGCAAGGCGATTGCCAAAGGCATCGCGCAGGCTGCGCATACGGTGAAAGTCACGCTCGGCCCCCGCGGCAGGAACGTCGTCATCGAAAAATCCTACGGCGGCCCGCGCATCACGAATGACGGCGTCTCCATCGCGAAAGAAATCTCCCTCAAGGACCGTTTCGAGAACATGGGCGCGGAAATCGTGAAGGAAGTCGCAAGCAAAACGAACGACACCGCGGGTGATGGCACGACGACATCCGTCGTCTTGCTTGAGGCGCTCGTCGAAGAAGGTCTCCAGCGCGTCATGAAAGGCGCAAATGCCATGATGATCCGAAGCGGGATGGAAAAGGCGAAGGATGCGGCGCTCGCGGAACTCCGAAAAATGGGCAAGCCGGTCGCGAGCAAGGCGGAGGTGAAGCAGGTCGCCTCCATTTCAGCGGAGTCGGAAGTGCTCGGCTCTATCATTGCCGAGGCGGTGGAGAAAGTCGGCGCCTCCGGCGTCGTCACCGTCGAGGAGAGTCAGGGCATGGAGCTTTCCTACGACATAGTCGAAGGGCTCCAGATCGACAAGGGCTACGTCTCCGCATACATGGTCACGAATCCGGAGCGCATGGAGGCCGAAATGAAGGACGCGCTCATCCTCATCACCGACAAGAAGATCGGCAACGTGCAGGAGGTTCTTCCGCTCCTCGAAAAAGTCGTGCAGTCGGGGAAGAAAGAGCTCGTCATCATCGCGGATGATGTGGAGGGCGATGCGCTCTCGACGTTTATCGTCAATAAACTCCGCGGCACCTTTAGCGTGCTTGCGGTGAAAGCGCCGGGCTACGGCGACCGGAAGAAAGACATGCTCGCAGACATCGCGGCGGTGGTCGGCGGGCAAGTCATTACCGAGGAAGTCGGCGTGAAGTTCGAAAACGCGACGCTCTCGATGCTCGGCAAGGCCGCGCGCGTCGTCGCCACCAAAGACGCGGCAACGATCGTCGGCGGCAAGGGCAAGAAGGCCGACATTGCGGCGCGCGTGAGCCAGCTCAAGACCCAGATGGACCTTTCCGACTCGAAATTCGACAAGGAGAAGTTCGAAGAGCGCATCGCGAAGCTCTCGGGCGGCGTTGCGGTCATCTCGGTAGGCGCGGCGACCGAGACCGAAATGAAGTATTTGAAAGACAAGATTGACGATGCAGTGAAGGCGACGAAAGCCTCGATTGAAGAAGGCATCGTCCCGGGCGGCGGCACTGCGCTCGCGAAAGTCTCGAAGAAGCTCGCTGCGCATGAAGGGAAGATGACTAAAACCGCCGGCGGCTCGTCATATGAGCCGCTTAGGAGCGCGGACGAGCGGACGGGGTACGACATCGTCGTACGCGCGCTCGAGATGCCGCTCGCGCAGATCGCCATCAACGCCGGAAAGGACGACGCGGCCGTCATCGTCTCGAAGGTGCAGTCGGGCAAGGCAAACGCCGGGTACGACGCGCTCGCGGATGAAATCGTCGAAGACATGCTCGCGAAGGGCATCGTCGATCCGGTGAAGATGCCGCGCATGGCGCTTGAGAATGCGGTATCCGCTGCGGCGATACTCCTCACGACCGAAGCGGCGATTGCCGACATTCCGGAGCCGAAGGCCGCTCCTGCTGGCGGCGGCATGGAGGGGATGGGGTATTGATAGTTTCGCGGCCGCACAATAATTTGGGAACCGCATAATCCGCCTGCTGGCGGATTTGCTCTGCCTCGTCCTTCCGCGGGAAGGACTCCGGACGTTCCCAAATTATTGTGCGGCCGCTCGCCTTCTCCGAGAGTCCTTTAGAACGGGTGCTTTTCGCTCACTCGGGCTGCTCGTTATAGCTCACGACTTCCCAGCCGCGCGTTTTCGAGAGGATCCGCCACGGATGGAATTCGCATACGGTGATGCCGGCGTTGTCCGAGACGTTGAAGAACGCGAGCTTCACGAAATCGGCGGCGTGGAGCCGCTTGCGGTAGAGGAGATATGCGACCAGCATTTTGAGGAAGACGTGATGCGTGACGACGACAGTCTCTTTCGCGCTCTGCCGCGAAAGGAGCGTAAGGCATTTCCGGGCGCGCTTCTTCAAGTCAACGAAATTCTCTTCGTCAGAGAAGCGGTAGTCGTCCTCATGATACGCGAGGTCCATCTGGTCGACGATGCGCATGACCTCCGGATCGTCGGTATGCTTGCCGATGATTTCGCTCGGATTTTTTCGTTCGACGAAAAGCCTTGAATAGACGACGGGCGCCTTCACGTGCGCACGGATGATTTCCGCCGTCTCGCGCGCCCGCGGGTACGTGCTCGAGAGGATGCGCCCGATGGGGAAGCGCGCAAGATAGCGGCCGACTTCTTCCGCCTGCCGGCGGCCGTTCTCCGACAGGGCTCCGTCCTCGCCCTGGCGAATGTGTTCGGCGTTTAAAAGCGTCTCGCCGTGGCGGACGAGATAGAATCGGCGCGGCCGCATGAAAAAAATAACGCCGATGGCGACGAGAAGGGCGACCGCAAGCATTTCGGGCGACATGGTGCATTCAGTATAGCCGAATGCTACACTCGCCGGTAATGAAAGAGTCGCTCACATCCCTCGGAGCATTCGTCTTCGCGCGGTGGCGCTACGCACTCGGGGCTATCGTCATTCTGCTTCTTGCCGGCTATATGCTCTTCGGCCGCTCCGCGAATCCCGGCGCAACGATGACCGTTTCCGTCGGTGATTTCAGCGAGCAGATAAGGGTATCGGGAACGGTGACGGCCGCTCAGAATGTCGACTTGGGCTTCGCCACAAGCGGTCGCATCGCCGGTACCTATGCGAAAGTCGGCACCTATGTGGAGGCAGGCACCATCCTTGCGGAGACAGAGAATGGCGACCTCATCGCGGCGCTGGCGCAGAAGCGGGCGGCGCTTGCCGAGGCGCAGGCGAATCTCGCATCGCTTCAAGCAGGCACCCGCCCCGAAGAAATCCAGGTCGCCGCGACTGCGGTGGCGAGCGCGCAGGCATCGCTCGTGAATGCGATACAGAACGCCTACACGGTGTGCGACGACGCGGTGCGCAACAAAGCCGACGCTCTCTTTACCAATCCGCGCACGAATCCGAAACTCTCGTTCAGTGTCACGAACGCGGCTCTAGAATCGACGGTCGAACGCGAGCGCTCGACCGTCGACTCGGCTCTCGCGAATTGGGCGCTCATGATTACGAAACTCTCAAGCGCGAATGCCGCCGACTCGGCGAAACAAGCTCAGGCCTACCTGACCCAGGTGACGGCGCTCCTCGCTGACGCGAACCTGGCGCTCAACCAGGGCGTGCCCGACCAAATAACTTCCGCGGCGACGCTTTCCTCCTACGGAACGACGCTCGCCACCGCGCGCACGAACGTGAACACCACCGCCACCGCGCTCACGACCGCCGCCACCGCGCTCGATGCGGCGGCAAGCACGCTCGCCCTCAAGCAAGCGGGCTCGACGAGCGAGGACATCGCGGCGCAACAGGCGGCCGTTGCCGCCGCTTCGGCCGATGTCCGTTCCGCAGCGGCGAAGATCGTGCCGACACGCGTCATCGCGCCGTTTTCGGGCATCGTGACGCGCATGGATGCGAAAGTCGGCGAGATCGTCTCGCCGACCACCTCCGAGATCTCGATGCAGAGCGACGGCATTTTCCAAATCGAGACGTATATTCCCGAAGTATCCATCGCGAACGTCGCTCCCGGAAATACGGCAACGACGACGCTCGACGCATACGGCCCCGCAGTCGAGTTCCCGTCCGACGTCGTGCTGGTCGATCCCGCCGAAACGGTGAAAGACGGCGTGCCCACCTACAAAACGACGCTCTCGTTCCTTTCTCCGGATCCGCGCATCCGAAGCGGCATGACGGCGAATGTCACTATCACGACCGGAACCCTGCATGACGCCATCGTCATCCCCACGGCTGCCGTCGGCACGGACGCGGACGGTCCGTATGTCTCCGTCATGCAGGGCGGTGCGACGATACGGCGGCACGTCGTCGCCGGCGGTTCGCCGGCGCTCGGCCGCACGCGCATCGTTTCCGGCCTCTCGGCGGGCGACACCATACTTCTTTCGCCCCGGTAACGCATGCTGTCGTTCACGAACATCCGCGTCGGCTTCTACCTCGCCGTCCGGCAGCTGCGCCGCTCAAGCCGCTGGGCCACGGGGCTCATCGTTTTCGTGATGCTGCTCACTTTCCTGAATCTCGTCGTCGTGACGGGTCTTCTGGTCGGCATCGTGGCCGGCATATCGAATCAGTTCCGCGTGCTTGAGACCGGCGACGTCCTCGTATCTGCGCTCGACACGAAAGACTACATCGAGAACAGTCCGCAGATACTTTCGTTTCTCGAGTCCCTGCCGCAGCCGAGAGTCGTGAACGAGCGCTACGTGACGTCGGGAACCATCGAGGCGAACTACCTCTCGCGCACGGATCCGAATGAGAAAGCAAACAAGACCGGCGCATCCATCGACGGCATCGATCCGGTCGCGGAAAACAGTTTTTCCGGCCTCGCCTCATTTATCGGGGAAGGGAGCTACCTTGCGCCGGATGATTACGACAAGGTGCTCCTTGGACCGCAGTTCGTGGATCGCTATTCCTTTGGCGAGCAGCCCGGGCTGACCCCGCTCAAGAACGTGTATCCGGGCACCAAAATACGGCTCACGGTAAACGGCAGCACGCGCGAAGTCATCGTGAAGGGCATTCTGAACGTCCCCGCAAACTCGCCCTTGGCAGCGCGAGTATTCATTCCCGCTAACGAAGCGCGCCAGCTCATGGGCCGGAGCGACTATGCGGTGAATGAGATAGCGATCCTGCTCAAGCCCGGCGTCGACCCGGTCGCGTTTCGCGATTTCCTGAAAAACAGCGGCATCGCCGCGAATGCAAAAGTGCGCACGTTCGAGGACTCCATCCCAAATGGCGTCGCGGAGGTGCAGGACACCTTCGGGATGATCGGCAACGCGATAGGATCCATCGGGCTCGTCGTCGCGGCCATAACGATTTTCATCGTCATCTTCATCAACGCCATCACGCGCCGCAAATTCATCGGCATCCTGAAGGGCATCGGCATCTCGGGCCAGGCGATTGAGCTTTCGTACATCTTTCAGTCGCTCTTCTACGCCGCCATCGGTTCGGGAATCGGCATGGCATTCATCTACGGCTTTCTGGTTCCGTACGTCTCCGCCCACCCCATCGTGCTGCCCATCAGTAACGCCATCATCGTCGCGCCGCTCCCCGGCACGCTGCTGCGCATCGCCCTCCTTGTGGCAACCACGGTCGTCGCCGGATACCTGCCGTCGCGCATGATTGTGCGCAGGAATACGCTCGATTCCATCCTCGGTCGCAACTGACATCCGTATGATTGAAATCAAAAATCTCGTAAAGACATTTAAAGACGGCCCCGTCGAAACAAGGGTGCTGAAAGGCATCGATTTCGCGGCGGCAAGCGGGGAGTTCATCGCGATCATGGGCCGCTCCGGGGCGGGGAAGAGCACGCTCTTGTACCAGATATCGCTTCTCGACGAGCCTTCGGGCGGTGAAATCCGCATCAACGGCAAAGAGGCCCATGCGATGAGCGAGCGCGAGAAGATGCTGTTTCGTCTCGCCGAATTCGGCTACGTCTTCCAGGACTACGCGCTTCTGCCGGAGTTGACCGCGCTTGAGAACGTCGCGCTCCCGCTCTACATGCAGGGCACCTCCCGCGCCGCCGCAGAGGCGAAGGCGGCCGCGGCGCTCGAGCGCGTCGGGCTCGGGAAGCGCCTCGGGAATCTCCCGAGCCAGCTCTCCGGCGGCGAGCAGCAGCGGGTCTCCATTTCCCGCGCCATCGCGCATACGCCGGGCGTGCTCTTTGCGGACGAGCCGACCGCAAACCTCGACAAAGAGTCCTCCGCGACCGTGATGAGCATTTTCAAGGAGCTTCATGAGGGAGGGCAGACCATCATCATGGTGACGCACGAAGAAGAATTCGCGCGGTTTGCCGAGCGCATCGTGAAGCTCGACGACGGAAAAATCATTTCCGACACTCGCATATGAGCGGCAAGGCGCTTATCTGGGGCGGCATGATCATCGGCTCGAGCATCGGCGGGTCGGTGCCCGTTCTCTGGGGCGGGGGCTTCCTCGCGTTGTCATTTTTCGGCCTTTTCGGAGGCCTTCTCGGCATCTGGGCCGGTTTCAAGCTGGCCAAGGCGACCGGCGCGCTCTAGCCCGCGTTCTGCACAGGGGGGGCCTTTCAAACTCCTCCGGAGGGGTCATACTGTATCGAGCGGACATCATTCCCGCTTTAACCACTCACCACTCGCATGAAAGCACTGCATAAGACAGCATTCGTTCTCGTCATCATCGGCGGCCTCAACTGGGGCCTCATGGCGCTCGGGACGTACATGGGCAGCAACTGGAATGTTGTGAACCTCATCCTCGGCTCGTGGCCGGCGCTTGAGACTCTCGTCTACCTGCTCGTCGGCATTTCGGCTCTCATTCTCGTGTTCTCGCACAAGAAGGACTGCCGCTACTGCAACCCGTCAGGAGGCATGGGGATGTAAACCTGATCCCCGGGTTTGCGCAAGAAAGAAAACTCGGCGCTTGCGTGCCGAGTTTTCTTTCTTGCGCAAGATATACCGGTGGATAGCCTCGAACCCCTTCCCGCCGCTCTGCACTCTGCGAGAAGGGTATTAATTATTTCTTAGAGTCCGGCTTGTTCTCTTCGGCGTGCGCGGTTATTTCCAAGTTGCAGCTGCGGTGTTCTTTGCACCACCATTCGCATTTCTGGGCCCAGTCTTTGTTGAGATAGTGCAAACCGCACTCATCACATTGATAGCTGAGGGATGCGGGGGTACCAGTTATTTTGACCATGCAGCGATACTAACACTGGACTCCGATAAATAATGAAGGCGGAACCTTTTTAACCAATAACCTGAGCAAAGTGGAGATTAATTATCCACAGATCAAGAGGAGACCACTGGTTGGGGAATATGCTGCCTCACTAGAATCGGTACAAAAAGTGATGGGAGGAATCGAAAATGTCTCCTACTACAAAGGACTTTTTCCAGGAACGTCAAAACCAATAGAAAACAAAAAGTTTTCGCTTGTTCATTTGGATTTAGATTTGTATCGGGCGACTCATGATTCGCTCGTTTTCTTCTACCCTCGAATGAACAAAGGAGGTGTTATAATATCTCATGATTACTATGGATGTCCAGGGGTGAGGAAGGCGTTTGACGACTTCTTTGCTGATAAACCCGAACCGCTTATTACACAGGCGGCTTCCCAGGTACTCATAGTGAAAACATAAAGGCGAATATGCCTAGAGATTGGGACTAGTTATTTAACAATGGAGGTTCAATCCCTGCAACGGCGCTCCTTGTAAAATCCAGACAAGCGCGGTGATGACTTCACCATCATGGATTTTCCTGACTAAGCACTTCAGTGCGCGAAGGATACAGCCGCCTTTCAGGCGGCTGCGGTTCATTTTGCGGATTCGGAAGCCCGCCCGCATTCCTCCCCAGACCCCTCCTGCGGGCGGGAAATCAGCCGAGGCAGGGCGAACCATTTCCCCAGACAAATTGTTTCGCCCTGCCGAGTCCGCATTTCGTTCAAAAAAGGTTCACGCGAAGTTTCAATCTGCGGATGGGGAGGGATTCGAACCCTCGATACGGGTTTTAAACCGTATAACGGATTAGCAATCCGTCACTTTCAGCCGCTCAGTCACCCATCCCGTGTCTGCACCTTATCAAATTTAGTGCGCGAGAGCGAGTAGCAGCCGATTATTTTACGTGTTCTGTCGCATGTGGTAGGGTCTCAACAGACGCACACCTCATTGTGAAAGGAGAAAAGAATGACGAAGAAGAAGATACTTGCCGTTATCGCGATGTACGAGAGACACTTGCGCAGAGAAGGTATTCCAAAGGTTCGTATGGATCCGGGACGTACTTTCGCCTCGCTCAACAAGGAGGAATTGCTCGCCCACGCACACTTTCTATGCGACGGGATGAAGGAGTATGCAAAAGATCCTGAAAAGAGAAGAAAGACAGGCAGTCATCTCACTGCTGTGCAGATGTGTTTGAGCTTCGCGGGCTGGTACACACTTGAGGAACTGATGAATCACAGCCGACCTACTTAGGTCCGTACTTACCGCCCGGGGAGTCCTCGGGCGGTCAACATTTAGTGCGCGAGAGCGAGCGGAATGATATGGGTGGCGCCCGCTTTTGCGAGAGCGTCGGCGGCGGATTGCAGGGTAGCGCCGGTCGTGAGGACGTCGTCGATGACTATATAGGTGTATGCGGGATTGGCAGGGTGCGCGGCGCCAAAGGCGCCGCGCATGTTTTCTTTACGCGCATGGCGGGGGAGCGAGACTTGCGAAACGGTCTCGCGTACGCGCTCGAGAAGGTTTGGATCAAGCACGAGGCGATATGCCCCTTCTCCGTCAAGGCTACGAAGGGCACGAAGTGTTACTTCGTGGACTTGGTTGAAGCCGCGCTCTCTGCGGCGTTCTTTTCCGAGCGGGATCGGCACGAGGATGGTTTTCCGCGAACGCTCGTCATAATCGCGCAGATAGTCTGCGAGCGCTGCCGCGAGAAATGTGAACGCACGCTCGCTGCCGCGGTATTTCGCTTCGTGAATAGCCGCACGGACGGACGCGTGGCTGAAAGGGAGGAGCGCCACCGCTTCCGGGCTTGTGGCGGATACGAGAATCGGAGAAACGAGCCCGAGAAACTCGTCCGTAGAAACGTCGCGAAGCACCGCCTCATCGGCGCGTGGCGGAAAGAGGAAATCAAGCCAGCGCCGCAAGTCCATCATGGTACTATTCTCTCATGTCTTTTCTCGACACTCTCTTTGGGAAAAAGAAGGAGGGAAGCGTGCTCGGCGTCGACATCGGCTCTTCATCCCTGAAGGTCGTGCAGCTGCGCAAGGAGAAGGGCCAGGCGATACTCGAGACGTACGGCGAGCTCTCGCTCGGTCCGTACGGCGACGGGGAGATAGGCCAGGCCACGAACCTGCCCGCCGAACAGATCACCGCATCGCTCAAAGATCTGCTTCGCGAGGCGAAAGCGACGACGACGAGCTGCGGCGTCTCGATACCGTTCGCCCGCGCGCTCCTCACGCTCGTCAGTCTCCCGTACCGCGCCGATCCGAAGGAGCAGAAGACCGTCATCGAGCTCGAAGCGCGCAAATACATCCCCGTCCCGATGAGCGAGGTGCAGCTCGACTGGTTTATCGTCCCCCCTGCAGAGCAGGCGCAGTTCGGCGCGGAGAGCGCGCCGAACGCCGCGCGGGAAGGGAAGGCGGACGTGCTTCTCGTCGCCGTCCACAACGACGTGCTCACGACGCTCCAGAGCGTCGTTTCCGGCGCGGGACTCGCGGCGACGTTCTACGAGATCGAGATCTTCAGCACCATCCGCGCGGTCGTCGATGAGCCCATAAAGCCCGTCATGGTAATAGACATCGGCGCGGCGTCGACGAAAATGTACGTCATTGAGCGCGGCATCGTGGCGCTCTCGCACTCGATTTCCACGGGGAGCCAGGACATCACGCGCGCCATCGCCATTTCCGGCAACGTCTCCATCGCGGCGGCGGAAGAACTGAAGAAGAAGGAAGGTCTCGGAGACGGCGGCGCGCTCGGCTCGCCGGAGCTCGTCTTCTCGCGCATCTTCTCCGAGGTGCGGAGAGTCCTCATGCAGTACGAAACGGCCCACAAGAAATCCATCACGTCTATCATCTTCACCGGCGGCGGGGGCATCACGAAGGAGCTCGGTGCGTATGCGAAGCGCATCTTCTCGATTGACGTGCATGTCGCCGATCCCTTCAAGAAGACCGAGGCGCCGGCGTTCATGCGTCCGGTGCTCGAAGAGATCGGTCCCGAATTCGCGGTCGCGGTCGGCCTCGCGCTCCGCAAGCTCGACGAAGTCTGATCGGGGCCGGGTGTTTTGATCCGCGAGACACTTCTCCACGCGTTACAGAGTCGCTCGCTGGCGGGTGCTGTCCACAAGGAAGCAGACAGCGAGCAGAAAGGTGTCATCTCGCGGGGTATACTTGAAACGAAATGCTTCCTCCGACGATACCCACATCATTCGTCCCGCGTCCCTCCGGCGCCGTGCCGCGCCGGTTCCATTTCGACTTCACCGGCGTGTTCGGCATCCTTTCCTACGCGATCCTCGGCATCGTCTTCGTGCTCGCGATCGGCGTCTTCATCTATGGCCGCATCCTCGCGGGGAATCAGGCTGGGAAGGATGCCGCTCTCGTGAAAGCCGAGGCGTCGATCGATCAGGCGACAGTAGAAAACTTCGCTCGCTTGCGCGACCGCCTCGATTCCGGGTCAAAGCTCCTTGCGAATCACATCGCATTCTCGAATTTTTTCGCGCTCATCGAGACTTTGATGCCCGGTACGGTCCGCTTCACGACGCTCCATCTGGCGGTCAATGACGACGGCCAGGCGAAGCTCGAGGGATCGGGCGTCGCCAAGAGCTTCAATGCGCTCGCGGCCGCTTCCTCCGCATTCGCCGCCGATGGACGCATCAAAGACGCTATTTTCTCGAACATCGTAGTGAGCGCAAAGGACGGCTCCGTCTCCTTCGCGCTCTCCGCCATGCTCGATCCGAAACTCATCGCGTTCTCGCCGTCTGCGCCCGCCCTGCCAAGCGCAGCGGCTCCCGCCGCTCCTTCGGGAAGCGCTTCGACCACTACCGCGCCATGATAAGCAACCGCGTACTTCCCCTGTTCGCCCTCATGCTGGCTTTCGGCATCTTCTTCACGTACGTGCAGCCGGCATGGACCGGCTCCATCGCGGCGACCGGAAACGCCATAGCCGCCGACGACCAGGCGCTTGCGGCGGCGAGCGCGTACATCGCGCAGCAGAATACCCTCGCCGCCGCGCGAAATGCCATCGATCCGGCAAGCCTCACGCGGCTCTCCACCTTCTTGCCGGACTCGGTCGATAACGTGGGACTCATCCTCGACCTGAACGCGCTTGCGGCGCGTTCCGGCCTCTCTCTCTCGAATATCGACGTGACGTCCGCCGACGGAAGCACCTCCGGCACGTCAGCCATTTCCGCGCTGCCCACCGCGCGCGTGAATCCGGTCGGGTCCATCGACCTTTCGCTTTCCGCCGTCGGCACGTATGCGGCGCTCCAGTCGTTCCTCGTCGGAGTGGAGAGGAGCCAGCGCATCCTCGACGTACGGGACGTCGTCGTGCGAGGGTCCGACACGGGCGTCTATAATTACCAGATGAAGCTGCGCCTCTTCTGGCTCCGCTAACGCTACAGAGCATACCCACCATGAAATCCAACGCCACGACCATCATCACCATCCTCGTCATCGCGGTAGGCGCCTACTGGTATTTTTTCACCGGCACCTCCGAGCAGCCGGCATTGACGACGAGCGTGGCGGAGAATCCCGCGGAGACGCGCTTCCAGTCCCTCATCAGGCAGCTCCCCATCGCGTTCAAGGTGGACATCTTTTCCGATCCGCGGTTTAACGCGCTCGTCGACATCACGACGCAGGTTTCCCCCGAATCCGCCGGACGCCTCGATCCCTTCGCTCCCATCCAGAGCACGGGCGGAAAATGAGTAATGAATCTTCTCGCCTTACTCACTGACAAAGGCCTCCTCTCCGCAAGCGATCGCGCGAAAGTCGAGGCAGAACTCGCGAAGAAGCATCCGTTAAGCGATGCGCTCGCCGCGCGCGGCATTTCGCTTCAGGATGCGCTTGCGGAGGCGGGGAAGGCGTACGGCATCCCTTCAAGGGTGCTCGGCGATCCTCCCGCGTCGCACGAAGTGTTCAGGTACGTCCCGATCGACTCCGCCCGCCACTACGGATTCGTCCCGCTCGCTATCGTCGACGGCGCGCTCGAGGTCGGCATCACCGATCCGGACAACATCGAGGCGCTCGATGCACTCCAGTTCATTTCGGGGCAGATCGGCATCCCGTACAAGATCCTCCTCATCAGCACGGAGGACTTCGATCGCGTGATCGACGCGTACCAGAACCTTTCCGGGGAGGTCGGCAGGGCGCTTTCGGAATTCGATACGGCGGCGAAGCCCGCTGCGGGAGGGACGCGGGCGCCTGCCGGCGCAATGCCTGCGGAAGGGCCGCTCGCCCTTTCGGAGGAGACGCTCGATCTCGGCGGCCCCAAAGAGGCGCTCAAAGAGGACGCGCCGGTGACGAAAATCGTCTCGACCATCCTGCGCTACGCGATCGAGGGGCATTCCTCCGACATCCACATCGAGCCGTCGCCGACCCGCACCCGCGTCCGCTTCCGCGTGGACGGCGAGCTCCACACCTCGCTCGAGCTGCCGGCGAAAGTGCATGAAGCCGTCGTCGCGCGCATCAAGATCCTCGCGAAGCTACGCCTCGACGAGAAGCGCAAGCCGCAGGATGGGCGCTTCTCCGCGACGGTCGACAAGCGCCGCATCGACTTCCGCGTCTCCACCTTCCCGACAGAAAATGGCGAGAAAGTCGAGATGCGCATCCTCGATCAGTCGGACGCGACGGCGACGCTCGAGTCGGTCGGTCTCAGCGGAGACCATCTTGCGGAGGTGCGCGCCATGATGAAAGCTCCGTACGGCATCGTCCTCATCGCGGGTCCGACCGGCTCCGGAAAATCGACGACGCTTTTCGCGATGCTCTCCGAGCTCGACCGCGAAACCGCGAACGTCGTCTCGCTCGAAGACCCGGTCGAATATCAGATTCCGGACGTCGCGCAGAGCCAGGTGCGTCCGGAAATAGGCTATACGTTTGCGACGGGGCTGCGCTCCATCTTGCGCCAGGACCCGGACGTGATCATGGTCGGCGAAATCCGCGACAAGGAGACCGCCGTGCTCGCGGTGCAGGCCGCGCTCACCGGGCATCTCGTCTTTTCCACCATACACACCAACACCGCCGCCGGCGCTGTCCCGCGTCTCATCGACATGGGCGTCGATCCGTTCCTCATCGCGCCGACCCTGGTCGCCGTCATCGGGCAGCGCCTTGTCCGAAAGATTTGCGAGGGGGCAGGCAAGCCTTTCCCGATCACCGATAGCGTCAGGCTGTCGCTTGAACAGCAGTTCGCCGATTTGCCGGAAGCATATCGGCGCAAATTGCCCGCGTTCAAGCAGTTCTACCACGCGGGCCAGACCGCCGATTGTCCGAGCGGTACGCGCGGCCGCACCGCCGTCTTCGAGATACTGCGCATGAACAAGAAGCTCGAGGAGGTCGTGCTCAAGGATCCGGTCGAAGGGAAAGTCTACGCCGCCGCCCGTTCGGAGGGCATGCTCACGATGCGCGAGGACGCCATACTGAAAGCGCTCGCCGGCGAGATACCGTTCGAGGAAATCGGCACGCTCGGCGGAGATTTCCTCTCCGAGGGAGAGGCGGCTTAGAACCCTTTTAAAACGTAAGCGACGCGAGGGGTATGCCGCGCGAAAGGGCTCTCGGAGCCCGACGGGGCGAGAGCGAGCCGCTTTTTCAGCAGAAAAAGACGGCGTACCTTTCGCGCGGCATACCGGAGCGGAGTTTTTGAAATGAGTTTTAAGCAGAGTTCATATTCTCGGTGCGCTTCTT
>JAGWIS010000001.1 GCA_028866135.1 Patescibacteria group bacterium
GTTCTTCAGATAGATATTAAAAACACGATCGAAGGGTTCCATTCCCACATCAATCAGTTCGTGTTCTCGGGACTTTTGGATGCTTCGTTTTTGCATGAGCTCTTTCGTCGCGCGAGTAACGTGAACAAGTAGTTCTTGCTTGAGCCGTCGCCGCGCAGCTGGATTTACAACCGCATCTTTTACAAGTTGACGTTCCGAAATATGTGGTTCATCACGTGATGACATGCGTTTGAGTAAATAAAATAATTTTCGGAGTAACAATCAGAAACGTGGCATCTGGCATTACAACCAGATGCCACATTATGGGATTCTCACGGGACGTTATTTCCCCATGATTAAGTCCCATAAAGAACTCGATTCCTTTTCTGCTCTCGAGTTGTTGTACGCCCTTTCCATCGGCGACTCTTTTGCAGAATCTTTTGCCGCCTCTCTTTCTGCTTCTTTTTCCCGAGAGTCCGAGGATTCCTTACCATTCATGAAACTCACCTCCTTCCAACAATCATTTTTGTCTCGCGCCTTGGGAAATCCGCAGCGGAGGACAGTCCAAAAGAAATGGTAGCTTCCCTGGAGCTCCTGTCAATAACTGGGAGCGGATGGTGCCGCCGTGCGCCTCGACGATGTTCTTCGCGATGAAGAGGCCGTAGCCGATTCTTCATCGTACCGTATTTCTATTTCTTTTGTGGCGCGGAGATGCCGAGATCTTTACAGATCTTACGTACAAGAAATGGATTGATTTCATTATGGCGCGGAACCGTGCTCATAAAATCATGCGCCGGGTTCAGGAACACTGAATGTTTTGCGCCTTCCCGCACGAACCGACACCCGCTCAAACGCAAGTGTCGGACGAAGTCCGTGCGCTTCATGCGCTAGGCTGCCGCAAATCGTTCTCGAACGACTGAACCATCACGGGCGTGTTCGCGTTTTGTGAACTCGCGGCGGGCAAGAAGAAACTCGGAAAGGGCGTCTGAAAGATTTTCGCGCGCCTCTTTTTTTGAAGCGCCCTGCGTATTGACGCCGGGAATTTCTTCCACCCAGGCGATATAGCCTGAGCGAACTTTTTTATAAATGGCCGTATACATGTCGCCATTATACCACAGAAGAGCTCGTTATGGGCAGCTCGACGATGAAGGTCGAGCCCTTCCCCGCTCCTTCGGATTCGGCGCGGATGGTGCCGCCGTGCGCCTCGACGATGTTCTTCGCGATGAAGAGGCCATAGCCGGTGGAGTGCACGTTCACCTTCTGCGAGTCCTTGCCGTGGCCGCCCTCGGTGAAGAGGCGCTTCTTGTCTTCCTCGGTGATGCCGATGCCGGTGTCCTTCACGGGATACTTACTCTCTCATAAATCTTAATGTACAATGCATTTTGATGGAACGCTTTGCGAAAGAAACGCCTCCCCAAGATAAAATTACTCTCCTTAGGCATTTAAAGGATATCAATGACTTAAGAAATAATCGTGATTCCGGTATTGAAGCAGGGCAAGAACAGGCGGCATTGGAAGTGGCAAACAGGATTGCTTTCTATGCCAAAGAACGAGGGGCGAAGGCAATAATAATATTTTCTTCGACAAAAAACCGAGCTACAGAAAGCGCTGAATTGGTGCGCGAGAAACTGAGGAGTATTGACAGCCATTTAAAGATAATTCTCTCTCCTAGTGTCTATTTATCTGATTTAGACCATGGAGAATTTATTCTCCCAGAAAATTACATGTCTGGAGATCGTCATGACATTTTACAAATCGCATGGGATGCTTTTATAACGGAATCTTTTACAGAGAACAATCCTAATTATCGGTATGGCGATCCAATAGTTAAAGAGGACGGAACTGCTAAGTATCCAGAGTTGGTTGGTCAATTTACACGATTTGGAGAATCTCAGATTGATTCTAATATTCGAATATACAAAGCTATCGTAAGCGGATACGAAAATAGAGATCGGATTTTCCCAAAAAATATACTGAGTATCGTCTTAACCCATAGTTTAGTATACGCGATTCTTAAAAACCTAAGTATAATCGCAAAAAGAGTAAGGAAAGAGAACTTTAGTTTCAAGAAAGGGACTCTGTATAAGGTGTGCTGGGACGTTTACAATAATGAAAAAGAAAGCCAGCACAAATCGCAGTACGGCGATTTTCTTGAAATCCCCATTGATTTACTTGAGGACAAGAAATTCGTTGGGTTGCTTAAAGAAGAAATAACCTTCTTTGAGGAAGAAGCGATGGAGTAACCGTCAGTAATGATATTTCCTATGGATAACAACCTTACTAACATTAAATTCACGAAAGCAGAAAAGCTGCCGAAGAACTCCTCAATACGTCAGCCAATGAATTTTGTGCACTTGGGAAGCGAGGTGATTCTGGTGCAAAATAGCAACGGTACATGGGGACCAATTTTAGGTGAGACCGACAAAAATGACGACTGGCAATCAACTTTAATTGAATACACCTATGCACAAGCAGGTGTATCAGTAGATACGGTTGCCATGATCGGATTTATTTCCCATGAAAGCGAGAGGAGATGTGCTATTTCTTCACATGAAGTTTCCCCTGTGTGCTATTCTTATTGCAAGCAAATACCTCCATCTGTTTCTTTAAAAAGAGAACTTTTTTCACATTCGAATGTCCGAGAATACCTCTCAAAGAATAATCTTCCTCTGCTAAAAATATACAAAGAGGTACATTCTGCGATCAAACAACATCTCCAATTACACTTCACTTTTATTCCAGATGAAATACCGACAGAAATAATAATAACCTCAGTGATGGTGTTCTGCGTTAATGACAAAAAACAGGTATGCATCGTAAAGGATGGGGAGGAAGAATTTTATAGTCTACCCGGTGGTGGGAGAAAACTTCTCGAATCCCCTCTAGAGTGCGCAAAGCGCGAATTACTAGAAGAGGCTCAAATAACAGGAAGAGATTTTAAACCTTTTGGGTCTATAAAAGTTGATTTTAATATAGACGGCATTCCATATTCATCAATGCTTCAAGCACGGTATTTCTGTAGGGCAGATCTGATAGAAGATTTTATTCCCTTCAAGAACGGTTTCGAAACCAGTGAGAGGAAATTTGTTGCTGTGGATGAACTAACTCAACTTGTTAAGCAGCTCCAAAATAAGGATGGGGAAAGAATCGTCATGCACTTGAAAACTAAATTGGGGTTATAACGTGCTTACCGATAGCTGATTTTTTATAGACCTTCAACAAAACATCGACACGTTTCTGCCAAGTCCAAGAATTTTGAATATCGTGTCGGGCTTGCTTGCCAAGGCCTTTTCTGATTCGCGGTTCTTCCAGTAAACGAATCGTCGCTCTCGCGAGAGCATACGAGTCGTGTTCACTGACCAAAACGCCATTTATATTATGCCTGATGAACTCTGGCATACCACAACATTTAGTCGTAATGATGGCCGCGCCGCAAGAGGCAGCCTCAAGCATAGTTGTTAGAACCTCGAGCGCTTCTCATATTTAGCACCTATCGGTTGAGGATCCGTATCTGCATATGGATGAAATTCCGGCGCAAAGTGCACCGTCACTTCCGACTTTGGGAAATATGCTCTGCAGTTAAGAACGTGGTGCCAGAAGCTGCGTATAAATGAATTGCCTTCGTAGGGTATCGGTATAGGGTGAGATCCAACGACTTTAAGATTTGGATGCAATTTGAGTTGCGACAAGAAAATATCAATAACCTTTTCATCAATCAATACGTCAGTATCAATAAATACAATGGGGGAGCCGGCCACATAGTCGGAACGTATATGCCGCATACAAGTATTTTGCGCTATTGCTTTCCCTTTCGGGGAAAGCAACACATTTATCGTTATCTTATTATCTGAATATCTTTTTTGTATGTCAGATATGATGTCCGGCGTTTTGTCTGTACATCCGTTATGGCAGAAAACAACCGATACATTTACCAATTCTGAATGCTGTTTAAGAGAATATTCAATCGCTTTCTTTATAGACAGAAAAGATTCTAACACCGTTTGTTCTTCGTTGTATGCAGTCAGGACAACGTAATAGTTCGTGAATGAAACTTGATTTTCATTTATCATTTTCTTTATACCGATGGAAGCTCGACGATGAAGGTCGAGCCCTTCCCCGCTCCTTCGGATTCGGCGCGGATGGTGCCGCCGTGGGCCTCGACGATATTCTTCGCGATGAAGAGGCCGTAGCCGGTGGAGTGGACGTTTACCTTCTGCGAGTCTTTGCCGTGGCCGCCCTCGGTAAAGAGGCGCTTCTTGTCTTCCTCGGTGATGCCGATGCCGGTGTCCTTCACCGCGAAAATGATTTTTCCGTTCTCTTTCTTGAGCGAGACTTCGATGGAGCCCGAGGGGGTGTAGTTGATCGAATTGTCGATTAGATTGCGCAGCACGTGGTCGCTCAGCTGCGCCTTGTCTCCGATCATCGGATACGACGCTTCGTCGGCAGCAAAGGAAAGTGTGAGCCCTTTCTGCTCGGCCGCGGCCTTCGCCTTTTCCACCGCCTCCGCCACGAGCGGCTTCAGGTCGAGCGGATCTTTCGCATACGACACCGTCCCTTTCTTCTGATTTGAGGCGGTGAGGAGATCCGTCACCGAGCGCGCGCTATTGCGCGACTGCGCGAGCGCGGCATCGACAAACGGCTTCATCCCGTCCGGCGGCACGCCGAAATCGCCCTGCGAAATGGCTGCAAACGCGCCTTCGTCTTTCGCGAGGAATCCCTTCACCTCATGCCCGATGAAGTGCATGAGCTCCTCCTGCCGCTCATTGGTCTGCGAGAGCTCCTCCGAGAGCGTCTTGAGACTGAGCGTATCCCGCACGATCCTGATGCTCCCGATGAGCACGATGAGGAATGCCGTGATGTTTATGACGACCTCGCTCATGCTCGTCGAGTACAAGACGTTGACGAAGGTGAAGACCGTCACCATGAAACCGAGGAATGCCGTCGTTGCGACCTTCAAGTTGAAAAGATGATGCTGGTAGATTGCATAAGATGTCATCATGACGAATGGCAAAAGAAATAGTGCCCCGAGAGGTATATAACGGACATTAAGGAAAATGCCTGGAAGCACGAGATTAAATGTAATTAGGAGCGAAAACGTAAGCACCGCTCCGATGAGAATAAGCTTGTACGCGCTGCGTTCGTGGCTTGATGTTCTTAGCATTTTGGTGATAAACATAATAAATCCGGAAAGAATGAGAGCTATCACCGTCAGAACGAAAGGAAAAATTCCCCAGGCCACGACAGTTTTTGAAACCGCTCCTCCGCCCGAGATTTCAGCGATACTCGGGAAAACGAATGGGCTCAAGGTAAGCGCCGCAACAATAAAAATCCATGGAACTAAGATTAGACGATACCAATTGGGAAATTTCTTCTCATTAGCCGGAAAAACGTAGAGGAATCTGAAAAAGCTGAACGCATGCCATGTTCCAAAGAAAATGACGGACCGCAATAGCCAGAGTACTAATACCGGCTGCGTTACTTGATAGTTGATATAATTGACGATACTCCAACAAATGGTGATTGCGGAAAAAAAGAAAAACGCGCGATTCGTTACGCTAGCGGTATTATTCGCATAGATTGTGTATCCTAAAAGACCGATTGCCGCCACAGCGATCCCGACCGAAAGAAGATCGAAATTTATCAATGAAAGACCGCCGAAGGACAATAAAATTTGATTGCTGGTCATGACTCAAAATTTCCTTAGGTAGTGCGCGGTATTAGTATAGTACGAGACATCCCCACTTCCCTGGCTTGCTTTTGCCTTAGTTTTGTAGCGTGCCATGGAGATTATCGTGCCATTCAAAAATATCGGCGATGTCCAAGCAAATAGTGACTGGATGATTCCGTGCATCCAGCTCTTGTACCCGTCAAATTCGAAATGATTTTTACCGATTGCCTGAATCACGCGATCCAGTTTCTCCTGTTCAATCGCATTCAGATGGTGGCGGAAAAGCGAATGGTAGACAAGATCGAAATACTGCGGATGGAATTTCCGGTCGAGGTCGAAGATGTCATTCGTGCACATGACGATGAGGATTTTCTTCGTCGCGTCTTTACGCATCCGCTCAAGCTCGCCCATGGAAAGTTCGCCTGTCTCGATTATCTCCGCGCCGCTCGCGAGTCCTCTCAGGTTCTTGTCGGCGATCCGGCGCGTGATGGGCGATTTGTCGACCGCGACGATGGTGAGCGCGTATGGATGATTCGTCTTGAGCGCCCACTCCGCCACTTGCCTGTCGACTTCCATGCCGCCCGCGCCCAGGTCGGCTATGATCAAGTCTCGCTGCTCTTTTCGCATGTATTCGGTTATGGCATTCGCGAGCGGCGCGATGAGCCCCGGGCGCTCGCGCTTTTGCAGTTCTATCAATCGCTCATGCATCGCTATGTCCCACTCTTCAACCGGGAAATCGGTCAGCTCCAAGAGGCGCGAGCCGTCGAGCTTCGGCGCGATCGTGAAAAGCCACCAAAGGTACCGCGGCAGAGACCGCGCCGCCTTCATGAAAGCGATGTTCTCTCGAATCGCATAGGCCTTGCTCTCGTCGGAATTCTCGGCCTCGAATACCGCGAGCTTCTTCAAGGCGGCATCGATTTCTTCTTTTCGGGACATACGCTTCCCCGCCCCGCGAAGATGCTCTGAATTCAAGTTCATAGTTGGTAGTATAAACCAAACTGCCTCAATCGTGAGATAACTTCTGAATAGCTTAGAAGCACGGCTTCTGCTGAGCGACTCGACAAGTGGCGGCTATGACCTCTTTCACCCTACTTGACGAAATCACTTTACTTTACTAAAGTGGGCATATGGACTGGAGAAGCGAGGAAAACAAGATGTTAATCCAAGCAATCTTGGCCATTAAAACAGAGGAGGAGGCTGAACACTTTTTGCGAGATCTGATGACCGAAAACGAAATCACCGAGTTTGGGAAGAGATTACAAACAGCAGTAATGCTTACTCGGAAGAATTCCTACTCGGCCATTGCGCAAAAGACTGGTCTGAGCTCAACGACAATTGCGCGCGTGGCGAAATGGTTACATGGGAAGGGCGGCGGTTACAGAGCAATCATTAATAAGATTGGTCATTGAAATATCTAATTGACACTTTAGATCCAATCACAGAGGGGGTTGCCTTGATGTAATTCTGCATACCGCATGAAGTCAACCCTCTCCGTAACTGGAGAGGGCCCTTGTTTGCTTGCCCAGAGAAATGGCGAACATTGTTCTTTCAAACAAAGAAAGAAGGTTCTGAGATGGGCTTACATAAAGAATGGTCAACCTTAAGGAGGACGCATCATGAACAACAAAATCTACATCATCACAGCCGCGGGCGGGAATGGGACGACCATCAAAGTCATTGACAGGCCATTGAGCAGAGAAGAATATGCCGTGCAAGGGAAATTGCTCGGTAAGGAAACCGAATCACTCGGTTCGGAGCAGGCAGGGTTTCTTATCCCAAGCCTGAATCACTTTGAAATGGCTGGCGGTGAGTTTTGTGGCAACGCCTCACGATCTGCTGCCTTGCTTCTTTCAAAACTGCAGGAGGATGGAGGCCGAGTTTCGTTTACCGTATCTGGTTACGACGGCACGGTAGGTGGTCTCGTCGAAAAAAATGGTGCGACGCACTTTGTTGTTAGCTGTGTGTTTCCTCGTATGTCTATCGATGTGCGCCCCACCAAGCTTGCAAGTGGAGAAGAGGTAACTGTCGTGGACTTGGGGGGGATTGTTCACGTGGTTATGCGGAAGCCATTCCCACATGATGCGGAAACATATCAAAAGCAGCATCGTTCCATTGTCCGCGAACTCGGTCTTGAGAATCGTGGCGCGGTGGGTGTGATATGGATTACCGGCACGGAATCGGCGATCACAATGCATCCGGTCGTATGGGTCAAGGATGTTGATACATTCTTCTATGAGAAGTCGTGTGGTTCTGGCACTATCGCAGTCGCGAAGATCACAGGTACGTCTTCGATCATTCAGCCAACCGGCGAAATGATCGTTGCACTGATTACCCCAGAATCTGTTACCCTCAAAAGCAAGATGGAGGTCACTCATGAATGGAATTAAGTTTCTGGAAGTAACGGGCGCAGACGACAACTTACTCCATGGGTTTAGCAAGACCTACCAAGAAGCATTTGGTGGCTCTCCGTACTACGAAACATATACGGACGAGCAAGTTTACCAAGACGTCTGGTCTTCCCACCTCCAGAATGGGATAGTGATACTTGCACTCAAAGAAGAACAAGTGATCGGGTTCGGTTGTGCGTTGCCATTTCGGGCGACGTCAGAATCAATCAGAAAATTCCTGCTTCAAAAACAACATGAGGGTGTAATCGAAATTGATCTTCAGAATGCTTGGTACATGTCTGAACTCGGTGTCTCCATACCCTGTCGCGGGCAGGGAATCGGGTATGGACTCATCAAGATGAGACTGTTGCGCATACTGGATCGTGGTGATAGTCACTACTTCATGCGTACTGCCGCCAAAGGATCCAACTCACGGCATATGTATGAACGGATAGGGTCGAAAGTGGTATGTGGTTCGCAAAATGTGTCCGCAACTGATCAAGTGCAGGTGAACCAATCTCAGAGTCTGGAACGAATCTACTTGTTTGGATCTTGTGAGGAAGCTTTGCAGTATATCTCCTAGATCACAAGCTGGTAATTTGTTACCACCCTTTCTTCAAATTAAAAGTCCGCTATCTCATATAGCGGACTTTTTTTATCTCTTGAAATCAATCGGGGCGTAGAGGGATGACGACTTTCCATAAAAAGTCGCCCATTCTCTATCTCCGTAAGAGAAGTGCCACCATTCCCCATAAAAAGGGGCAAGCTCTTCTTTTATCATTGCGTCACGCAAGATGCGCCGGTTCTCTACTTGTGTTGGAGTAAGATCCTTGGCAAAGGTTTCTATTTTTTCTACGTCGCTGAAATCGGCAATTTTAGTTCCCATATCCACGAATGCTCCGTCTGTCTTTACAAGAGTTACGTCAACAGCACCACCGGTTGGATGTCCTGCTACGGAAGGGACAGCTACAAACCGATGAGTCAACTCATCAAGCTCAATCTCAGATGCTGTCGGATTTTTGAGTCGCAAAATCTGTTTCCTTTTTTCAAAATACTTTTCCTGAATCTCTGGATGCCTGTAACCATATACGACTTGCATACTATAGCCAATTCTGGAGAACTCTGTTTCTATCACCGCAAGTTTTTTTGCCAAAGTATCACGCACAAAAATACTATTGCCAGTATATGGAATCATATCAGATTTCTCATAGACTGCTCTAATTGATGCGTTATATGTGCGAACGTCTACAAGAGCCTCGTTGTTATCATTGCTGTCCGCTTTTGCGACATCAGTGAATGACAGTATATTAGTATTCTTCATACGGCATATATAGCATTTAATTGCATAAATTACAAAATTATGGTAGGGTTTCTTCCAGAAAAGCTTCAGTAGATGATGTTCTTTGAGGCAACCAAACCACAAAGTTAGGAGGTGCGAGATGAACATTCATGGGAAGATCCCTCCACTTCCGATACTTCATATCGGTGGTGGAAAGGAAACGGACTTCACTCCGTCAGTCGAGGCGTTCAAACAGGAACGTGGGATTAAGTTCGTACTCGCCTTCTCAGGAGGTTCGGAGGACGATAACCCCCTTCTTATCGAAACTGTGCGGCACACCGCACAAGAATTCGGTATCAACTCCGGCGAGCAGCCGGAACGCGTTGCTTCAATCGTAGAGAGAGTCAAAGACCAGTACGTGTCGAATATCGTACGCGACATTCTGCTACCTCTCCGGGGTTACCACATCGCTGTATTGACAGGAGGAACAGCGTGGGGCGTACCAAGAATCGCTGCGCAGACGGCACATGAACTCGGTTTCTATACCATCGGGGTCTATCCGGCCACGGCGGCTAGGAAAGCGAAAAACATGCTGCCAGAAGGTATGCTTGATTTGTCGGTATGCGTCCACCCATCCATTGGCGAAAGTCGGTGGGGGGATGAATCGGCTATCTACGTGAAATTGCTTGACGCGGTCGTAATTATAGGCGGCCGAGCAGGCACCATGGTCGAAGTGGCTCACATCTTGAAATGCAACGAGAAATCTGATGCCCGAGTGAAGTCAATCCTTCCTGTTTCAGGAACTGGAGGAACGGCAGACAAAGTATCATTTTTCCCGGGGAAACCCGAGACGATGCGGCGTTCCGTGCCACCCGAAGTTCTACAGGATGGGAAAGCTGTCTTCGAATATCTTCGTCGTAGCAATCTGCTCGACGATGTGTATGATTAGGAGGATTATCCCATGGCAGACTTCCAAAAACAGCTCTTACAGAGTCCGAGCGGATTCCCCGAACTCGGACCCGCAGAAGCCATTGAACTAAGGCGGATGCTCGAGATAATCCGCAAGCATTTCGAACTTGCGGGTTATGTACCAATCGAAACATCTCTCGTCGAACGGTCGGAGGTGCTCTTTGCGAAATCCGAAGGCGAGATTCGCAATCAAGTCTACGGCCTGCGACTACTGAATCCGACGCCGGGTGCGCCGACCGATGAGAAAGATCTTGCGCTTCGGTACGACCAAACCATGCCGCTTGCGCGATTCGTCGCGGCGAATCAAGGATCACTCGTCTTTCCGTTCCGTCGTTACGTTATCGGACCAGTATTCCGAGGGGAACGGCCTAAGGATGGACGATACCGGCAGTTCACACAGGCCGATATCGACGTCATTGGAGACGGCAATCTTTCTGTGCTCCACGATGCGGAGATGGTTGCGATTATCGCAGGCATCTTCACCGAATTAGCCATAGGGCCATTCACCATTCGTATCGGGCACAGAAAGATACTCCAGGGACTCTTTCAGTCAGTGGGAATCGAGAAAGAGGAGCTTGTGGCTCATGCCCTACGAATTGTCGATCGCCTGGAAAAAGATGGGCTGGCACGAACCAGGGAAGCGCTTGAAAGCATCGGCGTCAATACATCGGCGATTGACACCTTGCTTAAGCTGTTTACTGAGGAACGCCCAACCGATGAGACACTGGAGCACCTTTCCCAGATGGAAGGGAACGAGGTCTTTCGTGCTGGAGTTTCTGATCTTCGCGAAGTGGTTGCGGCCGTACGAGATCTCAAAGTTCCTGAGAAACGATTCCGTGTCGACGTCTCAATCGCTCGAGGGCTCGATTACTACACCGGCACGGTGTACGAGACTCGATTCGATGACCATCCGAATATCGGAAGTATCGCTTCCGGCGGAAGATTCGAGAACCTCGCAAGTGTTTTCACGAATCGCAAGTTGCCTGGCGTCGGTATATCTATCGGCGTGACTCGGCTCCTCTTGCGACTCATCAAGGCGGGGTTGCTGCCGGCAAAAGCGACAACCTTGTCCTCCGTCCTTGTAACAACGCCGGAAATCGCCGAGTACCGAGCGTCTTATCTTGCGTATGCAGCAAGTCTTCGAGCGGCAGGAATTCCCGCGGAGATATATTTGGAGAGTCGTCCGCTTAATAAGCAGATGTCTTTCGCAAATCGTCGCGGGTTTCGAATCGTGGTCATCGCTACTCACGAACACATGAGAACAAATATGGTGGTCGTGCGTAACCTGCTAACCGGAGATCAACAAGAGGTCATGGAAGACAGGCTCATCGAGACCGTGCGGTCTATGCTTGATGAGAAGTCGTGACTTGTTCTTTTCAACCTTAGCCGCTCCGAGAGAAATCTCGGGGCGTTTTTTTATATATTAAAAAGGTCTACAGATATTTTTGTTTCTTTTGGGGGACAGGAATTAAATTCACCCATTATTTAGTCTTTCCTGTGTATCTGAAACGGGAGATTTTCTTACCGCTTTCTATCAATGGCAAAACGCTGTTGTAATAATCTTTTAAATTATCGTAAGCAAGTCGATGCTTGACCTCTTGAATAGCAACCCATTCGATTTTATCTTCAGGATGTTCGGTGACAAAATTGCCGCCCTTTGAGCGTACAAGGTACATGTGGGTAACAATTTTCTTACCTGTCTTGTGAAGATATTCGTTATCCGGCAACTGAGACAATACATCTGCTTTCAAGCCTGTTTCCTCTTCAACTTCTCTCATGCAGGCCGCTCGTGGTGTCTCGCCGACTTCGATATGTCCATTGGGAAACGACCAATCTTTTTCTTTCGCTCTATACATAAGGGCTACTCGTGCAGAATCGTCATGATGCAATACTATGGCACCAGCTTTTTCTATCTGATCTTTTTGAGTCTGTTCCATGGTTTTGAAATTAAAATCCCCTTATCAAACAGCTTCCACGACCTCTGCGAGCGGAAATCGAACGGCGTGTGCTGAAGGCGCATCGCCATGCCCGACACGGAACATGAACGCGATATGCTTCCCTCCCGAATCAAATACTTCGGAGGCTTTTTGATATGCATCCATGATGAGTTTTTGTTCATACGAAGCAAAGGCCATGCCTTCACCGCCTTCGATCTTCAGCTTAAAGAACAGGACGCCGGTGAGCGGTTGGAATGAAAGCCCTCGAGCTGTCGCGGCAAGCCAAAGTCGTTCTGCCGCGCGTCCCACTTTCACGAAATCGAGCGGTTCCGTCTGCGTAATCATGAGAGCGCCAATGGCACTGGCCGCGGCATTCGTTACTCCATTCTGCTTCGCTACGATGTGATTGAAACCTAGTGCACCAAGGATGCGCATGATGGGCCAATGACGGAATACCTTAAACATCGCTTTCGCTGGCGGGGGCAGCTCGAGTGTCTCGATATAGAAACCGACCTTTTTCTGCTCGTCCTCTTCCTTCGTCCAGCTCACATGACTGAAGAAAAACTGATGCAGGGAGCGATTCGCAAGCATCACCTGCTCGTTCGTCGAACCGATACGGCCGAGAAGTTTGATGTCCCCCTCTTTCTCGACGAGGGAGAAGTCCCCGCCGGCTTGAGCGGCGGCGGAAAAGAGCGCCGCGCGCTCCTCGCCGGTAAGCGGATCATTTGCGTACGGCTTGCGATTCGTGATTCGTTTGCTGATGAACGGGACAAAAAGGTCGGCTCTGATATTTCCGTCCTTTTCTAAGAAAATATCCGCAACATGCCATGAGTCATTTTGGTTTGGGAAATAGCGGATGTCCGTTCGGTATCCCTCTGCGGATGCCTGGACGGCCACGTTCTCTATGACGGCCCCGCACGCGAGATATGATGCGCGCTGGCCCCAGCTGTACGCTGACTGATCGCGTTCGTACAGAAGATGAATTGAAATCGTATTGCCACGAACGACAAAACGCCACGGCTGACAATTCTCGCCCGAAGGAGCGCTATTCCCTGCTTCAAGAATGCGCTCGAGATCAGGGGAGATGCCTGGAATCATAGACCGAACCCTTTCGCAAAATCTTCGGACACTTTCTTCCGGCGTGCGACGGCTTCGGTCGAGTTGTAATCGGGAACGAGTTTCTCATCGAGTGAAACGAGCGCGCGATTCGTCTCAAGCGGCTGCCCATTCAAAATCTTGCGGACGCAATACGCGACGGCCGCGCCATTCACGAGCGCCGCGCCGCCGAGCTGCGGCCAGGAAACGATGGTCTTCCCCATCTCCATGAGTGATTGCTGCATGCGCTCGGTCACATTCTCCGGTCCGACTAATTTCGTAATCATCTTACCGATACCAAATTTATCAAGTTTTGAAAGCGTCTCGTACGAAACCTCGCCCATGCGTCCGTGGAAAAATTCCGGCTGCGGGTTGCTGTCTTGGCGTTCAATGTCGACGACGGCATTATCGCCATTATCCGCGGCCATGACGACCGCGATGCGGCGCTTTTTTGCCTGCTCGCGTATGAGATATTTAACCGAAAGGTTATCGAGTTCATCAATAACGATATCGAGATCGGCGCAAAAGTCGTCGATGTTCTCCGGCGTGAGTCCTTCTGAATGCAGCTCGAGTTCCGCGTACGGATTTATCTCATAGATCGTACGCGCAGCCATTTCGACCTTCAGCATGCCGAGGCGATCGGCACCGGCGAGAACGCGGTTCGTATTCGAAAGAGCGAGATGGTCCATATCAGCAAGCTTCATCCGTCTGCCACCTCCACCAAGCGCGATAGCAAACGCAACCGATGAGCCGACCGAGAGCCCGCCGATGCCAATTTTTGCGTTATAAAATTTCTCCTGTTCCTCCCTTGTTATGAGATTCTGATTTCGCGCCGTGCGGACAAGATGATATTCGTCTTCAGGTAAGATATGCGCCGCCAGATAGCGCCAAGGAAAATAGGCCCAGCGACCGTGCTCGGAAAGCGACCTCTCGGAGGCAAGCGAGTGGAAATATTCTTGAAATGCCTCCTCAAAACCAGGGGCGTAAACACGCGAGGGGTTGTTAACACCAAAAAGTTCGCGCTGCTGTTCCTCGTAATCGTCCGAAACCTGCCTGATCGCTCCTTCTTTCACGAGAGCCTCAAAACGAATTCGCTCGTCGCTTTGCGACAGGTCAAAAATCGTCGGCGTCGACGCTACTTTCTCGGCGCGAAGCTCTTCAAGAGTGTTTTCCATACCCCCTATGCTAACACGCCGGCTACTGACGGATGACCCACTTTTGCTTAATCCCCGGATGGAAATATTTGGGGTGTTCGTGCGGCCAGAAAACGACACGGGGCACGACACGCTCACGCATATTGATATAGTTGTTCAAATATTCACCGCTTGATGCCGAAAGGCTCTTCACAATACTCTCGACGAGGGCCGCGCGTATCGGTTCGCCGTCTTTCACACCGTGCTGGAGCTCGATGTTAATCTCGAGGTACTCATTGTGCTTCGCGTCATTCTCGGTCGTCATGGTGAAGCGGCCTGTGATGAACTTTTCGAGCGCCGGATTCTGGAGGCCAATCTTCACGTGTTCGGGGAAGATGATCGCGCCGTAGAGCTTCGTCGAGAGATCCGCGCGCTCGTAGAGATACACGAACGGAAGCTCCATGACCGTATCGTTGATGCTCGCGCGCTTTATCTCGGCGGCAAGATCGATGCCGACCTCCTTGCACTTCCGTTCGGCGTCGGCATAGGAGAAGACGCCGCCCTGATCGCCGATGTCGTAGCGGATGAGCGGCAGCACGGCTCCGCCGGTCGCGTAGACTTCGCCGCCCTTCCCCGCTTCGAATGCAGTGAAGTCGGGGATGAATTGCGCGAGAGTGGGCAAGCGGTGCGCTTCGCTGAACAGCTTCCGGTAGAGCGCTTCGTGCTTCAGAGCGAGGCGGCGGAGCAGGATCGAAAGCGGCGTCTCGGTCGCCATGGTGCCGAGTTCCGCGCTGCCGTAGATGTTCATGACGCTGCGATACGGATCTTTCATGCCCGTCTTCTGCATCAGGTATTCGCGGAAATGCTCGGAGAACGCCTCGGCGGCGCAGATGACGCGCATGTTCCAATGCTTCCAATTGATGCCGTGCTCGGGCGCGTCGTCGATGAGGTCTTTTACGAAGGGCGGGTAGCCGCAGAGGATGACTTGCTCGTATGCGGGGCCGATGTGCGTGAGCGCCTCGAATATTTCCTTTTTGTTCACGCCGGGAGTGATAATCGAAAGCGGCCATCCGCTCTCCGAAATGCGGCTGAATGCCTCATACGTGAGGACGCCCCCGATCCAGACCCCCATGCCGAACGCGACGACGACCAGCGTCGGCTTCGACTTGTCGAGACCGCTGCGCTCTATGAAAAGCCGGTGGAATACCATCGCAGCATCATGGACGTCGTTGGTGCGCGGAATGTAGAAAGGCTGCCCGGTCGAACCGGATGTCGCGGTGAGGACGAGCGGCTCGTTCGCAAGGGCGCCGGCCACGCAGAGCTTGTCCCAGGGATGTACCCGCAGATAATTCGCCTTGCTGACGGCCGGGATACGGTCGATGCTCTTCGCGGTCCGGATGGAAGAAGGATCAACTCCGAGACGCTCGAGAAAATGCCGGTACGCCGGAACGTTCTTGCAGGCTTCCTTGAAGCGTTTGAAAATCGTCGAAAGAGTGGCGCGCGACCAGTCCGCGCTCTCGCTGATGCGCAGCTTCGCGATGAAAGAGGGAGACACTGCGAAAGACCGAGGCCGTGCAGGGGTCTTTTTATGTACGCGGGCCGACGAGCGGCTAGGGCGCATGATGGGCGCACCCTACCACACAAGCTCTACTTTGTGAATAGACGCCTGAGGATATCGAGGACGGCCACTGAATCGGCCGGGGAGGGCACGGCGATGCGTAGTGTGTCTTTCAGGAGCGTTTTCGCCTCTGGGAAACGGCTCATCGGCTCACCGAGCGCGACGCGTATGCCCTGCGTGAGGAGCGCGTCGCGGACGCGCTCAGCACCCGAGGCGCGCATCAGGACGAAATTCGTTTCGGAAGGATACGCTGCAACGCCGGGGAGCGACTGTAGTTTTTTTATAAAATTTCCGCGCTCCTTAATGACGATCTCGCGCCGCGCTTTCACTTTGTCTGTGCGTGCGAGGAGCGCGAGCGCGGAGAGAACGCTCGCGTGCGCGACCGGCCACGGCAGCATCAGCTTCTCCACTTTCTTAATAATGTCCGGGGCGGCGATCGCGTAGCCGACACGCGCGCCCGAGAGGCCGAACGCTTTCGAGAGCGTCCGGGTGATGATCAGATTCGGGAGCTCGGCGAGGCGCGGCAAAAACGTCGCCCCGGAAGAGAATTCAAAATATGCTTCATCGGAGACGACGAGCGTCTTGCTTCCCCGGGCGGCTGCGGCGAGCTCGGAAATATCCTGCGCCGACAAAGGGCAGCCGAGAGGGTTATTGGGATGGCAGAGAAAAAGCACTTTCGCCGAACCGCTCTCAAGCGCCTTCACGGTTTTCGCAAGCGGAAACGCGAACCGGCCATCCCGCTCCTCATACGGGATGGCGATCGTCTTTGCGCCGACGCGGTCGAGAATGGATTCGTAACCGTAGAAGGTCGGCACGGGCAAGAGCGCTTCCCCGCCCCCGCCCGCGTACGCACGGGCGATATGCTCTATCGCCGCATCGGAGCCGGGAGCGACGAGCACTTGATCCTTTCCGACGCCCGCGTACGCCGCAAGCGCACTCTTCAGTTCTCCGTAATCCGGATAGGTCGAGAATTCGCGCGCGCCGCAGGCGCGCGCCGCTTCCACCAGCTCGTCATCAAGGAGCCAGTAGCTTTCATTCCGATCCAGCGGCATCATATCGCCCACTCATTGTACTCCACCCAGAAGCCCCGCTTGCTCGCGAAAGTAATGGGCCTAAAAACCAACCAGAACGAGGGGTTTCGGTACTGGTTCCTGGCTCATAGCCCCCTTATAATGGTACATAACTATTTATGTACGAAATCGAACATCGCGCAGTACTCACCGAAGCAGCCTACAAGGAGCTGTCTGAGAAATTGGCGCGAAAGGCAACATTGTTGGGGGCTGACGATAAAGAGGTTTCCTACTATATTTTCCCTGATAAGCTCCTGAAGGTTGTACGAAATATCTCAAAAGGTAATGCGAAACTGTCTTTGAAGCTAAATCCACTTGGAGCAGGCTCGTCATTCCAGGAATTTGAAGTTCCCTTCCCCGAGGACTCGTTCGAGACGATGAAGAATATCTGCGCTGGCATTAGCGCTCCGGACCAAATAATCAGCGGCACACAAAAACGTACAAACTATGAATACCAAGGGATCGAAATAGCTCTTAAGTGGAGTGAGGATTGGGGTTATCATGCTGAATTCGAAATCATGATTTCTGACCAATCAGAAAAAGAAGCGGCTGATAATCGCATTCGAGAAGTAGCACGGACTTTTTCAGTACCGCTTATGACTGAAAAAGAGGTGGCAGCATTTTCAGCCAAAGTCAGAGCAAAAAAGAAAGCTTCTAAGTAATACTGCTGGTTGGGGCATCCCTAACGAGGTGTTTACGTATTTAAAAATTTGTACTACACTGCGATTGTTACGAATAAGTTTGCGGTTTCTTGAGTTCAAATCTGGACTAAATAAACTATGCATAACATACTAATTTTTGGAGATAGCATTGCGGCTGGAAGAAAAGTTGAGAAAATTAGATCGTGGCCTCTTTTGCTGTCTCAATATATTGACCGGGAAGACAAAGATTTCACTCTTGTCCATAATTTGAGCATTCCGGGGGAGACGACCAACGAAATTGTTAAGCGGTTTCCAACTGAAGCTGAAGCGAGATGTAAAAGAATATACCCCAACGACCATTCATCCATCATTTTCGCAGCGGGTATCAATGATACAAAAAGCGTCAAAGTCAGAGACGATTCCATTACAAACACAGAGGACTTCAAGAACAATATCGAGCTACTTATTGAGAATGCACGAAAGTGTACCGATCACATTATTTTTGTCGGTTTAACCCCAGTTGATGAAGGGAAAACGATACCAGCAGGCGACGCTTATTTTTTGAATGAACAAATAAAATCTTACGAGAAAATTATCGATCGTATATGCAAGGAAAACAAGATTGGACTTTTAAGTATCATTGATGAATGGTTAACGATTGACTATATCCGGCTGTTATCGGATGACGGCATCCATCCTAATGAAATGGGGCATCAAAGAATTTTTGAAAAAATAAGACCTTTCTTTTCGTGAGTTATGGGCAATCAAAAGAGATATTTTATTGATATCGCACACATGCATCCTGTGTGTCCACTAAGTCTTAGTCATGCAAGAATTTTTGCCTTGGCAGATGTATGGGCCCGATGGAAACGAAAACAAGGTCATACTGTCAGATTCCCAGTTTGTATGCACTATAGCGGTTCCACTGTATTTAAACTTACCTCAGCAATATCAAGATTTAAACAAGAACAACTACTCACTTCGGCAGACAAACAGACGTTGGAACTACTTTTAAAATTCTATAACGTACCAAAACAGGAGCTGGAGGGACTGTCCGAACCGATCAGCGTTTTAGATTATTTCAGCGAGGTGATTCTGAATGACTTAAAAAATATTCAGATAAGTTGTGATTACGATGAATATTTTAATACGATGGATATATATTATCAGGAATTTGTCCGAGCAGTCTTCGATATTTATGAAGATGAGGGATTTATCACGACTCACAACCATAAAAAATCATTGAATTATCCTCTGTATTCATTCAAAGAATCTGCCGCAAAAAGATTGAATGAAACAAGATTTACTCCACGCTCGGCAAAAACTATGGTTGCGGAATCTCTGAAGAGACTCGATACAGAATGGTCATTCGAAAGAACACACTCAATCGGCACGCGTATTAACGAACAAACCATAGACCCAATGTTTGACGCTGAATTTCTCAGTATTTTTAACACGATATATCCCTATCTGAAAAAACAAAACACCAACAAGTCAAGATTGAAAACTCTATTAAGAGAGTTTTTGTACAAAATGAACAATCCTAACAATGATGTTTCACCCGCTGCCGGCGAACTTTATTTAAAAGCACTGGAGATTTTGCCGGCCGATATATTTTTTGTGGAGAGACACTTACAAAACTGGGTTGCGAAGAGAACATATGCGGAAGTAATTTTATTGCCATCTCATCTGTCAACGCGCGAGTATTTCTTTCTCGGCTCAATCACTAAGAACGGACGAATAGATTCTGCTTCGAAAGGATATGGAATGACATTATCCCAACTAGCAAAAGAGGCCGGCTCAGAAAATACAAGATTGGCTTTGTTGTTGAGTTTCGGTGTATCGCATAGAGACTACGAGTGGGACTCTACAGTAGAACATGTCAGAAGAATGATGTTGCAGTTTAATGACTTCGTTAATTACCTTAAAAAATATAAAATCAAAGAACGCCCGAATAGAATAAGCGATCTACTTAAAAGTCGAAATAAAGAAATGGAAGAACTTATTCAGCGCGGAAATATAAGAAAAATACTACTTATAATTTTTGTTGAGCTACCAAGAACAATACGATCTATGCTTGGAACTGTTCCGGCAATGGAAAAAGAGAATTACGAAGTACTAGATTTTTTCTCGGGTTGGTTTGAGATCCTCTGCCCATCTCTTAAAGAAAAATTATATGGAAACTAATTATTCAGACTACACGAATTTATACAAAATATTTGCTACAAGTAAGGGTTACTACGAAGCTTGCGATTATTTATCCTTCCAGGATAACCGGTGGGGAGAGATTGATAGATATTTGAATCTGATTGAGATGACCATTGCGGATACGGTGGAAAGAAATGGCGGAAAGAAACTTTCCCTTTTGAACGCACAAGGTACATGTGAGTAACGATTTTCTTACCTGTCTTGTGAAGATATGCATTATCTGGTAGCTGAGCCAATACGTCCACTTTTAAGCCTGTTTCTTCCTCAACTTCTCTTATGCAGGCCGCTACTGGTGTCTCGCCGGCTTCGATATGTCCCTTGGGAAACGACCAATCCTTTTCTTTCGCCCTATATATAAGGGCTACTCGGGCAGAATCATCATGATGCAATACTATGGCACCAGCTTTCTCTACCTGATCTTTTTGAGTCTGTTCCATAGTTTTAAAATCCGCTGCCACATTTTTCGCCAAGCAGAAATGCCTCATCGCCAACTCGTCCCCGGTTTCGAGCAAAAAGAATGACACTGTTTTTCCCAGTTTTCACCTCTTCCCCTCCATCCGTGCCAACGACCTGGCCCTTTTTTATTTCTTCAAAGTCGGCAAAGGGCTTCGACAAAGTAAAATTATCCGTCCTTGTGAAATACAAATCATACATACGAACATGCGATTGCCGCTTCGCCGCAATATCATTCGACAGGTGTCCTCTCGCCTTAAGAAAGGCAAAAATACTTTCCTCCGCAGTTTTGATCGATTCAGGACTCCCCAAGTACCCACACTCAACACAGATACCGACTTTGCCGATGCTGTTCATGTAATAGTCGGTTCCGCCCGGCTGTACATCGTCAAATCCGGAAACGACCAGATCAACCGGCAAGTATTCTATAATCCCTTTTGCATTTGCTTCGCAAATCGCAAATACCTTGCTGTTTGGAGTGGAGCTTGCGTGGATATCCAAAAGTGCCTCGGCTTTGCCCAAATAGGTTTTTAGAAATTGAGCCCTCTGATATTCGTAGCTTTCTTTCTCCTTTTTCGAGAGCAGCTCATTATTTTTGAACATCCTGTTCAGATTAGTCTCCGTGTACCGCTTATTTGCCTCGATTGCGCGGGGATTTCCATAGCCAAACAGAACGTTTCCCTTCTCTATTTTGAGGCTCGGCAAAATCTTTTTCAGCGCCTCGACCCCGCACTGCTCATTGCCGTGTATACCGGCGAGAATGATGCTCGTCGGCCCCTCCTCTTTTCCTATCAGTTCTGTAATTTCTTCAGACATACTGCTAATGCTTATCCTGTGTGAAGAGGTTGGTCAAATAATTGAGGTTCTCGGATAAAAAAAGAAATCCGTTCGAGGTCGGCTTTCAGAAAAACGTCGGGACGAGTATTCCCTAAAACATAATGTTCGTGCTCGATCCAGATACTATGAATTGACTTCAGATAGTATGCCCTGAGACCGCGCTCGATTTCATCATCTGGCATTGGATATGATTCGAGATAGGCCCTCAGATAGAGCTCGGCGCGCCGGATGTCACCGTTTGTTGTCCCGCTGCTGAGCAAACTATACATAACCGAGCGAAAGAGTTCATACGACCTAGGCCCGTATTGAGTCTTTTCGAAATCAAAAACGTATTCCACGTTGTCCTGAGCATCAAAAAAGACATTGTGGTCAAGATAGTCGCCATGGAGCAGGTGGTCATTTGAAAGACGAAGTGAGTCGAAGGTCGTGGTGTTTTGTGTCGCGAGTTCCATTTTCAGACGCACGCTTCGAAGCGCCAACATATCAAAATCCGATGCGGCCGCTCCTTGTGGGATTTTCTCTAAAACGGCTGCCGCTTTTGCAAGGAAAATCTCTTTGTTCCACGGGTTGAACGTATTTTCGATTGCAAGAGTACTGTCTCTGCCGCGTAGGTGAATCCGCGCAAGCATCTTCCCCATCGAAGAAATGGCCTGACTGGTTAATGCCTCTCGTTCCAAATGCCTTCCTGCGACAAACGGGAAAAGAGCATAGTAGTTAGTGTCATGGAGAAAGAATGTGTCTTGCGTGCGGGTGCGCAGCGGCAAGATAACTGGGATGTCACCGTCTGCAAAATACTGCTTGGCGAGATGGATTTCTTTTATTTTCTGCTCGTTATCAAAGCGATACTTCTTGAGGAAAAACTTGTCGCGTCCAGACATTATTACGTAGTTCTCGCTCAATACGCCTTTTGCCACACGCTCTAAATTGGATGCCGCGGTCGGTAATTGATAGTAATCGGTTATATCCGTGAGAAGAGATTTGTTCATGTGATCAAGCTTGGGAGCTTCGCTTTCAAGCGGCTATGCGGTTTTACCGGTGTATCTGAAACGCGGGACTTTCTTGCCGCCCACTTCCACGAGCTCGGTAAACATGGCGAGCGGGCGCACCCATAGCCCGCCGTCGTCATCGAGGTGCCGGTACACGACGAGTTTCTCCAGGGTCTCGCTGTGGCTTGCGACGCCGATGACTTCGTAGGAATTCCCTTTGTAGTGCTCGTAGACGCCGAGCGGCAGCTCCCCTTCTGACTTGGTCATACGAAAATCACGCGAGGTAGAACAGCGATAAACCGACGGCAATCGCGACGATGCCGAAGTAGCTCACCGATTCGAGAACTTTCTTGCTGGCCATCTTGTGAAGCGTCTCGGGCACGAAGATGTACGCCAGCCCCTTGAGGAGGACGAGCCAGGTGAAGACCGTAACGACCGTGCGCCATGAGCCGTCCCAGATATTGTGCTCGATGAGCAGAAGCGTCGACAGGAAGATCAGTATCACGCCGGTCAGATACACAATAGCGGGGTGGCCGAAGAAATCCTTGAGCAGGTGCGGAATCGTCTTCCCGCGGAAGAGAAGGAAGAATCCGCTTATGATGAGATAGATTCCGAGCACCTTCGCAGCGACCAAAGAAGTGTCCATGGCGAAAGTATAGCATCACTTATGCTCTAGCGTTTCATTTAAAACACGAGTGTATTCTTCCTCCGCACGTCGAATATTCTTCTCTTTTTGTAGCTGACGCAACGAGCGTGCCGATGCTATTTTCCACTCATGGTTTTTAAGAAGGTCGAGTGAGAATTTATAAAACTTCCTTCTCACTTCAGGATTTTTTAGATCAAGATGCAACTCCTCTGCTATTCGCTGTCGTTTATCGAAAAAATCTTCCCTACCGAGATTGATGCTGACAAAGATGTTCATCACTCCACCTCCACAATTTGATAGTTTCGTTTGTTTCCGCCGACATCAATCTCTATCTCATCTCCCATTTTCAAACCGACCAGCCGCTTGCCGATCGGAGAGTCCGGCGTGATGACCATTAATTCTGTACTGCCTGAAACAACCTGAATCCCTCCTCCTGTGGGAGACAAAACATGCCGACGCCTTGTCCCATCGTTCGCTTCAAGGGCGATGACGGCTCCTACGCGAATCGTATCGGTCGGCTTGAACACCGAAGGACGGTCGAGTACGGCCTGTACTTGTGCCAGAGAAGCTCGCAGCTCGGCCATACGCACCTCATGCGCCGCTACCATCATCTGTGCTTCTTCTTTGAAGGTATCGTACCGAGATTGCATGCGGCCCTTGTGCTGATTCGCCTCGTGTTGAGACTCGTTCCTTTGTCTCTCGGTGTTAGCGAGAGTCTTTTCCAACTCTGTTTTGATTTGTTTGAAGATGTCGTGCTTGTTCATAACTTGCCTCCTTCTCAAGGTTTTCAACGAACCTCTGCTTGCTAATCCGAATTGATATTACTTAATATTACTCGATGGGTCAAGTATTTGTCGTATTCGACTAATTGAGAGGTCTTTACCGAACCAGTAGATATCTTCGATAAAGTTTTATTTCGTCGCGCATAAATATACGGGCGAATTTCCAATTGGGGAGCGGTGCGCTACAATCGCCGCATGTGTTTTTCCGCAACGGCAAGCCTCGTAGCAGGCGGAGCGCTCACGGCAACGGGCGCCCTCACTATGTCGCAAGCAAAGACGAAAAAGGAACTTCCGCTTGCGAGCATTCCGCTTATCTTCGGCATCCAGCAGCTCACCGATGGTGTCGTCTGGCTTTCCTTCGGCGTGGAGCCGATTCACACAATCGCCGTATACGCGTATTCAATCTTTTCCCAAGCACTGTGGCCGATGTTTGTTCCCTGGGCACTCCTCCTTATAGAAACAGACCCCGCTCGAAAGAAAGCTTTGCGTCTTTTCTCCCTCTTTGGTCTTCTGGTGGGACTGTTTTTCCTTTTCTATATCGTTACCGGGCCCAACGTGGCAGAAATAGTGAACCACTGCGTCGCATACTACACCCCGCACCCGCACGTACTCACCACGCTCGCACTCTACCTCCTCGTAACGTGCGGATCCTGTCTCGTATCAAGCCATAAACTGCTGAACATCTTCGGCATCGCGCTCTTCTTTTCGTTCATCATCTCGGGGTGGTTCTACATCGAGACGTTCTCCTCCGTCTGGTGCTTCTTCGCGGCGATCCTGAGCTTCATCATCTACTGGCATTTCCGCAGCCGCTCCGCGGCTGCGGCTTGAGAGGCGTTCGTACTTTTACTCAAATACTTTCCGCCAAATGAAGCCGGGCTCCCCGCTAGGAGCCGCTGCCGGGCCGACTCTCTCAAAACCTGTGTGCTTATAAAATCCCCAAGACTTCCGATGGGCTTCGCTGCTATAGAGAACCGCCTCCGTGTAATGGCGGCTTTTCATTTCACTCAGCACTGCTTCCGCGAGCGCCTTCCCGATTCCGCAGCCCGGATTTTTCACGGCAAGGATGTAAAGTTCCGCCGGATTTCCGGTACTGGCAAAGGTGCGGATGTATGCGGGCGCTTTCCTCAAGATCGCCACTCCAACGACTTCTCCATTCTCCTCCGCAACGAAATATCCAAATTCCTGCTTTACTGATTCCGAAGCGTGGTTTACAAAATCAGCCAGTTTCTTTGAAAGCTTTTCTCTAAAGTCGCCCTCCCAATACAAATCGTAGATACGCTCGACGGCTTCCGCATCCTCTCTTGGTGTTGGATGAGAATTCCAACGCGTCTCGAGCGCGATAACCTAGCACGACTTGGCTGCGGGATTGCGACTCGAACGCGTCCTGAGCGCGGGGAACCGCGCCCGAGACCCTTGACGAACTCGTGCGCACGTGTTGTGCTCGACTTGGCTGCCAGACTTGGATTCGAACCAAGATGACGACTTTCAGAGAGTCGCATCCTACCATTAGATGATCTGGCAATGGCACGACAACGTCGTGATTCTTAGAAGATACGGCATCGGGAGGGTTTATTCAACATGAAGCGCCGCGCCGCGGCTGGTATATAATGGCCCTTTGCACAAAGAATATTTCATGCCGCCCTCCCCCGCACACCTCTCCGATACAGAACACAAAAACATCATGATCATCATGGGCGCGCTCATGCTCGTGCTCATGCTCGCGGCGCTCGACCAGACCATCGTCTCGACTGCGCTGCCGCGCATCGCGAGCGATTTCAATGCGCTCTCAGAGCTGTCTTGGGTGGTGACGGCGTATCTGCTCATGACCGCCGTCTCGACGCCGCTCTACGGCAAACTAAGCGACCTCTACGGCCGCAAACGCGTGCTCTCCTTCGCCGTCGTGATATTTCTCATCGGATCGGCGCTCGCTGGCGCGGCGCAAACCATGCTTCAGTTGATCCTTTTCCGCGGGGTGCAGGGGCTCGGCGCCGGCGGACTGATGTCGCTCGTGCTCGCGGCCATCGGAGACGTCGTTCCCCCAAGGCAGCGCGGACGCTACCAGGGCTACTTCGGCGCGACGTTTGGAATCGCAAGCGTGCTCGGACCGCTTCTCGGAGGACTCTTCACCGACCATCTCTCGTGGAGATGGATTTTCTACATCAACATCCCGCTCGGCCTGCTTGCGCTCGCCGCCATCTACGCGCGGCTTCCAAAACACAAGCACCATCGGGAGCATACGATCGACTACGGAGGCGCCTTGCTCCTTTCCGCGACTATCATCTCCCTGCTCCTGGTCGCGATGTGGGGCGGAACCGTCTATCCGTGGAACTCGCTCACGATACTTTCTCTCGGCGCGCTCGGCCTTTTCTCGGGAAGGCTCTTCGTGTGGTGGGAATCAGAAAGGTCGGAGGCGCTCATTCCTTTTTCTCTTTTTAGAAATTCGATTTTCCGCGTCTCCGCCCTGCTTTCGCTCGTTTCGGGCGTGGCGATGTTCTCGGCTATCGTCTTCTTGCCCGAGTATCAGCAGGTGGTGCGCGGATACTCGGCGACGACCTCCGGCCTCCTCATGCTCCCGCTCATCTTCGGCCTCCTTACCGCCTCCATTGGATCGGGACGGATCATCTCCCACACGGGCCAGTATCGCATCTTCCCCATCGTGGGCGGACTGCTCACGATGTACGGCCTCTGGCTCCTCACTCATGCGGACGTCTCCACGTCGCAGTGGATCCTGTCGGTCTGGATGTTCGTCACCGGGCTCGGCATCGGCTCATCGCTCCAGGTGATGACGATCGCCGTGCAGAACGCCGTGCATCCGAAAGATCTCGGCGCGGCCACCTCCACCATCATGTTCTTCCGCAACATCGGCAGCACGATCGGCACGAGCATCCTCGGCGCGGTGCTCATCGCACGCTTCAGCGCGCACCTCGCCGAGCGCGTGCCGGAGGGGATCCAGGGATTCTCCATAACGCTCGGCATGAGCGTCGCGCAGATACAGAATCTTCCGCCCGCGGCTGCTGCAAATATTCTCGAAGCATTCGCGGCTGGCTTCCGCGACGTTTTTTGGTGGACGATCCCATTTGCCGCCCTCGCGTTCGTCATCGCACTTTTCCTCAAGGAACAGCCGCTCCGCGAGGACGCTCATGAGCTCGCCGAAGGCGAAGTATTCGGCCTTTGACGTTTCTCGCGCAAATGAACCACAGTCTCCTGACAAAATTAGCATCCGGCGCAAACGTCCAGAGAAGCTGTAGAATAACTCCATGACCCGTTACGTCTGCCCGATGCATGGCGAAGTCCTCCGCGATGTGCCGGGCAAATGCCCCGCCTGCGGCATGGACCTGGTCCCCTACCGCGAGGAGCATGCCAGCCACGACACGGGGCACGCAAGCCACCACGACCACGAAGCCGCGATGACCGATCCGCAAATGGCGGAGCGGATGGAGGCAGACATGCGCAGGCGCTTTTTCATTTCGCTCGCGCTCACCATCCCCATCGTCCTCTACTCAAGCATGGGCGAGATGCTGTTTGGCGCCTCCCTCCCCTCATTCATTCCAAAAAATATACTGCTGTTTCTTCTGACGACGCCGATTGTCTTTTGGACGGGGTCGATTTTCATCACCGGCACGTACTACTCGCTCAAAGCCCGCAAGCTCAACATGATGGTGCTGATTGCGACCGGCGTGCTCGCGGCGTATCTCGGCAGCATCGCGCTCGCTTTCACCGGCAGCGGAGAGGCGTTTTACGAAGCGGCGGCGATGCTCGTCACCTTCGTCCTCTTCGGGCATTGGATGGAGATGAAGTCGCGGCGCGGGACTTCCGACGCGCTCCGCGCGCTCTTCGATCTCGTGCCGCCCCAGGCGCACGTCATCCGAGCCGGAAAAGAAGAAATCATACCGAGTTCGGAAATCGTGAAAGGCGACATCCTTGCGCTACGCCCGGGAGACAAAGTACCCGTTGATGGCGAGGTCGTCGAAGGCGAGAGTTCGGTAGACGAATCGCTCGTGACCGGCGAATCCGTCCCCGTCTCCAAAACCCCAGGCAGCGGCCTGGTCGGAGGATCGGTAAATCTCACCGGAGCCGTCAGATTCAAAGCGACGAAAGTCGGCTCGGAGACCGTGCTTGCGCAGATCATCAAAATGGTCGAGACCGCGCAGAACTCGAAGGCGCCGGGACAGCGCATCGCGGATACAGCCGCGGCATGGCTTGTCGTGCTCGCTATCGGCTCGGGCATCCTCGCCTTTCTCGGGTGGTATGTGCTTGCCGGAGCGACATTCGTCACCGCGCTTACCTTCGCCATTTCAGCGATCGTCATCGCTTGCCCGGACGCGCTCGGGCTCGCGACCCCGACGGCGGTCGCCGTTGGCACCGGGCTCGGCGCGAAGCACAACATTCTCATAAAAGATGCAGCGACCTTGGAGAACACATCGCGCCTCACCGCCATCGTGCTCGACAAGACGGGCACGCTCACCGAGGGAAAACCGAAAGTGACAAAAATAGTTTCCGCCGCTCCCTACAGCGACCTCGAGGCGCTCAGCTTCGCAGCGGCGGTGGAGCAGCACTCGAATCATCCGCTCAGTCTCGCTATCATCGAGGAAGCGCGGAAAAGAAAGGTGCCGATTGAGAATGCGGAACGATTCGAATCGGTAAGCGGATACGGCGTGCGTGCCGCGGTTCGCGGCAAAGCGGTCATCGCGGGTACCGAGCGTTTGATGACGCAACACCATATCGATCTGTCGCCGCTCAAAAAAGAAATTGATTCCTTGCGCGCCGAGGGAAACACGCTCAGCATCGTCGCGATTGACGGAAAGGCTGCCGGAGTGATCGGCGCGGCCGACGTCGTGCGCGATTCCGCGAAGAAAGCCGTGGCGAAACTGAAAGAGATGGGTCTTGAGGTGCTCATGATTACCGGCGACCATGAGCAGGTCGCGCACGCCGTGGCGAAGGAGCTCGGCATCGAACGCTATTTCGCCCAGGTGCTGCCCCAGGACAAAGCGACATACGTAAAGAAGCTTCAGGACGAAGGGAAAAGCGTCGCCATGGTCGGCGACGGCATAAACGACGCTCCGGCGCTCGCGCAAGCGGATATCGGCATCGCCATCGGCGCGGGGACAGACGTGGCGATAGAGACCGGCAGCATCGTGCTCATGAAATCCGATCCGTATGACATCGTGGCTGCGCTGCGCCTCAGCAGGGCGACGGTCGTGAAGATGAAACAGAACCTCTTTTGGGCGGCGATCTACAACGTGCTCGCTATCCCCGTGGCCGCCGGGGTCTTCTACTCTTCGCTCGGGTGGTCGCTGCGGCCGGAAATCTCCGCGCTTCTTATGTCCGCCTCCTCAATCATCGTCGCGACGAATGCCGTGCTTCTGAAGCGGGTCGAGCCGCGCCTTAGCGCATAGCTTGTGCTCTTTGCGAAAGCGATTCGCCTCGAAAACGCGTTAGAATACACGCATGATCGGAAGCGTCGTCCACCCGAGAACAAGCGCCTCGCACCGTTCCCATGCGCGGCGCAACAAGCGGGCGTGGGCGCTCATGGGAATCCTCGTCGGCGTCTCTCTGTTGTTGGTAGCGTACGGGTACTTCAAAGCGGTCGAGTGGCCGATGCTTGCGGACGCCGTGCTCCACACCACGCTGCGCCTCGCGCTCGCCTACGGCATCGCGCTCGTCATCGGCGTTTCGATCGCGCTTCTCGTCGGCTGGAGCCCGTTTGCCGATGTGTTCTTCCCTCTTTTCGATATCCTGCAGAATCTCCCTTCCTTCGCGCTCATACCGCTCTTCATCTACTTTTTCGGATACACGAGCAAGATGATCGTCATCTTCGCCGTGAGTTCCATCGTGTGGCCCATCCTCTTCGCCGTCCTGACTGCGATTAAAAGCGCTCACAAAGATTTGAGCGATGCCGCGACCATCTTCGGCGCACGCGGGCTCCGGCGCATCCCCTACTTCCTGGCCCCGCTCTCCTTCCCGGCGATGCTCACCGGCTCGATCGTCGGCATCGCCATCGGATGGGAGTCGGTCATCGGCGCCGAGATCATCACGAACGTCGCCGGCTTCGGCGATTTCATCAAGGGCGCGAGCGCCTCGGGCGTCACGGAGGATATGCTCGCCGGAACCTTCGCCATCCTCGTCATCGTCTTTGCGGTAAACCGCCTCATCTGGGCGCCGCTCCTCTCCGAAAGCAGCAAACGCTACGCCGAATAACCTATGCCCGCAACACACGACATGCTCCTCGTCCTCTCGCGCGTATCGGCGCGCTTCGCCGACGAAGGGGAAAAAGGCACGCTCGCGCTGAAGGACATTTCCCTTTCCGTTCCCGCCGGCTCGTTCGTATCGATCATCGGCCCCTCGGGCGCCGGCAAGTCCACCCTGATGCGCGTCATCCTCGGCTTCATGCCGCAGACAAGCGGCGAGATCGTGCGCAATTTTTCGCGCCCGGCGATGGTGTTCCAGAATTACGCGCTCTTCCCGTGGCTCTCCGCGCTCGACAACGTGGCGTTCGGCTTGCGCATGAGCGGTGTCCCGCGCAAAGAGCGCGAGCGCATCGCGCGAGAGAAGTTGAAAGAAGTCGGCCTCGCGCATCTTGAAAACCACTACCCCGCCGCTCTCTCGGGCGGCCAGCGCCAGAGGGTCGGCCTCGCGCGCGCGCTTGCGCTCTCTCCCGACCTCCTCATCATGGACGAACCATTTTCAAATCTCGACACCATCACCTCCGAATCCCTCAAGGCGGACCTGCTGAAGATTTGGAGAACCTACGGCATGACCATCCTCATGGTGAATCACCTCATCCCCGACGCGATCGAGCTCTCCGACCACATCATCGTCATGAGCGGGCACCCCGGGCGCATAGAAAAGACCTTCTCTATTGACCTGCCACGCCCCCGCGACACGCGCAGCGCGCATTTCTTCAGGCACGTGGATCTCCTGACCGAAGACATCCGCGCCATTTCCTAGACCTCCATCTTCGAGAAGAAATGCGAGCCGAGCGCGAGGAAGAGCGCGCTCACGCCGACGAGGACGCCGATATCAAGCGCAAGCGGGAAGGTCCCCGTGCCGATGAGGAGGTACCGCAGCGCGTCGACGCCGTAGGAGAGCGGATCGAAACGCGCGACCCAGAGGAGTGCGGGCGGCACGTTCGCAAGCGGAAAGAGGGCGCCGGAGAGGAAGAAGAGCGGCATCACGAGGAAGTTCATGATGAGCTGGAAGCCCTGCATGTCTTTGAGCTTCGAGGCGACCGCGATGCCAAGCGCGCTGAAAAGCAGTGCGATGAGGAGCATGATGAGGAGCGCCGGAAGGATGCCGAACCATGAGACGGGACGGAAGCCGGCGACGATCGCAATCGCGAGCACGAGCAGCCCCTGGATGCTCGCAACGCTTGCGCCGCCGAGCGTGCGGCCAAACATGATCGAGAGGCGGGAGACCGGCGCGACCATCGTCTCTTTCAGGAATCCGAACTGGCGATCCCAGATCACCTGCATGCCGTTGAAGATCGCGGTAAAAATAATCGACATGCCGATGATGCCCGGCGCGATGAACTCGAGATAATTCCCCTGCCCCGCTTTCTCGAAGACGGGGCCGAGTCCGTAGCCGAGCGCGATGAGAAATAGGACCGGCTGGCCCAAAGAGCCCATGATGCGGCTCTTTGAGCGGATGAACCGCTTCACTTCCCGCAGCCACATGATGTAGACGGCTTTCATATAACTAACGGCGGCTGCCGCTCCACACCTGATGATGCGAGCGCATCGTCTCGAGACGAGATCCGCCCTCGTCGCGGATGCTGCTTCCCGTGAGCGCGAGGAACGCTTCCTCAAGCGTCGCCGTGCCCGTCTGCTTTCGGAGCGCTTCGCCGGTGCCTTGCGCGACAATGACGCCGTTGTCGATGATGGCGATGTGCCTCGCGATGCGCTCGGCCTCCTCCATGTAATGGGTAGTGAGAAAGACCGTGATGCCTTCGTTCGCATTCAGTTTTTGCACGTAGCTCCAGAGGTGGTTGCGCGTCTGCGGATCGAGACCGAGAGTCGGCTCGTCGAGGAAAATAATTTTCGGATGATGGAGAAGACCGCGCGCAATCTCGAGGCGACGCTTCATGCCGCCAGAAAAATCGCGGACGAAGTCATTGCGTCTGTCGGAGAGCTCGACGAGCGCGAGCAGTTCCTCGATGCGTGTCGCAAGCGTCGCTCTCGGCACGTTATACAGAACGCCATGGAGCTCGAGATTCTCGACCGCGGTCAGATCTTCGTCGAGCGAAGGGTCCTGAAAAACGATACCGAAAGAGTGGCGCACGAGATCCGGATCCATAACTGGATCGCGACCGGCGATGCGCATCGTGCCCGAAGAAGGCCGGAGCAGGGTCGTGAGCATCTTGATCGTGGTGGACTTTCCCGCGCCGTTCGGGCCGAGAAATGCAAAGATGCCGCCCTCCTCCACCGAAAACGAGACGTCCTTCACCGCAGCGATGTCACCGAACGTCTTGGTGAGGTTCCGTACTTCTATGATATTTGCCATGCGTCAGCCCGACTATAGCACGGGCCGAGAAATCATTTCCTCCTCTTGCGGGAGAGGGCGGCGCGGAGGAATTCGGTGAAAAGCGGGTGCGGGGAGAGCGGGCGGGCGTTGAATTCGGGATGGAACTGCGTGCCGAGCATGAAGGGATGCCGCTCGCGTGGGAGCTCGGCTATTTCCATGAGGACGCCGTCGGGGCTCGTGCCCGAGAAGACGAGACCTCCGTCCTCGAGCTGCTTCACGTATTTCGAATTGATCTCATAGCGATGGCGGTGGCGCTCCTCGACGAGCTCTTTCTTATACGCAGCGCGGGCGAGCGTGCCTTTTTTCAGGTACGCGGGGTAGACGCCGAGGCGCATCGTGCCGCCGTATTTATTGTCGGAAAGATGCTTCTTCTGCTCGAGCATCACGTCGACGACCGGGTGCTCAGCGGCCTTCTTGATCTCAGTCGTGTTCGCACCCGCGAGCCCGAGCACGTGGCGCGCGTATTCGATCACCATGAGCTGCATGCCGTAGCAGAGGCCGAAGTACGGGATCTTCTTCTCGCGCGCGAATCGTATCGCCTTGATCTTCCCCTCGATACCGCTTTCGCCGAACCCGCCGGGTACGATGATGCCGTCGTATTTCGCAAGCATATCAACGGACTCCCCCCTAGACCGGCCGCTACGGCCGGTCGGGCGAACATCGCTTCGCGATGTTTTAGCCTTCTCGAGGTCTTTCGAGTTCACCCAGGTGATCTTCGCGCGGCGACCGAGCTTTGCCGCTGAAAACTTAATCGCCTCGATGACCGAGAGGTACGCGTCGGAAAGCACGAAACTGCCCGTATCGAAATATTTCCCGACGATGGCGATCGAAACCTCCGGCGCCTTGGCATTCATCGCCGCAAGCGCGAACTTCTTCCACGCGGCAAGCGACGCCCGCTTCTTCTCCGGCAGCCGGAGCGCGTCGAGCACCGCGTCGCCGAGCTTGTCCTTCTCGAAATTGAGCGGGGCTTCGTAGATGCTCGTGATGTCGGGAGCGGCGATGATGCGGTCCTTGCGTACATTGCACCAGATCGCGAGCTTCTCCTTGCGCTTCTCGTCGACCGGCTCTTTCGACCGCGCAACGATAAAGTCCGGCTGCACGCCGTAGGAATTCAAATCGCGTACGGCCATCTGAGTCGGTTTCGTCTTCATCTCGCCGAGGGTCCCGGGCGTCGGCAAGTACGAGACCATGACGAAAAGCACGTCCTCCGGATGCTGCATCTTCAAGACACGCGCCGCCTCGATGAAAAGCGCATTCTGAAAATCGCCGATGGTGCCGCCAATTTCGATGACGGAGATGCGGCTGCCGTTATAGGAGGACGCGGCTTCGATGCGTGCGAGGATCTCGTCGCGCACGTGCGGGACGGCCTCAACGCACTTGCCGCCGTAGCCGAGCGCGCGTTCGCGCTCGATGACCGACTGATAGACCATGCCGCTCGTCATGTAATCCTCGTTTGTGAGATCCCGACCGAGGAACCGCTCGTAATTCCCCATGTCCTGGTCGGTCTCGAGTCCGCTCCGAAGCACGAACACCTCGCCGTGCTCGGTCGGATTCATCGTCCCCGCATCGACGTTCAGATAGGGATCAATCTTCACCAGATTCACCGGATACCCTTTTTGCTGGAGAAGGAGGCCGAGCGAGCTCGCGACGACGCCCTTGCCGACGCCGCTCATGACCCCGCCGAGAACGAATATGTATTTGTGTCCCTCTTTCGCCATATCCTGTAGTGAAAAATGGCATCGCTAACGCGACGCGCATCCATTATTTTTAATAAACGCTCCGACGGCAAGTACGTCGCTTTGAGAAGGCGCTTTGGTATTCCAATGCCATTTTCTACTACGGGACATACCTAGATCTTCAGATATTTGCGGATAGCGAGCACCGAGGCGACCGCGCCGAGCACGATGCCCGAAAGCGTGAGTATGGAAAAGACGAGCGCGAAGTGGTCGGCATAGTAGCTTGCGATGCTGAATCCGCCGAACCACCCCTCCGTCTTCGTCCCCGCATACCAAGCCGCGGGCCACAGGAGAATGAGGACCGCGGCGGCCGCGATGACGCCCGTGATGACGCCGGTCACCACGAAGGGCCCCTGGATGTAGATGTTGCTCGCGCCCACGAGCCGCATAACCGAGATCTCCTCCTTGGCGGTGTAGATGGCGAGGCGGACGGTCGCGAACGCGATGAGGATCGAGGCGATGGCGAAAAGCGCGATGACCGCGAAGCCAATGGAGCGCGTCGCTTGTATCGCGAGCGCGAGGCGGTCGATGATCTCCTTGTTCTGCGCGTAGTTGACGCGATCGACGATGGACGTGCCGTCTGAGGAAAGCGCCGGAGACGCTTCGAGGAAGCTCACGATGCTCTCGTACTGGGTCGGGTCTTTCGCCTGCACCTCAAGCGACGCGTCGAGCGGATTGCCGCCGAGCTCGTTCAGCGCCTGGAGCGTGAGCTGGTCGTTTGCGTGCCGCGCGCGGAAGGCCGTGAGCGCGTCGGCAGCCGAGGTGTAGGAAACGGTTGCCACCTGCGGCAGCTTCTCGAGCTGATCCTTCACCGCGAGGATGTCGGATTCGCTCGCGCTTGTGACGAAGTACACGGACACGTCGACTTTCTGCGTGATCGTCGTGAGCGTGTAGGACAGGAGCGCCGAGAGGAAAATAAGGGAGGCGATGATCCCGAGCGTGACGGTCATGATGAGCACGGTCGCCGCGGAGACCGCGCCGCCGCGGGCGAAATTCTTTCCGCCGGCGACGAGCATGCGCTTCGTGACCATCCAGTTCATAATGGGTTCAGTATACCAGCCGCGCTCCGGAGCGTTCTCATAGCGAGTACTTCCCTCCCGCGTCATCCCGGACCACCTTTCCGCGGTCGACGGTGATCACGCGCTTGCCGATGGCGTCGACGACGCCCTTGTTGTGCGTCGTGATGATGATGGTCGTGCCGAGCTCGTTGATTTTTTTCAAGATTTCGACGACTTCGTACGTATTGATAGGGTCGAGATTCCCCGTCGGCTCGTCGGCGACGATGAGATCCGGCTGATTGATGATCGCGCGGCCGATGGCAATGCGCTGTTTCTCGCCGCCCGAGAGCTGGTCAGGAAAATGGGCCGCTTTGTCGGAAAGGTTTACGAGCTCGAGGATGTAGGGCACGTCGGTCGCAATCTCTTCGTCGGAGCGGCCCGCCGCTTCCATCGCGAACGCGATGTTTTCATACGCGGTTTTGTTTGGAATGAGCCGGAAATCCTGGAACACCATACCGATCTTGCGGCGGTAGTGGTGGAGCGCGGAGCTCGGCAGATCGTTCACGTCGATCGATTCGAAAAAGACGTTCCCGTCGGTCGGCCGTTCTTCGGCAAGGAGGAGTTTGAGGAGCGTCGTCTTTCCGGCGCCCGAGTGGCCGACGATGGAGACGAATTCTTTGGGGGCGACGGAGATGGTGACCCCTTCGAGCGCCGCCGTATCCCCGTATCGTTTCGTCACCTTGTCGAAATAAATCATGCGTCGGTTTCTATTTTATCCTACCTTCAGCGGCTTGCCCAGCACCAACATTCTGATTTTGGTGCTGGGCGTCTATGAACTCGTCGAGGTCGCCTTCAAGGACGCGGTCGGGATTTGAGGATTCATGGCCCGTGCGGTGATCTTTGACCATTTTGTACGGGTGGAGGACGTAGGAGCGGATCTGGCTCCCCCACTCGTTTGCGGTCGTGGCGGCGATGGAGCGGCCTTTCGCTGCGGCCTCGCGCTCAGCTTCTTCTTTAGCGAAAATCTTTGCCTTGAGGAGCTCAAGCGCCTTCTCGCGATTGGCGAGCTGGCTGCGCTCGCTTGAGATATGCACGGAAAGATTCGTCGGTTTGTGGAGGATGCGCACGGCCGTCTCGCGCTTGTTGACGTTTTGCCCGCCCGCGCCTCCGGCGCGGGCGAATTGTATCTCAAGATCCTCCGGCTTGAGCTCGACCTTGTCGGCCGCGACCAGGACCGGGAGCACCTCGACGAGCGCGAAGCTCGTCTGCCGCTTCGCATTCGCATTAAAGGGCGATTGGCGCACAAGCCGGTGCACCCCGGCTTCGTGCTTGAGGCGCCCGTAGGCACCCGCGCCGATTATTTCAAGCATGAGATTTCGGTAGCCGCCATGATCGTTCTCATTCGCGTGGAGCTCGCGCACGCCCCAGCCTTTTACGGCGGCATAGCCCTCATACATGCGCCGGAGCATGCGTGCAAAATCTTCCGCGTCGTCCCCGCCCGCGCCCGCGAGAATCGCAAGAGTCGCGTTCCCTCTATCGTGCGGATCGCCCCCGCCGCCATCCTTGAGCGCCTGGTATTCCGCAACGAGTTGCTGCGCCTGACCTTTGTCGAGCCAGAAATCAGGCGATGCCATCATCGCCTCAAGTTCTTCCAAACGTTTCTTCCCTTTCTCGTCCATACGGGCGAGTATAGCAAAGCGCGCGGCCCTCTCGGATCGCGCGCTACTTTGAGCCGCCCCGGAGGATCGAACTCCGGACCTTCGCGTTACGAATGCGATGCTCTACCAACTGAGCTAGGGCGGCAGACCGTGGAAATATAGCACAATTTTATTTTTTACGGATTGAGCCGTTCATTGCAGCTTTCGAGCTGTGGTTACCCTCTTGCTCACCGCCCTGCCCTTTCTTCCCCTACCTCTATTGAGTCCTGCATACGTCGGCCCGAGCGCATCGCAATTCGGACAAACAAGACGAAGATTTTCTTCGCGGTTATTCTGCCAATTGCCGTCGATGTGATCCGCCACGAGCGGCACCTTGCCGGTTTTCGGGTTCACCTTTGACCATCCGCACAAGCAGCATTTGTTGTCATATTTTTCACGCAAATATCTCTTTACGGAATCCGCCACCAAACCGATCGAATTAAGTCCTTTTATGTCTCCCCGTTTCCAGCGCTCGATATAGATCCGGTATTGAAATTCATGCTGGCACGCATTGCTACAGTATTTATAAAATGAGCGTGCAGGCTCTTTGCCACACACGGGACAGGGCACGCGCGGTTTCTTCGGATTCATGCGCCTATCGTAACGCAAATGTAGACCAATCAAAAATCCTGTCTTGGTCGTTTTGTTGAAAAACTCTGGAGCCGAGAGTCGGGATTGAATCCCAGTAGGAAACCATCGGAATGGTGCCTACGGGACAGGCCGACGAACCTTTTGAGCCGGAGGTGGGAATCGGACCCACGATCTTCGCCTTACCATGGCGACGTTCTACCACTGAACTACTCCGGCCATGGACGTACTCTACTGCCAAGCGAGCCGAATCAAAAAGGAATGCAGTTCCATTTTGTGAGGCAAGCGACGGCAGAAAGCTTTGCTTACTGCCAAGCGAGCCGAGCGACATGCGGATGTCCTCATACGCATGTCCGAGGCAAGCGCGGGCAGGAAGCGTGCAAGAAACGCTTACCAACTGAGCTATCTCGGCTTCGCGCACCTGTGCATACTAACGGAGTTCTTTCATTCTTTCAATTTCCGTGATGTTTCCGGATGCCCTTCAGTACAGCAGGATGCCTACAACGATGACGATGTCGAAGAGTGCGATGAATGCGTTCGCGAAGAAAAGCTGCTTGTCTTTGTGCACGGCGCCGTAAAACGCCCAGAGCATGTTGAAAACTGTAAGAAGAGTCCAGGTGAGGAGCGAAACGCCCGCTCCGCTTTTCGTGCCGTAGATCTGGAGTATCTGTGGCACAAGCGCGACGGGCGCAAGGATGCCGACGCCGTACATGAGGTAATCGAGAAAACGCTTCCACGCGCCCTCAGCAGGAAACGGTTCGAGGCCTTGCGTCATGAGCGCGCGCTTTCGCAGGTGATGGAAGCCGTGCATAGCGCGTATGATAGCCCGCGCACGCGCGCTATACTAGGCGCATCGTATGGAAAACCTCGCGCACTACGCGAAAGAAGAGCGTCCGTGGGGCAACTTCGAGCGCTTCACGCTGAACGAAAAGACGACGGTGAAGATCATCGCCGTGAATGCCGGCGAGAGCATCAGCCTGCAGACGCACGAACATCGCGACGAATTCTGGCGCGTCATCAAAGGCTCGGGCACGATTCGCATCGCCGACAAAGAACATTCGGCGCGCGAAGGAGATCAGTTCTTCAGCCCGCGTCACGCGGAGCACCGCATCACGGGCGGACCCGAAGGGCTCGTCTGCCTTGAAATAGCCTTCGGCGACTTCGACGAAGGCGACATCAAGCGCCTCGAAGACCGCTACGGCCGCGCGTCATGAGCGAGGACGACGGGAACGACGAGAGCCTTTCCCGCTCCCTCAACGATCCCGCGCTCCGCGCCGCCTACGCGAAGCCCTTCGACGGGCACCGCTGCGTGTTCATCGCCCGGCTTCTCGGATCGCTTCTCATCCATTCAGGGACGTTCGTTTACGGCCGCAAGCCTTCGTACGCGAAACTGAAAGCGATCGAAGTCATCGCCCGCATCCCCTACCAGTCGTGGGAGGTCGCGGCGTATACCATCCTCACCGCCCTGTACTCGGACGAACGCCGGGCGATCGAGCTCGCCAAGCTGAATGCCTTCAGTCGCGTGGCGCAGGACAACGAGACGATGCACGTCGTGGTCATCTCGCAGATCGTAGAGCGCCTCGGCTGCCAGGGATTCTTCCGCCACACGTTCATTCCGTTTCTCTTCTCGTTCTTCTATTTCTGGATGCTCTACTTTCTCTTTATCCTCTCTCCGCGTTCCGCGCTCGATCTCAACTACCTCTTCGAATCGCACGCATGCGCGCAATACCAGGAATTTCTCGATACGGAAGGCGACCGCCTGCGGAAGACCCCGATCGCGTCGGCATTCCTCTCCTTCTACGGGAGGAACGTCAGGAACGAATACGAATTATTCGAACTCATCCGGAACGACGAACTCATCCACCGGAACCGATCGGTGAGCGTGCTGAAATCGACTCGGAAACAAGAACGAACGGGGCGAGATGGAGTTCCTGGCGCTCAATTCCCCTCCGGGGTCGAGGAAGCCGCTTGATCGCCGGAACTTGATTCGTGCATGGACGCGGAAGAGCTCGCTGAAGTCTCCGTGCTACCCGCGCCGCCGCCCTCGCATTCCACTTCCATCTCGTTATCCATCTCCGAGCGCGTGCGTGGGCCCACAATGCCAAATCCGGTCGTTTCCGGAGTACCCGTAGACACGACGTTGTGAGCCGCTTGCCAACGCCGAACGGCTTCCTCGGTCATGGAGCCGAAATACCCCGTAACGGCCCCTTCGGGATAAATATTTCTGTCCTTCCCGAGGAAGGCTTGCAGCCGCGATACGTCGTCGCCCGTGGAGCCAGCCTGGAGATTCCCGGCCGAGAGTACGGGACATCCGCTGCCGTTCGCGGATTGCGCCGATTCTCCAACAGAACTCGACAATCCGCTCGAGACTTGCGTCGAGGTCGCCGAAGCCGTGGTGCCCTCGAGCGCGACCTGCACGTTCGCAATCGTCGCCGGATCGGCGCCAAAAGCTTGTAAGAGATTGGTGACCGCGTCTATCTGAGCGGCAGTGAGGGAAGCCGCCATGACAGGCGGCGCCGCAGCAAAAAGGGACGCGGCGAGGGCGGCGCCGATTGTTACGGAAACAAAACGAGAATTTGCGTATGTATTCATATCCATAAAACGCCGGGGGAGTGGGTATTAGATAGTAACTCGCGTACAGGGCAATGCTAGCACGAGCCAGAACCACAGAATTCACCGTGAGGAGGCTGTGTGGATAAAACGGAAAGACGATTCGTCTTTTTCATTATGATGCACGTGGTGCGCGAGAGACGGGACTCTTTCCCTCGACTCTCGCTTCGCCGCCGCTCAGCTCGGTCTGGGCACAGCCTCGCGGCGATCACTGCCGTCCGCACATCGCTCCGGCATTCAACTCGCAAAGCTTCGCTTCGCGCTCTCGCGCAAAACACAAAGCCCCTTGCGGGGCATGTGTTTTGCGCGAGAGACGGGACTTGAACCCGCAACCTCCGCCGTGCACGTTTCCACTGCTTTCGAAGTGGCGTGGACTATATCTTCACCATGGGTATTCCGTTAGGTGTTCCGGTATCTAGTCTCTACGGCGCCCCGCCACACTTTTGCGGTGTGGCGGGTTCCCTCGGTATTCGCATATTCGCCTACGGCGAACGTAGCCTCCACCGATATCCCAGAAAGTTTCAATCCCGATTTCTCGAGAAAGCTGCACGTCTACAGGGCGGCGCTCTAACCAGTTGAGCTACTCCCGCATTCCTAAATCCCGGATCGCATCTTTAAGCTTGATTCGCTTGCGCGGCAGATGCAACCTCGGAATTTTACCAGTATGATACATAATTCGATGAAGCGCAACGCTGTCGGTATGACTGAAGACCAGCTCAAAACCCCGAGTCTTTTTCTTTAACGAACCTCCGCGAATACCGCACCTTGTGTGCCCTGCTCTGCCGTTTTCGTTTCTGAATCTTATGCGTGGAGCCAACGGCGTTTCGGATCATTTCCAGAACGATACGGTCTGTAATGGTGAATTCGATGAAGTGCCCGTCGCGCTTATTGCGAATCATGGAACCATCTGCCGCGAAGAAACCGAGCACGTATGCCATTTCGGGCGACCATGTCTTGAAGAAATCATGATTCAGGTCTCGGTGCACCGGCATAGGTAAATACTATGATAGGGCATGACTACAAGACTCGCGAAGTTGTACGGAAAGAAAATCGAATATTTCTTGTAGATCTTGTGGCGATTGTTCCATGGGATTGCCGCATATCCTGCTATCATGACTGCAATGCGCAATCGCTTCTTCGGTATTCCGATATTGCTTGTCGTTTCCGGCATGTTCGTCCTCGGACTCGCAGGATTCCTGCTCTTTACGACCGGGAACGAGCGCATCTACTCCGGAGTCTCCGCAGCCACCTCGACCCCGGCTTCTCCAAACACCGCTTCATCATCGCCAACGCGCGCCGGCAAGACCATATACCTCACGTTCGACATGGATATGAACGAGTTCATGTACAAGAAGACGGTCACGACGGGCGAGAAATGGTACGACCCTGCCGTATTCGCATACCTGGAGCAGAACCATACCCCCGCATCGTTCTTCGTATCGGGGCTCTTCGCCGTCGCCTACCCCGACCTCATGAAGAGCCTCGCGTCGACGAGCGAGTTCTCTTTCGAGAACCACAGCTACGACGAAGCGTCCTTCACCCCGCACTGCTATTGGCTCACTGCCCTCGGGAACGATTCGGCCAAGGCCGCCCAGATTGAAGCGACCGAACGAATCATCCAGTCGCTCACCGGACAGACACCCAAGTATTTCCGTTTCCCGGGCATCTGTCACGACAAAGCAAGCGACGCACTCGTGGAAAGCTTAGGCTACGTCATCAACGACGGGACGGTCGTGCCGAGCGACCCGTTCAACACCGATACCAAGAGAATGGTCCGGACGGTCATGAGCAAGGCGAGGGATGGCGCGACCATCATCATGCACGTCGGAGGACATAACGCGCCAGAGAGCCTCTTCTTGCTCGAACAGATCGTGCCCGGCCTCAAGGCCGAAGGATACGCGTTCGAAAAGCTGTGATATGACATAACGAACACGATTGCCCTGTTATGGACAACCGTGTTCCGCTGCCGCAATAGTTCGCATCATGCGCGCATGCGGAGTGCGCACAGAGATGTTATTTGCCCGTCGTACCGCTCTCTGGTGCATCCGGCGTGGCGTCCTGATGGTCACCCGTCTGATTCACCTGATCGTTCGGGCCTCCGGCCGGATCGTTCGCAGATGTCTGCTCACCGGTTGACGCTTCTGCCGTTGCGTCCTGCACATCCGAACCCTGCGCACCGGACTGGATATTGTCCGTATCAGGACCGCTCGCGTGCTCGCTATCTGAAGTCTGTACGGTCGTGGAGGAACCGGTGACGACTGGCGTCGTGCTGCCGCTGCTCGCGTGCGCGTACATGCCGATCGTCGCCGCGCTGCCGATAAGGAGTACCGGAACCATGAGCGCCGCTTTCTTGAAGAGATTTTTCATAATTCGAATCGTTAGTTATGCGGGTAAATGTTCGATTACTATGGCTCAGGCGATGCGCTGAGCCTGCGGGCAAGTATGCGCTCGCATGCGTCAAGCGCGTGTAAAGGCTAGGCGAGCGGCAAGCGCACCTCGACTCGCGTACCGGAGCCAAGAACGCTTTCTATCCCTACCGAACCGCCCGAGCGCCCGACAAGTTCTTTCACGAGCGCGAGCCCGAGCCCGCTCCCGGCGCTTTTCTCTCCCTTATAGAAGGGCTCGAACACGCGCGATAGCGCATCGGGCGCGATGCCGACGCCCGTATCCTTTATCTCGATGAGCGCATAAGCGCCTTGCGGGCGTGCCGTTACCTGCACCGTCCCTCCCTTGGAGGTATGCGCGAATGAGTTCTGGATGAGGTTACGCACCGCACTGCCGATATCCGGTACCGCGCGAATCATAAGCTCAGGATCTCCTTCGTATGAGAGCTTGAGGCCCTGCTCGCGTGCGAGCTTCGTAAACGGCTCGAGCTCTTCGCGAACAAGCGAGTCGAGGTTGAGCGGGCGAGGATTCCCCATCCCGCCCTCGAGCCGCACGAGCGCGAGCAGGGTTCCGATGATGCGTTCCATGCGTGAAAGTTCCTCAAGGTTACTGAGAGCAACTTCTCTGGCATCCTCCGGCCGCCGGTACGCGCTTCGCGCTAGTCGCTCGGTATCGCTACGCATGATGGCGAGCGGCGTGCGCAGTTCATGGGAAGCGTTCGTCGCGAACGCGCGCTGGGCGCGATTCGCGCGTTCGATAGGACGCAGAAGAAGCCCTGATGCGTAGTAGCTCGCGGCAGTAACGCATAGGAGCAGTGCGATATCGGCATATGCGAGCGAATTCAGGACGCTTGAGGTCGTGCCGCTCACGAACTGCTGGACGTTGTCCTGCTGCTGCACGTTGTCCGTATCGGCAGGTATGCCGCCCGATTTCGTGACTTGGCTGCCGATATCGGTCACGTCGGACGTGACGTTCAGGTATACGTACGCGCTGAACGCACCGGCTACCGCGAGTGCCACTGCAAACGACAGCAGCGTAAATCGGATTCGCGCTCGTACGAAGAGCTTAGAATCGGAGCCGATAGCCGATTCCCCGGATGGTTTCGATTGATACGTCATCGCAATGCTTTATCAGTTTAGCGCGCAGGTTGTTCACATGCACGTCCACGACGCGGCTCAACTGATTCGCCGCGAAGTCCCAGAGATGGTCGAAGAGATCCTGGCGGGAGACAACTTCATGAGGTCGTCCCATGAAATACTCGAGAAGACGGAATTCTTTCAAGGTGAGCGGGAGCGTGTGACCATCGCATCGCGCCTCCTGCGTTGCCGGATCGAGAGCGAGCGAGCCGACGCGCAAGACCGGCGCATGCGCCGCACGCGGACGCCTCCCGAGCGCTCTGATGCGGGAGAGCAGCTCCGCGAAAGCGAACGGCTTCACGAGGTAGTCGTCCGCGCCGCAGTCGAGCCCAAGCACCCGGTCCTCAACCGCGTCACGGGCCGTGAGCATGAGAACGGGTGTCACGATGCCGCGCTCCCGGGCATCCCTGCACAATGCGATGCCGTCCTTGCCCGGCAAAAGAAGATCGAGGATGACGAGGTCGTAATCGCCATGATGGACCGAAAGCCGCCGATCCGCTGCCAGACCGTCTTTCTCGACGTCGACCGCGTAGCCTTCCTCTTCAAGCGCGCGGGCGATCGATCTCGCGAGCTTCGGTTCGTCTTCAACGAGCAGGATGCGCATATGCGGAGCTTACTGTCCGACGACTTCGGCACCGCCCGGAGCCTTGGTCGCCGTTGCATATACCGGTGCGTATCCGGGCGTGCTTACCTCGACCTTGAACGTGAGCTTATCCGTAGCGGTGCCGTATATGCCGTGCATATTGACTCCATAGTGTCCCGGGCCGGATGCGCCGTCAAAGTTGACGGTACCTGACCCCTGTGGCGGAAGCGAGAAACCCGTAAGCTGTTTGTAATAGCCCTCTTGCTTGCCGTTTGCAGCATCGACGACGGTATAGTACGCCTCGAAATTCGAGAGCGTCTTGTTGGTCAAGTTCTTGAGCGTGAACTGCAGGTGGTCGCTCACCGGGTTCCCCGCCGCGTCCACGTTGTTCTCGGTCATGATTGACGAGACGGCAAAGCCTTTTGCGGTCGCGGCGTTTTTGATCGGATTCGGATACAGGCCGGGAACGATGTCCTCGGCGCCTTGGGCCGACGCGGTACTGGTCGTCGCCTGCACTGGAGACGTGTGCGCTGGAACCGCTTGCATAGGAACCGAAGGATGGTTCTGTGTCGTTGTGCGCCCGCCGGAGAGCAAGACAAACGCTCCGACCGCGACGACCGCGACGGCGATACCGATAATGACGTTTTTGTTCATACGAGTATGATTATGTTTCGTAATGCTATTCATGGCGAAGCTGCCATGATGCGTGAGGGACGCGCGCTCAGGTACGCGAGTACGATGCTTCCCATAAGGAACACAAGAAGCACGAGCAGGTCAGGCCACTTGTCATGCATGATGAATCCGAGCGACTTGTCGTTATACGTGGTCTTGATTCCGAGTGTCGCGAACGTGAGACGCTCGTAATGCTTCTCTACTGAGCTCACTTCGAGCGCATTTCTGAAGTTCTCGTACCGCCTGAACTGGTTTATCACGGCGGTTTGCCCGTCCTGGGTCATATGCAGGTGCGCGAAGAAACCGCCTGGTACCTGGTTGTCAGGATCCATCGTGTCGCCAATCTGCGGGATGATGAGCACGAACACGAGCCAGAGCGAGAACGCGAGCATGAGCGCGCGGGGCAGGTTCGGCACGAGGAGCGCGAGCGCCGCTGAGAAACAGAAGAAGAACAAGAGATACCCGTAGGTATACATGAGCACAAGGCCGAGCTTCATGAGTTCGCTCGCCGAAAACGCGACGTGCCCGACGAATGTGACCGCGGCGACAGAGAAAACGCCTATACCGAGGACGAGCGCGATAAGAATGATACTCGCACCGAGCAGCTTCCCACCGACAAAACTGCCGCGCGTCACCGGACGGACGAGAAGGAGACGCGAGGCGTTGCTCCCTTTCTCCTTTGCGATCGCCAGATAGCCGAGCACGAGCGCAATAATCGCGCCGATGACCTCAAGATACTCGATGGTGCCGCGCAGCATTTGGAGCGGATAATATGCGGGCGCAGTAAGCACGATGGACTTCAGCTGGTCCGGCGATAGCTGAGAGAGTGCCGCGTGGTACTGTGCCACCTGCGACTGGAATGCGAACGAGGCTACAAGGATCGAAACGCCGACGAGGAGAAGCAGGAAAAACGCGAGCGTGGCAAAAAGCGAGTTGCGCAGGGCATCCGTGACCTCCTTTTTCGCGATGATACCGATTATGCGAAGTCTCTTCATAGGTAGAGATCGCGCGTGACGGCATATCGGCGGAGTGCGAACGCGCTCGCGCCGATCGCGACACCGACGTAGGCGAGGAGCGCGAACAATGAAGCGATACTGTTGCCGATCCCTCCCCCGAGCATGCCGAGCGCACTTCGCGTGTACAACTGACCAACGGAGAACGGGCTCAGGAGGCGATGTGCGGCCGTAAAGAACAACCCTTGGTCCGGGATCGCGCCCGTGAGCGTCACCGGATTCAGGAGGGCGACCGGGTTCTGCCCAGTCGTCAGTTCCGGCAAGATAAAGACAGCAGCCACCCACACGAGTATCGGCATAAAGAGCGCGGTGGATTCATTTTTCATAATGACCGAGAAAAACAGCCCGGCCGCCGCGAAGAATGCGAGGTAGACGAGCGAGACCGCATAAAAGCCAAGGAGCGCCGCGTAACCACCCGCAGGCAAGCGGAGCGCGGGAATGAAGGCCGCGGAGAACGCGCTCACCGCATACGTTGCAAAGACAATACCCGTAAGCGCGAGCAGTATGCCAAGAAGTTTCGCGCCGATGTACCGTGCGCGCGAGATAGGACGCACGAAGACGAGCGGTAAAACACCCGCGGCGCGCTCGCGGATGAATGAGCGGTGGCCGATAACGATGGCGAGCAAGGCACCTATGAGAAGCAGGTAGACGAGCATGTTGTCGAACACGAGAAGCGGCGAGACGCCAGTGAGCGGATCCGCCACGATGCTCGTGACGCCCTGTGCTGCAAGATATGCGACAGACGCGTGGTAGATGGCCTCGGTCGTCGTGCGCGTAGACCACCCGATGTAGACCGAGAAGAACGTCATGGCCATAAAGATGGCGAGGAGAAGCAGGAACGTCTTCTCGCGCGCGAGCGTCGTGAGCTCATGGCGCACGACGCTCGCGAATACCGATGGCGCACGCGCACTCATACGAGCTCTTCCATCTGCACGTAGATTGCCTCGAGCGACACCTCGTCCGGAAAATCCGCGAGCGTCTTCTCGAGCGACTCGTTGTAGATGAGGCGTCCGCGATTCAACACGCCGATAGAGGTGCAGGTCTTCGACACTTCCGAGAGCAGGTGCGTATTCATGAAGATGGTCATGCCTTTTTCTTGATTGAGCCGCAGGATGACGTCACGCAGATTCTTAATGCCAACCGGGTCGAGGCCGGTCGTCGGCTCATCCAAGAAGACAACCTCGGGTTCGTGAAGTATTGCTTGCGCGAGCCCGATCCGTTGGCGCATGCCTTTCGAGAAGGTCTTGAGCTTCCTGTGCTCGATGCCGCGAAAATCAAGAAACCCGAGCGCTTCGTCGATACGTTCGTCAACGTTCTTCACACCCGAGAGACGCGCGAAATACGCCAGATTCTCATAAGCGGTGAGGTCATTGTAGAACGTGATATTCTCCGGCAGGTACCCAATACGACGACGTACCTCGTCCGCTTCGGAGACGGTATCGAACCCAGCAATACGCGCTGCACCCGCGGTTTGGCGCAAAAGCGTCGTAAGAATGCTGATGGTCGTCGTCTTGCCCGCCCCGTTATGCCCAAGGAAGCCGAATATCTCGCCACGAGGGATGGCGAGATTCAAATCATGGAGAACCGTTTCTCCGCCATAAGAGTGCGTCAAACCATCAAGTTCGATGACAGGGGCATCTTTCTTTATGTTCGGCTCGACGACTGCATGGGACGGTAATTTCATGTGCATACTATATGCACGGGTATGTAAAGAAACTGTAAAGGTCGCTGCACCCACGAAATGCGAGTGTCTCGTGGTATAAGATGATAATGAATTTGTTTTTCATTCTCGCGGCGAAATATTTATACCTCGTCCCTGTTGCGATACTCGGCGTGTATTTCCTTCTACAAGAGCGTGGGGCTTGGAAGCGCATGGCTTTCTTCGCCATTCCTGCTGGCCTGTTCGCACTTGCGCTCGGCACGCTTGCCAATCACCTGTATTTCGACCCGCGCCCGTTCGTCGCCCTGCACTTCACGCCGCTCGTCCCGCACGCGCCTGATAACGGCTTTCCGTCCGATCACACGCTCCTCGTTTCTGCCGTCGCGATGATTGGCACGCTCTGGAATCGCCGTCTCGGCATCGTACTCTGGGCACTCGCGCTCCTCGTCGCGATCGGTCGCGTATATGTCGGCCTGCACCATGTGCTTGATGTGGCGGGCAGTGTCGTCATCTCCTTCGTGGCGGTACTATTGACCTATGCCGCCTACACATACCTCTGGCATAAGGAGATTGCTTAGCGAGAAGAACATCCATCTCGTCTTCGACGTAAGCCTCTGGCTGAAGGCTGTCTTCGCGTTTGGAGAGATTCTATCGGGTATCGCGACGTATTTCGTCTCAAAGGAGCTTCTCGTACAAATAATCTTTCTCGTCACGAAGGCAGAGTTTGCCGAGGATCCGCACGACCGGCTCGCGAACTACCTGCTCCACGCCGCACAGAATCTCTCAATCGGAGCGCGCGATTTCGCCGCGATATACCTCATCGCCCACGGCATCGTGAAGCTCTGGATCATCGCGGGCCTTCTGCGCAAGAAGCTTTGGTATTACCCGACCGCCATGATTGTTTTCGGTCTCTTCATCGTCTACCAGCTCTACCGGTTCGCCTTTACGCATTCCGTTCTTCTTATCCTCATCACTATCCTCGATCTCATCGTCATCGGACTCACGTGGCATGAGTGGCGGTACCTGAGTCGCGTCCTGAAAAAAAGTGCGGCATCGTCCGGACAGTAGCGCGAGAAAATGGACAATACCTGCGCGCCGGTCGTGGATCCCATCCGCGCGAGCACGATGAAGCAGATGTTCGAGAAGGTCGGCAACGAGCGGTGGAGAACCGGCCGAAGCACAGGTTCCAGGATTTCATCTTCACCAAGCTCATGCTCTGCGGGGAGTGCGGCTCGGGTATCACAGCCCAGGAGAAGCAGAAGGGCCTTGCGAGCGGCGGCCTGGCCTTCTATGTCTACTACTCCTGCCGCAGGTCCAAAGACCGCGCATGCAAGAATCCGTACATACGCGAGGACCGGCTGATCGAACAACTGCTCGCGCTCCTCGGCGAGGTATCGATAGACGAGATAGGGGCGCGGCACCTTATCGAGAAGGAAGTATCCCGATACAACAAGCTGCGGACGGCGATGCGCGACGGGAGCGAGAAAGTGAAAGCGGACGAGATGGACACGTACGGCGATACGCGAAGTACTTGCTTGAGAACGGCACATTGCCCGAGAAGCGGGAACTCCTGAGCCATCTCAAGGAAAGGATCGTGCTGAAAGAGCGGAAGATCGCACTCGAGAACTGACGCAAAAGACGCGATTATGATCGCGTCTTTTGCGGCAAATACCCCTGACGGTACCGCACCAAATTCGAGGCCAGACGGTCTCAAATAGGGATGCTGACTGCTGTGCCGATGAGTGGAATCGAACCACTGTCTAGGGCTTATGAGTCCCTCGTTCTAACCATTGAACTACATCGGCAAAGTGAGGAACAATATGACTGTCCTCAGTTATATTTTCCGAACGCAGCCGATGCAAGCCTTCTTACATCGGCGAGCGAGAGCATACGGAAATGTATGTCCCCATACATTTCCGTATGCCTCGAGCGAGCCGGATGAAAGCGTGCAAGCAACGCTTACAGCGGCAATTCATCGGTTCGTTACTGAAACACTACCAAAGGCTTCCTGTTCAGACAATGTAAGAAGAGAAGTCGCTCGTCATCGTTGCAGTGCCGCGAGCATCGATTGCGTAACCCTCAAAACCAGGAAGGTTTTCGATGAATGCGATGCCTGCCTTCCCCATCGCGAATGCTGCCGTCGCGAAGCGATCGGCCTCAAGCACGTCCGGACCGATGACCGTGATGCTCACGATTTCCTTGAGCTCTTGCTTAGGCGTGCGAGGATTATAGATATGTGCGCCGCGGATATAGGAGCCCGAGGTCGCGACCCCCTTCCCTCGCGGATAGATGACCTTCACCACTTCATTTATAGAGAAAGGACTTCTGATGCCGACGCTCCAATCTTTACCCTCGGCATTCACGCCTCCCATGGCGATGTCGCCGCCAGCGTTCACGAAATAATTTTCATGCCCTGCGCGCCGTATGAGTGCGGCCGTATTTAGTATTGCCCACCCTTTCACGATGCCGGAGGGGTCGAGGAATCCGTCCGGACGGCGCATGTCGAAGTACCCGTTTGTCTCTTTCTTCGTCTTTTCCGCGAGCGCAAACACTTCTCGCATCTCCGGACTCATCGCAGACTCCTTGATTTCTCCGCGATTGATGCGCGAAATCTCGCTGCTCTCTTTGTAGGTACTGAAGCGTTCGTCGACGGCGACCAGGTACGCAAATGCCGCCTCAAGTGCCTCGCGGGCATGGGGGTCGACGATTTCTATCTCTATCGGCATACCCATGATGATCCGTGTCTCCTTCATACGCCTATGATACGCCCCGCATGAGGCTTTCATTTCATTTCCGCTTCCTCTAGAATGGGCGCATGATTCACTACTTTTCGGGAGAGCCGTGGGAGGAGGACTACGTGCGCGGGAAATTCGCCGGAGAGGAAATCAGCTTTCATCAAGGAACCCTCGCCGCTTCTCCGGATCTTGCCGACCCAAACGCGCAAGTGCTCTGCACGTTCATCGACTCGCCGATAGGCAAAGCGGAGCTTGACCGCTTCCCCGCTCTAAAGCTCATCGCGACGCGCTCGACCGGCTTCGATCACATCGACCTTGCGGAAACGAGGAAGCGCGGCATCGTTGTGGCAAACGTGCCCTTCTATGGTGAGAATACCGTCGCTGAATTCGCCTTCGCGCTCCTTCTCGCGCTCTCGCGACGCATCATCGACGCCGACGAGCGCGTGCGCGAAGCAGGCACCTTCTCCCCCATCGGGCTGCGCGGCTTCGATCTCGCCGGAAAGACGCTCGGCGTCGTCGGCACCGGGCACATCGGCGCGCACGTGATCCGCATGGCGAAAGGCTTCGGCATGAAAGTCATCTGCTTCGACGCATATCCGAATGCGGACCTCTCCCACACGCTCGATTTCCCGTACGTTTCGCTCCAAGAATTGCTCGCGACTTCCGACATCATTACCCTCCACGTCCCCTACAACAAAGAGACGCACCATCTCATCAGCCGGGAGAATCTCGCGCAGGTGAAAAAAGGCGCGTACCTTATCAACACCGCCCGCGGCGCGGTCGTCGAAACGGCGGCGCTCGTCGAAGCGCTTCAAAGCGGAGCAGTCGCAGGCGCCGCGCTCGACGTCCTCGAAGAAGAAGGCGCGCTCTCCGACGAGGCGGCATTTCTCACGTCTGATCACCCAAGCGAAGAGCGGATGAAGACCGCGCTCGCCGATCACTACCTCATCAATCATCCCCGCGTCATCGTGACGCCCCATCTCGCCTTTAATACGATTGAAGCGGTACGACGCATCCTCGATACGTCCATCGAGAACATCCAGAACTTCATCAAGGGTTCGCCTACGAACGTCGTCTCTTGAAAAACGCCCGTTTCAGGGCGCTATACTGAAGCGGCATGAATGAAAAGCTCTCGCAGAAGACCGACGAGGAGCTTGCTGCTTTGGTGCAAGGAAAGAATGAGGAGGCGTTCGGTGTACTTATGGATAGGTACCAGAAGAAACTTCTTCGCTACGGGAGAAGATTCCTTCTTGAGCTGGCGCCCATCGAAGATGTCGTTCAAGAGGTATTCATTAAAGCGTATGAAAACATCAGGAGCTTCGACACCACGAGACCCTTTTCGCCCTGGATATACCGTATCGCCCATAACATGTTTATAAATACGTTGAGGAAGAATAGCCGTACGCCGTTTATCACGATCGACCTTGATACGATCTCGGCGCACGCCGCCTATGAGATCGATCCGGCGGAAGACGAGGAGCAAGCGCATACGCGCGCGCTCATCGATCGCGGATTGGAAAAACTCCCTCCTATCTACCGCGAAGTGATCATTCTCTATTATCTTGAGCAGCTCTCTTATCAGGAAATCGCGGAGGTGCTTCGCGTGCCTCTTGGAACCGTCGGCATCCGCCTCTCTCGAGCGCGGGAGGCGCTTCGAACCTATGTTGAAGGAGAATGACATTCGGAAAAGCGTGCTCGAGAAGATCCGCTCGGGTGAGGTCCCCATGCGCTCCCGGGCGTATTTCGCGCTGCGCACCGTCCTTGTCGTTGTTATGTCTCTGCTCATGCTTGCCGCCGCCCTCTTCGCGCTCAGCTTCATGTCCTTCAGCGTGCACGAGAGCGGGGTGCGGTTCCTGCTCGAGTTCGGCGAGCACGGACTCGTAGCGTTCGTCGCGCTCTTTCCGTGGCATCTCCTCCTCATTTCCCTGCTCATTCTCGTCATCCTCGAATTCCTGCTCAACCGCTTCACCCCCGCATACCGGTTCCCGTTCCTGCGCACCTTCCTGTGGATACTCGTCGCCCTCATCGCCGGCAGCACGCTCGTAGGATTCACGCCGCTGCATTCCTTCCTCCTCTCGGAGGCAGATAGAAACGAGCTTCCGGTCCTCGGCCCCTTCTACGAACAGGTCCACGACTCGCATCAGGAACAGGGCGTCTACCGCGGAAGCGTTTCCTCCGTCGACGCATCGGGGTTCATCATTGCGCATGACGACAGCGACAAAGATTCGGACGAAGGGTCATGGCACATCGTCCCACCTCCAGGATTCGATCTCGGCACGCTCTCGGTCGGCGAGAAAGTCTACGTCGGAGGACGCCTGCAAAGCGGAGTCGTATACGCATACGGCGTCCACTCCCTTTCGGGTGAGGAGTAATGTGAAATACCCGGTCGTATCCGCGCGTATCTACAGTATTGCCTATGAACGCGCCAGAAAGAGCTTCCGCCGTCCGGACGATAGCGCGGCCTCCCCTTACGAAAAGCAAGCGCTCGCTTTCTTTGGGATTCCTGTTCGTCTCCGCCGCATACGTCGTGTGGCAGTACTTCGGCGGCCCGCAAGCCGCGGCGATAGACTCCGTCGCATCGAGCCAGACGACGCCCGCTCCCCTCACTCCTGGCCAGTCCTACAAGGCCGCAAGCGAGGCGCTTTTGCAGACCCTCTCCGCCTTACCCGCAGCTTCCCCCGCTTCCAACCCTCCGCAAGCAAAAACTCCCGCTCCGGCGATGCAACCTCCTCCCGCTCCGCGGCAGATCGGGGGACTCTACGCCGACGGTTCCTACGCCGGCAGCCCGGCGGACGCATACTACGGCACCGTGCAGGTGAAGGCGGTCGTGCAAAACGGACGGATCGCCGATGTGCAATTCCTCCAGTACCCGAGCGATCGCAGCACTTCCCGTTACATCAACGGCCAGGCGATGCCGCTCCTGACCCAGGAAGCCATTCGGGCGCAGAGCGCGCAGGTCGACGGCGTCTCCGGCGCGACCTTCACGAGCCAGGCGTTCGCGGAATCGCTCGCCGCGGCGCTCGCGCAGGCGAAAAAATGAGATGACCTTCGTCGACGACATCCTCGATCGGATCACGATGTACCGCCTCGTGCTTTACTACCTCGCGGCGCTCCTCGTCGCGGGGGCTTTCTTCGCGTTCTTCGGCGCGCTCTCCTTCAATCCCGCGAATCTCGCGTTCTCGACGCTCATCATCCTCGGGACATGCTGGGTCACGAACGCCGTATTCGCGAAAGGATTCGGCGCGGCGCCAAACGTCGAGTCGATCTACATCACGGGCTTCATCCTGGCGCTCATCATCACGCCCGTCTCCTCTACCGACTACGCCGGCGTCGGCTTCCTCGTCTTCGCATCGGCATGGGCGATGGCATCGAAATACCTGATAGCCGCCGGCAACAAGCACCTGTTCAACCCGGCGGCCTTCGGCGTCGCGCTCTCGGCGCTTGTAATCAACCACTCGGCGACTTGGTGGGTCGGCGGCAATCTCCCGCTCCTCCCCTTCGTATTCTTCGGAGGACTGCTCATCGTCCGGAAAATCCGTCGATTCGATCTCGTCGCGTCATTTTCAATCGCGGCACTTCTCACTATCGTCCTTACCTCCGGCAGCAGCGATTATCTGGCTCCCGTGGCGCAGACATTCCTCCATTCGTCATTCTTCTTTTTCGCTTTCGTCATGCTCACCGAGCCCTTGACCATGCCGCCCAATCGGCTGCTGCGGATTCTCTATGGAGCCATCGTCGGATTTTTCTTCGCCCCCGCCATCCACCTCGGCTCCTTCTACTTCACGCCTGAGCTCGCGCTTCTCATCGGCAATCTCTTCGCGTATGCCGTGAGTCCGAAAGGGCGCTTTCTACTGACGCTCATTGAAAGAAATAACCTCGGCACGGGCGCCTATGAATTCGTATTTGCGCCGGATCGAGCGTTCACGTTCCGACCGGGACAATACATGGAATGGACACTCGGGCACCGTTTCCCCGACGATCGCGGCAATCGCCGCTACTTCACCATCGCCTCTTCTCCGACTGAAGATACGGTGCGGCTCGGGGTGAAGTTTTACGCGCCGGAAAGCAGCTACAAGCGCGCGCTGTGGAATATGCAGCTCGGCGACACCGTATCCGCCTCCCATCTCGCTGGAGATTTCATCCTGCCAAAAGACACTGCGAAGAAGCTGGTATTCATCGCCGGAGGCATCGGCGTGACGCCGTTCCGCAGCATGGTGCAGTACCTCATGGATATGAAAGAAAAACGCTCCGTCGTGCTGCTCTACGCGAACAAGACGGCAGCTGAAATCGCATATAAGGGCGTCTTCGATACGGCGGGACGCGCAATCGGCATGAAAACTGTGTACGCTCTTTCGAACGAACCGAATCCGGTGCCTGGCATCTATGCCGGCATGATTGACGGAGCGCTCATCAAGCGGGAAATTCCCGACTACAAAGAGCGCACTTTTTATATTTCCGGCCCCCACGGCATGATCACCGCGTTTCAGAAGGTGCTTCGGGAGATGGGCGTCTCGCCGCTGCGCATCAGGACGGATTACTTCCCCGGCTTTGCCTGATGGGCGCCCGCGCCGCTATACTTCTTCGCATGCTTCCCCGGCTCCGCACGCTCGCCCTCCTTGTCGTCTTGTGCGCCGCGGTCTCGGCAGGCGTGTTCCTGGTTGCGCATGACCTCCTCGGCACGTACCGTCTCGCTCTGCATGTCTTTTCGCAAAACGAAGCGGCGTATGCCGAATTCGGCACCGTTTCGGCGGAAGTCGCCGCGGGAAGCGCCGCCTCCGCCCGGAGCGTGTACGTGCCGATCCTCGTCTATCACATCGTCCGCCCGAGCTATCCGAGCGACAGCGCCGCCGTGCGCCGGCTCGCGCTCACGCCGGAAACCTTCGACGCCGAACTGTCGCATCTGTCCGAAGCCGGGTATCGCGTCGTTTCTTTTGGCGACCTCGAAGCGTATTTCGCGAGCGGCACGCCGCTTCCGGCAAAGCCGATACTGCTATCGTTCGACGACGGCTGGCAAAATCAGTTCACCTACGCGTTTCCAATCCTCAAGAAGCACGGATTTTCGGCGACGTTTTTCGTATTCACGAATGCGATCGGCCGGCGCGGATTCATGACGTGGGACGAGCTTAAGCGGATGCGGGAGGCGGGGATGACGATCGGCGCCCACAGCCGCTCCCACCCATACCTCACGAAAATCGCCGACCCGGCCGCGCTATGGGACGAGATAGCCGGCAGCAAGGCAGTGCTCGAACAGCGTCTCGGCGTGCCCGTCACCGTATTCGCGTATCCCTTCGGGCAATACGATCCATCCGTCGTGGCGGACGTGGCCCGGGCCGGCTACCGCCTCGCGCGCGGGGATTTCTACGCGGGAGGTATGGTCTCGGCAGAGCGCCCCTATGAGCTCGGCGCGATGAACGCGCCGACGACCACGGAGCTCTTTGCGAAGAAATTCCCGGCCGCCCGCTAGCATGGAAAAGCCCGATGAGGAGCTGGTTGTCGAGCATCTCGCAGGAAATGAAGAAGCATTCACGCTCCTTGTGAAGCGCCACCTGAAGGGGATCTACTCCTTCGTCGCGCGCCTGGCCGCAGAGGAGGCGGACGACATCGTGCAGGATACGTTCCTGAAAGCATGGAAGGGCTTGCGCTCCTACGACTCGCGAAGCGCGGCATTCAAGACGTGGCTTACGAGGATCGCGCGCAACGCCGCCATCGATCATCTGCGAAAAAAGAAGCCGCTCGTCTTTTCCGACTTCGGAGACGGAACCGAGGACGGCTTCCCGGACCCGGAAGATTCAGAACCACTGCCGGATGAGGCGTTCGCGCGAGCGGAAGACGCACAAGCTCTTGAGGAGGCTCTCAAAAGCCTGCAGCCTCTCTATCGGGAGGTGATCCTTCTCCGCGATATGAGCCAATTGACGTTCGAAGAGATGGGCGCCGTCCTCGGCGCGCCTGTCAACACCGTGCGGAGCCGCTACCGCCGAGGGCTTGCCCGGATGAAGCGCCTTCTCGAGAGTGTGCACCAAAAAGGGATGTGACTTCGTATACATGGGTACATGGCTGGAAATCCAGGAACCCTCTTCAGGGAGATCGATCCGCCGCACGGACTCCTTCCCTCAGTCCTGGCGCGGATCGCGGTCGCGCGCCGCCGGGCCGCCCGTCTCCGGTTCGCGGCGTCCGGCACGCTTGCGCTCGTCTCCGTGCTCATTCTCGTCCCTGCCGTGCAGTATGCCGCAAGCGAATTCTACGCCTCCGGATTCTCCGACTACGCCTCGCTCTTCTTCGATAGTCTTTCGGGAGGATTCTCCCGCGAGCTTCTCTACTCCCTCTTGGATTCCCTGCCCTCGCTTGCGCTCCTGATCCTTGCCTCCGCCGCCGGCGCGCTTCTATGGTCGCTCAAGCGTACGAATCGCGACGCGCGGATCGCTTTCGCTCCCCTCTCGTTACCGGCCTAGCTCAGAACCATGGGTACTCTTGAAACTATCCTGTCCTCGAAAAAAGTACGCCTCGCCGCGGGCGTGGTCGGGGCTCTCATCCTTGCGCTCCTCATTTTCCACGCGGGCGTCGTGGTCGGAGCGCATCGCGGATCATCTTTTCGCCGCGACGCAGACGGCGGATTCAGGCATCCGTTTTTCCCGGGCGGCTTCATGCTGCCGCACGGATTCATCCCGAACGCTCATGGCGCCGTCGGGACCGTCTCTGCCGTGTCGCTGCCGACATTCACCATCGAGACGCGTTATGGGACGAGCCAGACCATCCTCGTCGGCACGTCCACGATTCTTCGCGCCGCGGGAGACGCCTCTGCCACACGCATCTCTACGGGAGACAACGTCATCGTGCTTGGCGAGCCGGACGGCCAGGGTCGCATTACAGCGACCTTCATCCGCATCTTCTCCTCAGCGCAGAAACCATGACGATGAAAAAGATTCCGTCCTGGTTCTTTTTTGTAAAAGAGTACGCGGTCGCGCACAAGACGGTCGCCGCGATAGGGGCGCTCGTCGTGCTCTACGCCGGCTACCATGCCTACAGCATCATTACCGCCCCTTCGACCGCGCCCCGCTACGTTACGACGACGGTCTCGACCAGCACCGTCGTCGCCTTCATCGACGAGACCGGGCAGGTTTCCGCAAGTTCGAATATCGACGTGCAATCGAAGTCCTCCGGCGAAATACTGTCAATGCCCGTGACGGCGGGGCAGCATGTGGACGCCGGAGCGGCACTCGCCTATCTCGATCCCACGACGGCCGAACAGAACGTATCAAGCGCCCGACAGGCGCTTGAGTTAGCGCAGATAGCGCTCGCCAAGCTCCAGGAACCGGCGACGGACTCCGCGCTCACAGCCGCGGAGAACGCGGTCGCGGCGGCACAGGCGAATCTCGTGAATGCGCATGAGACCGGCTACAACGACGTTTCCTCCTCGTTCCTCGATCTGCCAAACGCGATCACCAGCCTCAACAGCGTCCTCCATGGCAACACCGTTCCGGGGCGCACGAATCAGCAGAACGAGAGCGCCTATAGCGACATGATCGTCTCGTACGACAGCGGCGTCGTGCAGTATGAGACCATCGCGGAGAACGCGTATCAGGCCGCCTACGCCGCGTACACACAGACGCTCTCCGATTTCAAGTCGACGCCGCGCGATGCGGACGATGCGAAAATGGAAGCGCTGATCACCGAGTCGTATCAGACGGCCGCACTCATCTCCGACGCGCTCAAAGCCTCGACCAATTTCCTCAACTTCGTGAACACGACCCTTTCGAATCACCAGCTCACGCTCCCCTCCACGCTCGCCGCACACATAAGCTCCCTTACCGGCTACACGACGACGACCAATGGCCACGTCGCGGCGCTCTCGAGCGACGCGGCGAGCGTGACGAGCTCCGAGCGCTCGCTCGCGGCGGCGAAAGCGTCGCTTGCGGAACTTCAGGCTGGTGCCGATCCGCTCGACATCCAGTCAAGCCAGCTTTCAGTCCAGATGAAGCAGGATGCGCTTTCGGTGGCCGAACAGGATCTTGCGGACACGGTTGTCCGGGCGCCTTTTAGCGGCACCGTCGCGAAGCTCGACGTGCAGCAGTACCAGACGATCGGCAGCGGCACCGCGATCGCCACGATGGTGAGCGACAACCAGAGCGTAGCCGTGTCGGTAAACGAAGTGGACGCGGCAAAGCTCAAGGTCGGACAGAAAGCGACTCTTGCGTTCGACGCGCTGCCGGGCATTTCGATCGCCGGAACCGTCTCCTCGGTGAACACGATCGGGACGGTCTCCTCCGGCGTCGTCTCCTACGGAGCCGTCATCACGTTCGACACGCCGAACCCAAGCGTGAAGCCCGGCATGAGCGCGACCGCGAACATCGTCATCGGCACCGAAACAGGCCTTCTCGTGCCGCAAAGCGCGGTGAAGACGTCCGGCGGCCAGAAATACGTCGAGGTGTTTAATCCCCCGCTTGCCGGGAGTACCTCGAGCGCGGGGGCCGTCTCGGGAACGGCGCCGGAGCGAATAACTGTTGTCACCGGCCTTTCCGACGACACGAACATCGTCATCGAAAACGGCCTCGCTGCCGGCGCCCAGGTCGTCGAGAGGACGATCGCGGGAGCGGCCGCGGCGCCGACAAGCGCCGCCCAGAGCACGTCGATCTTCGGCGCGGGACGCGGCGGCATCGGCGGCGGAGCGCGGGTTCTCACGCCATGATCGAGTTCAGGAACATCACCAAAACGTACGGCGCCGGCCCCGAGGCGTACGCCGCTCTTCGCGGCGTTTCTTTTTCCATCGACGAGGGAGAGTTTGTCGCGATCATGGGCCCCTCGGGAAGCGGCAAGTCCACGCTGATGCACATCCTCGGATGCCTCGACACGCCGACCTCGGGCATCTATGAGCTCGACGGGAAAGATGTCTCGACGATGAGCGACGACGAGCTCGCCTTGATTCGCAAAGACAAGATCGGTTTCGTTTTCCAGTCCTTCAACCTCCTCCCCCGCACGACGGTCCTCCGGAACGTCGTGCTGCCGCTCGTCTACGCCGGCATCCCGCCCGAGGAGCGCGATACGCGGGCCGCGGCGGCGCTTACCGCCGCCGGGCTCACCGAAGAGCACTTTCTCCATCTCTCGAACCAGCTCTCGGGCGGGCAGGTTCAACGGGTGGCCATCGCTCGCGCGCTCGTGAACGACCCCGCGCTCATCCTTGCCGACGAACCGACCGGGAATCTCGACAGCCGGACGAGCCTGGTCGTGCTCGGCACCCTGCAGGAGCTCAACAGGAAACACGGACGTACGATCATCCTCATCACGCACGAGCCGGACATCGCCGAGCACGCCGATCGCATCATCCGCCTTCGGGACGGCCTCATCGTCTCCGACGAGAAGAACGCCGCGCCGCGCGACGCGGCGCGGGAGACGAAACTGTACGACGAACCCGCCCGCGTATGACCCGACACACTGAAAAGGCGTTGTCCGACACTTTGCGGCAAAGTGTCGGACGCTGTGCTGTACCTCGCGATATGGAAAGAACGCCGTGCGTGGTTCTGCCAGTAACAGCATATGGGGCATGCGACGCCTTTTAGTGTGACGGGTATGAGAACCCGCGACATCCTGCAGGAAACGTACGCTGCCCTGTCCGCAAATAAAGTGCGGTCGGGCCTCACCGTGCTCGGCATCGTCATCGGCATCGCATCGGTCATCGCGCTCACCGCGATCGGCCAGGGCGCGCAGAGTTCGGTACAGGCATCGATCGAATCGATCGGCTCGAATCTCATCGAGGTGCTCCCGGGGGTGGCGCGGCAGATCGGTTTCGGCGCGTCAGGCGGGCGCGGCACGGCCCGTTCGCTCACGCCCGCGGATGAAGACGCGATCGCGCTCGTCGCGAATGTCGCCGCCGTCTCGGGCGAATATTCAGGCCGTTATCAGATCGCGGCGGCGGGCGCCAACACGAACACCTCGGTCGTCGGCGTGAATGCCGCGTATGCCACGATACGCAATCTGGTCATGGACCAGGGCTCCTTCATCACCGACAGCCAATCGACGTCGCTCGCGAAAGTCGCCGTCGTGGGGCCGACCGTCGTCACCGACCTCTTCGGCGCGACGGCCGCCGCGAGCGACGCGCTCGGAGAGCACATCCGCCTCAACAACCTTCTGTTCACGATCGTCGGCGTCACCAAGACGAAAGGAAGCTCCGGTTTCGGCAATCAGGACGACACCGTCTACGTCCCGCTCGGGACGGCGCTCCAGTATTTCGCCGGAACCGGCAACGACTACCTCTCGACGATCGATATCCAGGCGGCGAGCCAGGCGAGCATGACGCAAGTGCAGAACGATGTCACGGCGCTCCTCATGACGCGGCATAATATAAGCGATCCGACGAAAGCCGATTTCAGCATCCTCAACCAGGCGGATATCGTTTCCGCCGCGTCGAGCGTAACGCAGACCTTCACCATCCTCCTTGCGGCGGTCGCGGGCATCTCGCTTCTCGTCGGCGGCATCGGCATCATGAACATGATGCTCACGACCGTGACCGAACGCATGCGGGAGATCGGCCTCCGGAAAGCGATCGGGGCGACGAAGTCGGATATCAACCGCCAGTTCCTCGCGGAAGCGGTCGCGCTCACGTTCGTCGGCGGCGCGATAGGCATCGCGCTCGGCTGGAGCATCTCCTCCGTCATCACGCTCCTCGGTCTCGTGGCGGCGCAGGTGACGCTCTCCTCGATCCTGCTCGCCTTCGGCGTCTCGGCGGCTATCGGCATCGTCTTCGGCTGGTACCCCGCTCGCAGGGCGTCAAATCTTAATCCCATCGATGCCCTGCGCTATGAGTAGGGCTTATCGTAAAAATAATTGAACCTATGAACAAGAATCCCATCCTTATAGGAATCGTCTCGCTCCTCATCGGCATCGGCATCGGGTACGGCGGCGCAAATGCGCTTCATCCGGCGACCCCCGCGCCAAACGCTCGCGGAACCTTCGCGGGCGGCATGCGCGGCGGCGCGGGCGGTTTCCTTTCCGGCACGGTCGCGGCGAAAGATTCCGAGAGCATCACCCTCGATACGCGCGACGGCAGCTCGCACGTCGTCTTGCTCACCCCGGCCACCAGCGTCTTGAAGAGCGTGAGCGGAACCGAGAACGATATCTCGATCGGCTCGACTGTCATCGTCTCCGGCACGACTAACGGCGACGGCAGCGTATCGGCAAATCTGATCCAGCTGCGCCCTGCGACCCCTCCGGCCCCGGGGCAATAGCGCTCCCCCGATAGCAAAGCGCGGCGAGACGCCGCGCTTTGCTATCGGTCTTCCTTGGGACGGTTCGTGCCCCCGTCCTCGCGCGAGCGCACCGCGTCCTCGTCCATGCCGAAGTAATGCGCGTACTCGTGCCAAATAGTCTCGGCGACGATCGTCCGCATCTCTTCCAGACTTCCATTTGCCGCTTCCTCTATCGGCAGTTGAAATAGCGTGATGGTATCGGGGAGCGTCGGTCCGACGCCGTAGGAGTCCCCGCGAGCGGTGGCTGGGATGCCTTGGTAGAGCCCAAGAAGCGTCTCATCCTCTGAAAGTCCTTCCTTCTGCCTCACTTCCTCTGATGGCTCGTCCTCGACGAGAAGCGCGACGTTGCGTATCCGCTCCCGAAATTTCTCCGGAATGAGGAGGAATCCTTCGTGCACCAGCTTCTCGAATGCTTCGCGTTCCATAGGTATGGAAAGTCTAGCAGCTTTCTTCTCCGCAGCGGCGCAAGCGCTACGCCTCGGCCCCCTCGTCTTTGATACGCTTGAGCGCGGTGGCGAATGCGGAAAATTCCTTCTTCGAGAGCGGAGAGAACATCCCGCCCAAAAGCCGCAGGGCGCGCGCGGCGGCCGTCCTGAGCTCAGTCTTCCCTTTTGCGGTCAGCACGAGCCGCGAGGTGCGGCGATCCTGCCGACCCGTGAAGCCCCTCACGAGCCCGCTCCGTATGAGTCCGCCGATAAGCGCGGTCGCCGAGGGCGCGGTGATGGAGAGATAGTCCGCGACGTCTTTCATCCTGGGCTCGTTCTGGTCCGCGATGAACTTCAGCGTTTCAATCCGCAGCCACGTCGACGGATCGAGCTTCTTCCCTTTCGCGAATCGCACGCGCATGATCCGGCGCACCGAAGAGAAGAGCGACAAAGCGAGCGCGACGTCGCCCGGAGCATGAGTGTGTTTTGGAGAGGAGTATTTTTTCATAAGCTCTGTCATCCGCCTGCTGCCGCTTCGGCGAGCGCTTCCGGCGGGAGCGCCTCCTTGCTCTCGGTTGTCCGCAGGAGAAAGAGCGCCGTCAGAGCGCCGACAATCATGGAAAAAGCCGCGTACCCGAAGATCGTTCCGTAGGAAAGAAGCTCGGCCTTCATGATGATGAGCTGTGCAGCTTCGGAAAGTATCGTCGGCGCGCTCCCGAGGATGTGCGAATTCTGCGCGACCATGAGCACGTTTGCATTCGTGAGGCTGGTGAGGATCGTGCCGAAGATGGCGATGCCGAAAGCTCCGCCGATGTTGCGGGTGAGGTTCAGAAGGCCGGAGGACATGCCCACTTCGTGAAGCGGCACGGCCGTCGTGGCGGCATTGGTGAGGGGCGCCATGCCGAGCCCGAGCCCGACGCCGAAGAGGGCGAGGGGCAGGATGAAGTCCGCGGCGGTCATGGTCGGATCCAGATGGATGAGCTGGTACAGCCCGAGCGCGCTCACGAGCATGCCGAGCGAAACCGTGTACCGCGGGTGGATAGCGCTTGAGAGCCGGGCGCCGATCGGCGCGGAGACGAGAAGCGCGACCGCGAGCGGTATGAAGATGTACCCGCTTTGCGTCGCCGTGTAGTGGAGGAACGCCTGCGTGAATACCGGCAGGAGGAACATCGCACCCATCATTCCTCCGAAGGAAATGAAGGAGACAACGAGTACCGAGACGATGGTCGGATTGCTGAAAAGCTTAAAGTCTATGATGGGATGCGCGTGGCGCGTCTCCCACGCATACACGAGCGCGCCAAACAAAACGGTGCCGGCGTAGCAGAGCAGGCTCGAAAGAGAGAGCCAGCCCCAGTCTTGCCCGCGATCGACCACGAGCACCAGGCTCGAGATGGCTCCGGAAAGGAGCACTGCCCCGAACCAGTCGAATGCGCCGCGCTCTTCCGGCCGGTCATGCGGAAGGAAGAGAAGCGTCATGGCGAGGCCGGCGATCCCGATCGGCAGATTGATGAAGAAGACCCAGCGCCACGAAAAATTATCGACGAGATACCCGCCAAGCAGCGGGCCGATGACGGCGGAGACCGCGAAAGAGGACGACCAGATGCCGAGGGCCAGGGCGCGCGCCTTCGTGTCGACAAACGATTTCGCGATGAGCGACATGGCCGTCGGGTAGACGGCCGCGCCGACCAATCCCTGGATCAGGCGGAAAAAGAGGAGCGAGGCGAAATTCCAGGAAAGGCCCGCGAGGACGGAAACGGCGATGAATCCGATGAAGCTCCAGAGGTAGATGATGCGGTCGCCGAAGAGGTCGCCGAGCTTGCCGAACACCGGCACGAAAATGGCGTTGCTGATGATGTAGGCGGTCGCGATCCACGCGGCGGTCGCGACCGTGATGCCGAAATCGCTCATGATGTTCGGCACGGCGAGATTCACGACCGTGCGGTCGAGGCCGATGAGGAGCGTGCCCACCATCACGGTCGAGAGAACGAGCCACGGATGCCCGGCGAGCCGGTGAGTTTTTTCGCGTTCAACGATACCCGCCATACGCGGCTATCTCGTGTAGATCCACATCCGGGCGGACATACCGTTTCGGAGCTCCGGGTACGCGCTCGTATCGAAGCGCGCCTTCACGTCGAACTGCTGGGTCTGGCGCTGATCGGAAATGTTGAAGACGATGCCGGACTGGTTCGAGGTCGGCGCGATCTCGTCGATGACGCCGGAGAATGTCCTGCTGCCGAACGCGTCGACCGTAAAGGTGATGGGGTCGCCGATGCGTATCTGCGCAAGGCCTTTCGTCTCGTCGATCCTCCCTACGACGCGCAGCTGCGTCGGATCGATCATTTCCACGATTGTCTGGCCCGGCGCGACCTGCGCCCCGATGGTGTCATTGGCCTGCACGATGAGCCCGGGAGCTTTCGTCTTCAGCACTTCCGTCCCGACGAGCGCGACGGGAGCATTCGCGGGAAGCCGGTCCCCTTCGTTTACATAGACCGCATTCAAGCGCCCGGGAGCCGTCGAGGAGAGATTGATGAGCGGAGCCGAGACGGAAGCGGTGTCGATGGCGACTTGCCCGCTTGAAAGGATGAGATACGAAGCGACTCCCGCAGCGGCGAGGATGAGGATCGCTCCGCCGCCGAAGATCATGAGGCGACGGCGCAGATCCTTCAAGAGTTCCGGAGCGGTTTCCGTGTTGTTCGTGTTCATACTCATATAGAGAGCACTTCGTCTCCGGCGGAGAGGCCGCTTATGACCTCGGTCATGCCGGCGGCGCTCTCGATGCCGGTGGTGATAGGCGTTCGCAGCGTGCCGGAGGGCGTTTTCACGTAGACGAATTTCTGATTCCCGTCGGTGATGATGGCGCTCGTCGGTACGAGAAGCGTAGACGGTTTCGTCGCCGTGATGATGCGGAGGTTCGCGGGAAGCCCGGGCAGCAGACGCGGATCGTTCTCGAGGAACGTAACGGTGACGCCGTAGGAAGCGATTCCCCCGCCTGTCGACGCGGCCGGATTGACCGTCGTCACGGCCGCCGCGAAAGTCACGCCCGGGTACGCGGCGAAGGTCGCTTCGACGGTATCGTTTATTTTCACTTTCGCGATATCGGCTTCCGAAATCTGCGCATCGGCCTGGTATTTCCCGTCCGCGATCATCGAGACGAGGGGCACGCCGGGGACGACCGTTTCGCCGAGGTTCGCGTTCTGGGCGGTAATGGTTCCCGCGACGGGGGCGGCGATGACCGTCTGCTCCGCCGCCGCTTCTGCGGCAGCGACCGATGCTTGTGCGGCATCAACAGCAGCTTTCTGCGCCGCAATGTCGTTTGCGGTCGCTCCTGCCTGCGCGAGCGTGAGCGCGCCAGTCGCGGCTTTGTATGCCGTGTCGGCCGACGTGAGTCCGGAGAGGGCCGTAAGCACGTTGAGGCGCCCGGTGTTCACGCTCGTCTGGTAGCCGGCGAGGGTGGTTGCAGAAATTGAACTCGGCTGCGCCTCCGCGAGCGCCACCGTGAGATCATCGAGAAACGCGGTTACGGTTTTCAGATTCGCTTCGGAAGACACGACGGCCTGTTCCGGATTGTCGGCGGTAGAAGCGAGCGCCGCATTCCAGGTAGAGAACATTGATTCGAGCACGATGCGCTCGGCCTGAATTTGGTTGACCATTCTCGCGTCGGGCACGAGGATGGCCAGCTGCGGATTCGAGCTTTTTGGATTGGCGAACGCCTGGTCGGCCTTCGCGTGCACGGCATCGTCGGCATTCGTATACGCGGTCGCGAGCGCGGTTGCGAGGGCATTTTGCGCTTGCGCGACGGCTGTCTGGTCTATCGCGAGCTGCTCGGGACGCGTGCCGGCGGTGAGCGCGGCGAGCTTCGCCTGCTCTGCTTCGAGATCCGCCTTTGCGAGCGCCACGGCGGCGCTCTGGCTCGAGCCATCGAGCGCGACGAGCGTCTGCCCCACGCTCACGTGATCGCCCACGCTCACCCGTATCAGGGCGACGCGTCCGGAGGTCTGGAATGCGAGGTCCGTGCTGTGCGCGGCCTTCACCGTGCCGGAGACGTCCACCTCTTCGGTAATCGGTCCGTTTTCGACGGCCGCATACTTACCCGCCGGGGAGACCGAGATGGTGTGCCACGCAAGCCCGACGGCGCCAGCGCCGATGAGGAGCGCGCCGCCGAGCGCGACCGCGGGTTTCGAAATGAAGTGCAGGAAAGGCAGGAATCGTTCGCGCATGAGGATTGCTAATTACTTAGGTACTCGAAGTATATCAGGAGACCGCGCATCGGCAACCCCCCGCGGCTTTCTTCAGGCAGTTCCGCCCGCCCGAACGGGACTCCGTCCGGCTTCCGCGCTCGCCCGTACCGACTTCATCCCCTCGCCCACCTGCATCCAGAAGAACGCCCAGACCCAGACGAACGCCGCGAGCGGGAGAGGAATGGCCGCGACGAACAGGCCGGAGACCGCGAGTGCGGTCGCCGCGAGCTGGGTGAGCGATGTCGCCCAGATGACGCTTCGCGCGGGCAGGAACCTCCACCAGCGTTCTTTGGTGTGCGCGACGTAGATCAGCATGTGGCCCGAGACCGTGAGCTTCAAGAAGAAGGCGGTCTGGATGAGCGCGAGCGGCAGACGGACGACACTGGCGAGCAGGAAGTAGAGACAGAGGCTGTTTGCGACGCCGACGAGCCCGAAGAGCGTGCCGAGGACGAAGCGGTCGCGGGGCGCGAGATCCGCCGGACGGTCGGCGCGCTTCACCCGGTCGAACGCGAGCGAGATGATGGGGATGTCGTTCAGGAACGCGAGCAGTATGATCTGCACCGGCGTGAGCGGGAACCCTTTGATGATGAGGCCGAGCACGAGCGCGGTCACGATGAGCCGGAAGCTCTCGGAGATGCGGTAGACGGAATAATTGTAGAGCCGGAAGAATATCTTTCGGGCTTCGATGAGCGCGGTTTGCATGACGCCGATGCCGGAATCCAGGAGCACGATGTCCGCCGTCCCCTTCAGGGCATCGACCGCGTTTGCGACCGCGATGCCGACATCGGCTTTGCGCACGGCGGGAAGGTCGTTCACGCCGTCGCCGGTCGCGGCGACCACGTACCGCTCCTGCGCCCGGACGACGAGCGCAAGCTTATCCTCCGGCAAGACTTCGGCGAAGGCGGCGGTCGTGGTGAAGACGTCGGCGGAGAGATGCGCGAGGTCGATATCCTTCGTCCGCATGATCCGGCCCGCGAGACCGAGCGCGGCGGCGACATGCGCGGCCGTCTCCTTCGTGTCTCCCGTGACCATGACGGCGCTCACTCCCTCGTTCTTGAGGAAACGGAGCGTCTCTTCCGCGTCGGCGCGGAGCGGATCGGCAAGCACGAGCATGCCGATGAAGGTCATGTCGCGTTCGTCCCCGATACCGAGAGGGTCCTTCTTGAAGGCGACAGCGATGGCGCGCGAGCCGTCTTTCGCGGCGTCCTCCGTATCGCGGCGCACCGACTCGGCGAGCCCGTCGAGCGGAGCGCATATGCTCTCGATAACGGGCGGCATGCCGATGGATACCAGATAGCGGACACCGTCGCGTTCGAGCAGGGCCGTGGTGCGCTTGCGCGTCGAATCCGCGGGAATCGTCTCGAGTATGCGATGCGGCGAGACACCCGGCGTTCCCGCAGCGACGATCGCGTAATCGATGGCGGTGCCGCCCGGCTCCGCGGCCAGCGAAGCGTAGGCGCGGACATCGTCTTCAGAAAAAGGCGCGTACGCATGGACGCGCTCGACGAATATCTTGTTTTCGGTCAGCGTGCCGGTCTTGTCGGTAAGGAGGAGCGTGACGTTCGCCAGATCCTCGAGCGCGGAGAGGCGCCGTACCAGCGCTTTCTTCGCGGCGACGGCAAGCGCCCCGATCGAAATGATGAGCGTCATCACGGTGGGAAGCGACACGGGTATGCCCGCGACGAGGAGCGAGAGATCGAGAATGACGATGCCGGCAAGCGGCTGTCCGTCGAGGATGAAAACAGCGGTGAGAACAGCCACGGCGATCAGGCTCGCGATGATGAGGTACCGCGAGATGGCCAGGATGTCGCGCTCCATGCTCGATGCGCGCCTCCCCTCATTTCCGGAGGCAGCGATTTTGCCGAAGAAGGCATTGTTTCCGGTCGCGGTAACCGTCCCGGTGAAGTTGCCGGACACGACCACCGAGCCGGAATACGCCGTATCGCCGATTTTTTTCTCTTTCGGCAACGATTCGCCGGTCAATACCGCCTCGTTGATTTCAAGATTCACCGTCCGGTCGATGCGCGCATCGGCGGCAACCAGCGCTCCGACGCCGCATTCGATAACGTCTCCCGGCACGAGTTCTCGCGACGGCACGCTCCGCCACGTCCCGTCGCGCATGACCTTCGCTTCGACGGAAAGCTGCGAACGCAACATCTCGAGCGCATTGTCGGCCTTCCTCGCGTGCCAGAGCGTCATTCCCACGTTGAGCGCGAGGAGCGCGAGTATGAAAAATCCGTCGAATCGCTGCCCGATGTAGAACGAGAGCGCCGATGCGACGACGAGCATGAGCGACGCCGGGGAGGCGAGCGCCTCGAGGAGCTTTCCGAACCCGCCCGGCCGCTTTTCGCGGATCTCGTTTGGGCCGTACCGCGCCAGCAATCGCGCGGCGGCGGCGGCCGTCAATCCTTGAGGATCCATGCTTCCACAGTACACCTGCGACCCTTATTTTTCAGCACGCCTATGCGATAGTGTAGGGTAATGATCCGGATCAAGCGCGCGTACGAAAAAGCGGAGAGGGCCGACGGCACCCGCATCCTGGTGGATCGCCTGTGGCCGCGCGGCGTCTCGAAAGCAACTATAAAGATTGATGGGTGGGAAAAAGAAATCGCGCCATCGACGGCCCTGCGGAAATGGTTCGGGCACGACCCGAAGCGTTGGAGCGAATTCAAGAAGCGCTATAAAGCAGAGCTGCGGACGCACAAAGCCGAGCTCGCGGCGCTCAAGGCGCGGGAGCGAGGCAAGGCTCTCACGCTCGTCTACGGCGCCAAGGATCCGAAACACAATCATGCGCTCGTGCTCAAGGAAACACTGGAACACCTGGCATGAGGAGCGGAGAACGTAAGATTTCCGCGAATCTTAGAACGGAATTAGGTAACTTGTCGTAGAGGTCGACTCTGATGAAAGAGTGACGGGAAATTTTTGATAGCCGTAAGATTGTCCTTGATTGAGATCGTTTCCATATTGCCAGACGTTGCCTTCGCTGATTTGGTAACTCTTTTGTCCTTTCCCGCTGAAATTAATTATTCGTGGCGTGTTTCCCAGAGTTAAATTATATGGGTATTCGTTTCCACAAGCATCTCTCACGTCCACCGTTGCATAAATGATTCCATTGAGATTGGTTGCGCCGATCTTAATCGGGATTGGCCCCGTTGTACCTATGTCGGAACATAGCAGGCTCCCATTTTGTAGTATCCCTCTGCTTATACAGGAATCACTGAGAGAAATCGTTGGAATGGGTGTCATATCGCACGATTGAAAATCACTCGTACTTTTTAGCGGGGAAGCCTCCGTTATTTGTTGGTTTGTCTGCGTAATCGATACTGGAGTTACTTGTTCAACAGTTTGGTGGTTGGTTTGTGGCGGCATCTGCACTGCTGACGTATCGGCAGTAAACGAGGTCAGGAGATTGACGAAGGAGCTCGCGGATACGCTAGGAGCAGCCTGGACGACGCCGATAAGACTTTCGGCTTGAGCAACTGTGATATTAGAGAAAGCCGTGATGAGGTTGGTGAACACACTGGCAGGAGTGCCCGGCGACGACTGCACGACATTTATAAGACTTTCTGCCTGTGCTTGTGTAAGCGGCGCAGCAAAGGAAATGGACGGGGCAAGGAGGAGTAGGGCGGAGATAAATGCCATCTTTCTCATGACTACCATAATAGCAAAGTCCGGTAAATTCGAATAATGCAAAAGCCGCTCTCTTGAGCGGCTTTTGCCTAAGTGATGCTTGACGGTGCTGTGCTGACCCCGATGGAGGCCGGTACTGGTTCCTGGCGTCACAACCGTGTTGGGGGGCCAGAATTTGCACTCCCCCACTTTCGTCGCATAGATACTAACTCGAATGTAATTCTATACCACGAATAACTCTTGGAATCGCACCATTCCCTTCAATAGAGGGGCGCCGACTTGCAAATGCAATAGTATTGCGTTTATAATATCCTCATGCCAAGAAGTAACACGGAAAAATATGCGGACATGCTCCGCAAACAAGGGCTCAAGGTGACACCCCAGCGACTTGAGCTCATTTCTCTACTCACCCGACTCAAAGAGCCGATGAGCGCGCATGAGATCAAAGCGAAGTGGAAGCAGGGTGATATAGACACCGTGACGCTCTACCGAGCGCTCGATGCTCTCGTCGATGCGGGAATCGTGCAAAGAGTTGACCTGCAACATGGGCACACGGACTACGAGCTCCTAGTCCCAGGGGAACACCATCACCATCTCGTGTGTACGGATTGTGGCACGATCGAGGACTTTGTCGGTTGCCCGGGAAAGAATATGGAGAAACTGGCTCTCAAGAGCAGTTCCCAGTTCGTATCGCTTCGCGAACATTCCCTTGAGTTCTTCGGTACGTGCAAAACATGCGCAGTATAAATTAATTGAAACACTATGATCATCCTCATCACGATCGCGACGTTCTTTTCGACCCTTCTTGGGGGACTCTTTGCTCTGCATCTGAAAGATAGATTGCATTTGATCCTAGGATTCAGCGCAGGAGCCATTCTCGGTGTCGCATTCTTTGATCTCTTGCCGGAGGCACTCGATTTTGCCAGCAAGGTATATTCCGCTTCGACCGTTCTAACGGTACTTGTTATAGGTTTTACGACTTATCTCGTTCTTGATCGGTTCGTACTTCTGCATGGCCACTCAGATGAAGAACATGGTAACGAACGTCGGGGAAATACGGGTGCCGGTAGCCTCTCATTCCACAGCTTCCTCGACGGCATAGGTATCGGCCTCGCTTTTCAAGTCTCCCCCACGGTCGGTGCCATCGTGGCCGCCGCCGTCCTTACGCACGACTTCTCTGACGGAATCAACACGGTCAACTTCATACTCAAAAACAAAGGGGCGCGGGCAAAGGCGTTTCGATGGTTGCTTGTCGATGCTATCGCTCCAGTCCTCGGAGTACTCTCTACCTTGCTCTTTGTCCTACCCGAGGACAAGCTTGGCCTCTTGCTCGCACTCTTCTCCGGTTTCTTCCTCTATATCGGCGCGAGCGATCTTATACCAGAGAGCTATCATTCTCACCCTCAGCGTTGGACTACCATCATGACCATCGTTGGCATTTGTACGTTGTACATCATCATCCACTTGGCGAGTATGTAGCCAGATTTAGTGCGCATGAGAATGGGAATGGCCCTCTGACTTCGTGTCAGAGGGTTTCCCTTTTCGAAGCATCCATACGGAAATGAGCGTCGTGAGCGGAACTGCGAGGATGAGGCCGATGCTCCCGACCATTGTGCGAACGATCTCAGTGGCGAATAATTCTTGATTGATGGTGGCCGCAATGGACATGTCGGTAAAGTGCAGCAGGAGCAAGAGCGGGAGCGAGACACCGACATAGGCAATCGCCAAGGTGTTGACGAGTGCTCCGATGTGCTCACGACCGATGCGGAGCGCACGCCGATACAGCTCCCAGTGCGAATAGTGTGCTGCTGCTCGTTTCAATTCTTCAACGGCGATCGCCTGGCCAATAGCCGCGTCATAGAGGATGCCGAGCAGACCAATCATGATGCCGCCCAAAAGAAGGCCGACGAAGTCGATCGTGCCGTTGGTCGCGAAGTGGAGGTAGGTGACTTCTTCGGAGCTGTAGCCGGAGAGCATCGCCGCGTGAACGGACCAGTATGCGAGTGCACCGGTGACACAAATCGTTGCGATCATGCCGAGTACAGCCGCACTCGTTGTCCGATTGAATCCGTGAGTTATATATGAACCAATGACGATAATAAACGAAGATATTCCAACCGAGAGGAGCACGGGAGAATATCCTGCGAGTATACCGGGGAGAAGAATGTAGAATATGACTGCTAAGCTCGCGATAAGGGAAACAAGTCCGCGAATGCCCTGCTTGCCGCCGAAGATGATAATTGTGAGAACAAATAGGACGACAAGCATCTCCAGAGTCGGAAGACGATACGGCTCCTGAACATTCCACGTGTCATTCACTGCATCCATCCCACCGATAGAGTGATTTGCATAAAATTCGTCACCGACTTTTAGATTGAAACGGTCATTATCTACAGTGACGGTCTTCCCTTTGTCTGGACCCTCAAGAATCTGTGCCTGAAGTGTCTGCACGGTTTCGCTCGTCTGCGTACCCGGCACGTCTTGAATCGTTTGGGTGAGCACTTGGAGCACTCTTGCTCGTTCAATGTAACTCACCTCTTGATTCTGGGTTTGGGCAGAAACGGGATACGCTGGAACAAAGAAAGCGAGGAACGTGAGCAAACCAAATATCATTATTACGATTCTGCGCATATGATCTACCAAGTGTAGCAGAAACGCCCGTTTTATCGCAGTTCGATTCCGTTACCCATGCTCAAAATCTGATCTATTTCGTTATGACTACACCACAAAACCACCCGAGTACGTGAGTACCGGAATCGCACTGGATATGTGTTGAAAATGCTGTGTGACCTCGCGCAGATATGCGCTTTTATCGCTCGACACCCGTGCCGGTCTTGAACCAATTTTGACGCGTAACGGTCTCTGATATGGGTCGCACTAGTCTGTTGCGGGGGTGGGACTTGAACCCACGTCTGGAGGTTATGCTTGCCACTACAATTTTCATTGCCCTATGGTTTGTGGTCTGGACTATGCCTTCACCCGTCACACTGATTTTAAATCTAGTGAGGCGGGTGTCTGCCGTCTAGTCTCTACACCTTCTCCGCGATATGGCGAGTCGCCTATCTCACGGAGCTTGGCTCGGTATTGCCTTTCGCTTTTTGCAGGAAGGGTTCGCCGAATTTGACAGATGATCTTACGCGCAATTACTCGCGCGCACGCCCGAATGACTCAAGCCTCCCGAGGTACCTCTCCTCTACCCCGCTAATAATCAGTATACATAGAAAAAATTGCGGAGCAACTTGGATTTGGAAGCGAGAAAATGGTCCGAGATGCGCGACGCGGGAAGCTGGCTTTCGGAGACGTACTAGAAGGTACGGCGAAGGAAGTCAGCGGGGCCCGCAACAAAGCAGATGGGATTATTTTCTCGCTTCCCTAAAGAGCTTTGAACTCGCGGAAAACATTCGCATAGCGCGCGATGGTGCGGCGCGCGAGCGTGTCGGAGAGATTGAAGGCGGAGCCTTCGTGCGCGATCTGATTGCGCACTTTGTGCGCGTCCCACGCGTCTTGGAGGCTGTTGATGTGCGCGGGATCGACCGACTTCAGCTTCTCGCCCACACCATCGCCCACGTATCCCTGCTGCCCGAGCACGTCGTCGAGCATGATGTCGGCTTCGATGATCGCCTCGCGCCATTCGCTTGCGGTCGCCCCGCCGGCCAATTTCTCGATGTGCTTCCAGCGCTCATGTATCTCGCCCGCCGCCTCCTGCGTGAGAATGATCGTCTGGTAAAATTTCCGCTCGCGCTCGCGCAGCTCGAAGAGGCGCACGGTCGCGTAGATGATAACGAAGAGTCCAAAGACCGCGAGGATGTAGCCAATAGCGACAATCCAGAGCCAAAGATGCGCGAGCCACGCAGCAAGACCGGATAGTCCGGTCGAGCCGTAGCACGCGCCATAAATGCACTCGTAGAGAAGACGGAACCAGTATTCGACGTTCGCCTGCATTCCCGCCATATGCTTCTAGTATACCCCGTGAGATACCCAATATCGTGGCGGATTCACATGATAGAAGAGGAAAAACTTCACACTATGCGGCTCCGCACATTCGCACGAGACTATCTCATGGGGTATACGTGCAAAGGGCGTTCCTAAAGAGATTTCTCCACTGTGTTGCCTACGGTGAAAAGGACGTCTTCCGCCTGATGCGGCGCAGTGAAATGGATGCCGACGGGGAGCTCCTTGCCATCGCGATTGACCGTATTCATTGGAACGGAGATCGCCGGCATGCCGGTGAGGTTTGCGGTTACCGTAAAAATATCTTCGAGATACATGGAAAGAGGGTCGCTCTTTTCGCCGAACTTGAATGCCGGCGAAGGCGTCGTGGGGAATGCGATGACGTCGCACGATTCAAATGCTTTGTCGTATTCGCGGCGCAGCACGGCCCGCGCCGCATCCGCCTTGCGGTAGTACGCGTCGATATAGCCGGAAGAGAGTACGAACGTGCCGAGGAGGATGCGGCGGCGCGTCTCTTCCCCGAATCCTTCGGTGCGGGATTTGATGTAATCATCAAGGAGCGTGTCCCCGCGCGCCGCGCGCCCGTAGCGCATGCCGTCGAGGCGCGCGAGATTGGTCGAGACTTCGGCGGGCATGATGATGTAGTACGCCGCAAGCGCGTGCGCGCTCGCCGGCAGCTCGACATCGACAACTGCGTGGCCGGCTTCTTTCAGTTTCGCAAGCGTCGCTTCGAATGCGACGAGCACGTCCGGGTCGACGCCCTCGCGAAGAAGGTGGCGCGGGACGCCGATGCGGAGCGTCTTCGGAATTTCGCGCTTCGGGTAGAGTCCGTCCGGGATGGTGGTGGAATCAAGCTCATCTTTTCCCCGGATCGCTTCGTGGAGGATGCGCGCATCGGCGACCGACTTCGCAAGCGGGCCGATCTGATCGAGCGAGGAGCCCATGGCGATGAGCCCCGAGCGGGAGACGGCGCCATAGGTGGGCTTCAGACCGACGATGCCGGTAAGCGCTGCGGGCTGGCGGATGGAGCCGCCGGTGTCTGAGCCGAGCGCGGCGATGGCGAGATGCGCGGCGACCGCTGCAGCGGAGCCGCCGGAGGAGCCGCCGGGTACGCGTTCCGTGTCGATAGGATTCTTCGTCGCGCCGAACGCGGAGTGCTCGGTCGACGAGCCCATGGCAAATTCGTCCATGTTGGTGCGGCCGATGAAAAGCGCTCCGGCTTCTTTCAGTTTTTTTACAACGCTTGCGTCGTACGTCGCGCGATAGTTCTCGAGCATCTTCGAGGACGCGCTCGCGATCTTCCCTTCTATCAAAATATTATCTTTTATCGCGAGCGGGATTCCGCAGAGAAGCGGAGCTCGCTCGCCTTCCGCATCGATACGCTTCTGCGCTGCAGCTATTGCTTCATCATCTGCAGGGAAAATTTCCAGGTATGCGCGGAGCTCCGGATTGCGCTTTTGCGCCTCTTCCGCACACGCGTCCCAGAGCTCGCGCACCGAGCATTCCCGCGCGCGAAGGCGACGCGCGGCTTCCTCGATCGTGAGCTCGTTTAGCTTAGTCATCCCATTAGACATAATTCATGCTGATTATGGCGAATGGCTGGCTTGGAGCGATCACGCATAGTTCGTTTTACGAGTGCTTGTAACATAGTCTAACGGGACTAGTGTGTCAGGATCTGCTTCACCGAAAGCGCGTCGCCTCCGCGCGCGGGGAACTGCGCCGCGAGTTTCTCCGTATACGCACCCGGCGCGTGCGGAACGCCGTCCTCACGCATCACGTTTCGAAGCGGCTGGCCGCTCCGCAGCGCCTCCCCTTCCGGCATCTCGACCGCAGAAATGGTCTCGACATACGCCAGTATCGCGTCGAATTCTTTCGTAAATTTCTCGAGCTCGGCATCCGCGAGCCTCACGCGTGCGAGCGTCGCGAGCTTCTTGACCTCTTCTACCGTCGCCATTCCCCGCACTCTATCATGCCTCGAGCCTGGAAAGGAATTCTGCCTCGGTGAGGATGGAAATACCGAGTTCTTTCGCTTTATCGAACTTGCTGCCCGGATTTTCGCCCGCGACGATGAAAGAGGTCTTTGCGGATACAGAAGAGGCGGCTTTGCCGCCTGCGCGGCGCACGTGCGCTTCGGCTTCCTCGCGCGAGAGAGTGGGGAGCGTGCCGGTAATCACCACGCTCTGTCCCTGCAAGGGTGCCCCTTGTTCTACAAGGGGCACCCTCTCGATGCGGAGGTGCTTTTCAAGCCGCGCAAGCAGTGCGCGATTATTTGAGTCCTTAAACCACTCGGCGACTGCGGCTCCGATAATAGGCCCGATACCGTCGACGCTCGAAAGAGTATCCGCGCTCGCACTCCGGAGCTTCGCGAGCGTCCCGAAATGCGTTGCGATGAGAAACGCCGTCTCCTCGCCCACGTGCGGAATACTGAGCCCGATGAGGAGCCGGTCGAGCGAGACTTTCTTTGCCGCGGCAATCGCCTGAATGAGCTTCGCCGCTTTGGTCTCTTCAAATCCCTCGAGCTCCAGAAGCTCGTCTTTCGTCAGCTCGAAAATGTCGCTCGGATCGGAGATGAGATCGTGCTCCATGAGCGTGCGGACCGTCTCCTTCCCCATGCCGGTTATGTCGAACGCGCTCTTTCCGGCGAAGTACGCGAGCTTGCGCGACTGCTGCTCGAAAGAGCCCGCGACTTTGCAGCGGTGCGCGGCCTCCCCTGGCACGCGCTCGATGCTGCCATCGCCTCCGCAAAGCGCCGAGTGTGTCGGGAATTTCCACGGCTTCGTCCCCTTCGGCCGTAGCTCAATGACAACTGACACGACTTCAGGAATGACATCTCCCGCTTTTTGCAAAATGACGGTGTCGCCGATGCGGATGTCTTTCTCCTTGATGAAATCCTCGTTGTGGAGGGTCGCGCGTGCGACGACCGTGCCCGCGACCGCGACGCTCCGCAAATGCGCTACCGGCGTGAGCTTCCCCGTGCGGCCGACCTGAAGCGAGATGTCTTCGACTACTGTCTCGACTTGCTCGGGCGGGAACTTATACGCGATGGCGAACCGCGGCGCCTTGCCGGTGTAGCCGAGCGTTTCTTGCTGCGCGCGCGACTCGACTTTGAGTACGATGCCGTCGAGCTGATAGTCGACTTTCTCGCGCGCACTCCCCTTCCACTTCTTCCAGTATGCAAACACCTCTTCGAGCGAGTCGGCGTGGCGGTGCTCCGGATTCACCGGGAGCCCGAGGGCGGCGAGGTACGCGAGCTCCTCGCTCTGGGTCGCGGGAAGCGGCTCGGAGGTCTGCGCGACGTCATAGAGGAAGACGCCGAGCGGACGCGCTGCCGCGATTGCCGGATCGAGCTGGCGCACCGAGCCGGCGGCGGCATTGCGCGGGTTCGCAAAGAGGGGTTCGTCTTGCTTGCGGCGTAGCTCGTTCAGCTTCGCGAAACCGGAGCGCGTGAGGTACACCTCCCCCTCGGCGACGAGATCGACGGGGCGCGCAAGCCGCTCGGGAAAACTTTTGATGGTGCGGATGTTGTGCGTGACGTCCTCGCCGATGATGCCATCGCCGCGCGTCGCCGCCGCGATGAGCTTCCCTTTTTCGTAGGTGCAGACGATCTTCAGCCCGTCGATCTTCAGTTCGAGATCGTACGTCGGGGCTGCGCCGCTCACTTTGCGCACCCGCTCATCGAACGCGCGGATGTCTTCTTCGGTGAACGCGTCGTTAAAGGACCACTGCGAAACGGCGTGGCGCACTTTCTTCAAAAACGGCAGCGGCGCCCCGGCGACGACCTGGGTCGGCGAGTCGGGAGTTATGAGTTCGGGATACTTCTCCTCAAGCTCCGCGAGCTCGTATTTGAGCGAATCGAGCGCATCGGCCGATATGGGCGAGACGTCCTTCTCGTGCTGGAGCTTCCGGTATTTCGTTATGGCCGCGCGCAGCTGTTTCGCTCGTTCGCGGAGCTCCTTCGGGGCTGTCATGCCTCCAGTGTACCCGATGCTGCCGCCGACTAGTAACTGGCCTCGAGACCGCGCGACACAAGGCGGGCTCCGCCCGGAGACGCCACCGTCGCGCACGAGATGTCGTAGCCCTGCGAAAAGAGATAGGTCGTGCCGGAGCCCGGCGCCGGCTTGTAGACGGTCACGTCCGCGCAGCGCGTGCCGGAATCGAAGGACAGGCGCGTCGTGATGACCCACTGCGAATCGGTATGCGCGAGCACCGATGCGGAGACTGGCGCCGCCGCATCACAGGTCATAGCCGGAGCCGGAGCGGAAAGATTCGAAGTGTAAGCAAACAGGCCTTGCTGCTGGTCGGCATAGAGCGCGCATTCAAGCGCGGCGTCGGCCGCATAAAACGCGTACTGCGACTCGACGGCGGAGGAAGCGAGCACCTGCTGCTTATAGCCGAGGGCGCCGAGGGCAAGCCCGAAGGTGAGCATCACCGTCATGAAGATGACTGCGATGAGGAGTGCAAATCCCCGGGAAGGGTCGAGGGTCGAGGGTCGAGGGTCGAGCGAGAGCCACGGCGCGGCTACGCCGCGCCGGACCCTCGCCGCTCGCCGCTCGCCGCTCGCCGCTGTATTGTTCATTGCCATGGTGTGAGATGGTCGGTGACCGTCACCGAGTACGAGATGCCGTGGAAGCTCCACGACACCGTGGAGACGATGCGTTCGTCGGTTCCCGAAACATCGACGGCTCGGATGGTGCGGGTGAAGGGCGTTTGCACCGCCCCCGCGATCCCGCTCTGCTCGGAATAGACGCCGTTCACCAGATAGAGCGGAACGCAGGCTCCTCCCGAGCAAGGCTGAAGCGAGAAGCCGCTCCCCGTTCCCATGCTTCGGGTCGGATCGAGCGTGCAGGTCGTCGTCCGGCACTGGGTGATCGATCCTGCATCCGCCCCCGAAAGGAAATTGCTCCATGCCGTGGTCGAGATGCCCGTGCCGCCCGCCTGATACGCGGCGAGGTATTCGTTGTCCCGCATCGCGCGCACGTACTCGATCCCCTCCTGGGCGAGATACGAGGCGGTCAGTTGCTCCCGCGAAATCTGCGCCGCGATGATCGCGCGACCCGCAGTGAACAAGGGGCCTGCGACCGCGAGCGTCACGATAGTCACGGCGACCATCGCCTCAATAAGTGTAAAAGCTCTGCGAGCTTTTGCTCCGCCTGCGCTCGGGAAACATGAAAGACAACTTTCATGTTGTGCCTCGCTTGTCGTAGTAAACCCTGAAGACAGGGTTTGCTCCCCGCGCTCGTTCGCAAAAGAAAAATAAGAATTTCTCTTTTGTCTCACTCGCTTGGTAGTAAAGCCATGCATGGCAAAGAGACTTTTCATACTTATAGATCGCTGCCACGCATCGTCGCCCCGGTCTCGACGGTGAAGGACTCGGTCTTCCCCGGACCAGAGGAGACCGAGCCCGAGACGACAACGGTCACGCGGGGCTGCTGGTAATCTCCCTGTCGCGCCGAGGGCGTGCCGAATGCGTAGAACGTGAGCGAAGAGACGGTCACCGACGAGTCTGTGAGCGCGCTTTGCCCTCCGTTCTTCGTCTGTTCAATCGTGGAGCCGGAGAGGCTATAGGAGATGGGGACGCCGTTCGCGTCCGTGAAGGAAAACGTGCTTGCGCCGTTCGGGCAGTCGCCGAGACCGCCGCAATTGTAGCCGGAGCCGGTGCGGATGGTGCGCGTCATGGCCTCAAGCGCGAATGAGAGG
>JAGWIS010000039.1 GCA_028866135.1 Patescibacteria group bacterium
GCTGCGGCGGTAACGCATTCCGCGCTTACGATCCGTCGGGCCCCGATCGCCTTTCTTGAAATCGAGCTCGCCATCCTTGAAAAGATGGGGTTGAAATTCTCCGTACAAGAAATCGGAATGTCTGAAAATGGCGTGACGCGCCTCGCAGATATCGCCATCGAGCCATCAGAACTGATTGCCTTCCCCGAACCCATTCACCCGCGTCCGTACCCGGGACTCAACATGGACAATCTTCCCTTCTTTGCCGTCATCGCAACGCAAGCCAAAGGCACGACGATGCTCCATGACTGGGTCTATGACAAGCGTGCGATCTACTACACCGAGCTGGATCGTCTTGGTGCCACGACGCTTCTTCATGATCCGCACCGCATCTCGATTACCGGGCCGGCGCGACTGAAAGCGGCGGAAATAATCTGTCCGCCCGTGCTGCGCATTGGAGCGATACTCGTTATTGCGATGCTCGCCGCAAAAGGGCGCTCGATGCTTCGCAATGTGTACACCATCAACCGCGGGTACGAGAATCTCGTGCCGCGCCTGCGCGCTCTCGGAGCGTCTATCGAATCGACATGAAATCCATACGCGACATCCTCCCCGATATCGAAAAGAAGGCCCAGGCGGCGCCGAAGGGGAGGAAGCGCCAGACCGAGCGCGGCGAACTGATGCGCTTTTTTCTGCGCCACTTAAACTACTCGCGCAAGCACGACGGCCTCGCGCCCATGACGATGGCGCATCTCGGCACCGTCCTCGAGAAAATCCCGACCCAGGATCTCTATTATCTGAAAAGCGTCTGCAGCCAGGCGAAGAATTTCGGCAAAAAATTCTGGTGGGAGTTAGACCCGACGAAGCACGAACCTAGATAAGATTTCCAATAACGTTGCGGACACTTTTGCAATGAGTCTCGCCCCGTGAGATGCCGTCCTCGGCTATCTCACGGGGCGGGAATTAGATCCGACGAAGCATCAAAAGATTAAATAAGGAAAGCGCCCGTGAGGTTTAACTCACGGGCGCTTGGCCGGACGCTACAAAGGTAAGAACATCGTCCCAGGCAAAGATTCTGATGATGTTGCCTGAGACCGTCTCCTGATTCCAAGGGCAATCAAGAAGCAGGACGGTCACTCCGCTTGTCGCCACGTCGCGCGCATGAAGGGGCGAATCTTCAATGAAAAGCGAGATGCCCAGGTTGCGACAAACCGCAGCCTTTGACCCGGCGCCGGGTTCGAAATGACTGGTAAAGTGCACGTCCACAAACCGGCCCGGGAAATGTTTCTCGAGCCATGAATGCGTCAATTCCCTTACCTGTTCAGGTCGTGAGGTAATGACGTGCAACTCGTGCCGTCTGGAGAGTTCCGCGACCGTGGCGAGCGCACCCGAGACAGGATACGATTCAGCATGCTCCCTGGATTCGTACCATTCTTTCACCCGAGCGATCGCCTCTCTCGGCGTGCAACCCCAAGTGCGCTCCAAATACCACGATTGAACGTCCTTACGCTCGTAGGATGTTCCGTAGCGGGAATTGTGAAAGAGCGCGAGCGAGGTATTACAATCGAGCAGCACGTCGTCAAGATCCACTCCGATTTTCATAAATCCCTCCTTCGTTTTTCCTAGGGAAATTCTACCACAAAATCCGGAGTCCTACCAAGCACCCTAAACCTTCTGCGTAGCAGAAGGTCGGGCGAACTCCGCGCTTGGCGCGGAGTTTTAGCCCGCCGCACTGATTTTTTGGTATAGTGCGCCACATGAAAGAGATCGTGCAAGACGGCACGCCCGTACTCCGGGAAATCGCAGGGCCCGTGCCCGAATCACTCTTCGGCTCGCCGGAGCTTTTTCGCATTATCAAAGACATGGAGGAGGCGCTCGACAAGGAGCTCGAGGGCGTCGCGCTCGCCGCGCCGCAGATCGGCGTCCCGTACCGCCTCTTCGTCGTGCGGAAAGATCGCACGCTTCCCATACAGAAAAGTGCTACCAAGAACCCGCCTCCGGTGCCTTCGACCCCAGAGGTAGAGGTTTTTGTGAATCCGGAAATAGTGAGGACCTCGCGCAAGCGCGCAAAGATGGACGAGGGCTGCCTCTCGGTGCGCGGCATCTACGGCACGACGAGCCGGCACGAACGCGTTACCATCCGCGCGCGGCGCCCCGACGGTTCGCGTGTGGAGCGCGGCGCCGGCGGCCTCATGGCGCAGATATTCGAGCATGAAATTGATCATTTAAACGGCATCCTCTTCACCGACCACGCGAAGAATCTCGTCCGCATTTCTCACGCGCAAGAGCGCTTCGCATACTTTGGGACGCCTTCGGTCGCGAGCGAGACGCTTGCGGCGCTCGTCGAGCGCGGGTTCGCGCCAGCCGTCGTCGTGACCTCGCCCGACGCGCCGAAAGGCCGCGGTCTTGCTCTCGCGCCGTCGGAGACGAAAGAGCTCGCCCTCTCGCTTGGCATCCCCGTCCTCACTCCAGAGAAGCTTGATGCGGCGGCCATCGCGAGTATTGCCGCGTACGAGTGCGATGCTGCCGTCGTCGTCGCCTACGGCAAGATATTTCCCGAAGCGCTCATCAGTGCCTTCCCGAAAGGCGTCATCAACGTCCACTATTCCCTGCTCCCGAAATACCGCGGGGCGACGCCGCTTGAGGCCGCGCTTCTGGCGGGCGACTCCGTGACGGGCGTCACGCTTCAGAAAATGGTCAAAGAGCTCGACGCCGGAGACGTGATCGCCCAAGAGGAGACGCCAATCGCTCCGGAAGAGACTGCGCGCGAGCTGCGTCCGCGGCTCATCAGCATGGGTGCTGCGCTCCTCGTCGAGACGCTTCCCGCATATCTGCGAGGCGAAATCGTGCCGGTGCCGCAGGACGCGTCGCGCGCGTCGCGCGCCGGAAAGCTGAAGAAAGAAGATGGTCTGCTTTCGCTCGACGCACCCGCCGAGGCGAATTGGAACAAGTACCGCGCATACGCCGACACCATCGGCACCTACTTTTTCGAAAACGGAAAGCGGATGAAGATAACCGCGGCCTCCTACAAAAACGGAAAATTCACCATCGAGCGCGTCATCCCCGAAGGCAAGCGCGAAATGGCGTACAAGCCTGCTTAGAACTCATTTCAAAATCCGAGCGATGCGAGGGGTGTGCCGTGGGAAAGGGCTCTCGGAGCCTGACGAGGCGAGAGCGAGCCGCTTTTTCAGCAGAAAAAGACGGCGTACCTTTCACACGGCACACCCGAGCGGAGTTTTGAAATGAGTTCTAGCGGCCGAAGCGCAGCATTCGCTTGATTGCCGCGCCTCCGCGGCGGATGAGTTTCCTCGTGCGCCCGCGCGAGCGGCGTATCTCCGCTTCGAGCTCACTCCGCACTCTGTCTGCTGCGCTTGCGGGAGATGGCTTCACCGCTTCGGCGTGAAAGACGTTATTGTCTACGGTGAGCCGAGCAACGAGACGGCATGGCTCCGACGAGCGACCCTCAGGAGGCGCTTCTTCTATTTCTATTTCAAGCAATGCTCCATCGCCTTTCTCTCCAAGAAGTCGGAGTGGTGCTGCAAGCTTCTCCTCGATGATTGCTTCCGTTTCGGGAGTGAGCGTATATCGCGTCGCTTTGATGGTGATATTCATAGAGGCAGCGTTAGCTCGTAATACTGAGCATTTTACCACGCGAGCGGTGGCCGGTGAGGATGCGGACTTTCCCGAAGGGCTTCCCAAATCGCTCGGCGACTATCTCCCGCACGCGGTCGTTCGCGCGATTCCCGAGCGCGGGCTCTTTGACCGAAATCAGAAGCGTCTCGCCCTTTTCCTCTACCCTCTCCCGCTTCGCGTCCGGCGTGACGAATACTTTTATATACACGATACGGCCATCGTAGCACCTCTTCTTTGCCGACAAAAAACTTTGCGACCGGGAGCATTTGGGCTAGAATGCCCCCATGCCCTCCGTCGGGAGGGCGCACCACATATTCCGCGGTAGCTCAGTGGTAAGCCCTCCGGGCTTTCTCCCGGCGCTCGCCTCGGACAAGCGAATGAAGACATTCCTTGCCGCTCGGCTCGCTTGGTAGTAGAGCAGCTCGGAGTCCAAATGAAGACAAGATTCGTTCGTAAAAACATTCCGCGATAGCTCAATGGTAGAGCAGCGCCCTGTCGACTGGCAGCTTTCCGTCGGAAGACGGATCGGATAATTTCGGGATATCGGTGAACCCCTCGCTTCGTGCAGGGCAACACCGAGGGAACCCCTCAAATCCTGAGGGGGCGCCGTAGAGACTAGATACCGAAACATCGAGAACCGATGATGATATAGTCCACGCTCTCAGTAATGAGGGAAAACGTGTAAGGCGTTGGTTGTAGGTTCGAGTCCTACTCGCGGAGCCCAGACTTGGTGAGGGTCAGAAATACGGGAATTTTCATGCGCGGCGGCTACCGCCGCGTAGAGGGAATGCGCCGTGCCGGAGACTTTTTG
>JAGWIS010000009.1 GCA_028866135.1 Patescibacteria group bacterium
TATTTCGTCTCCACCGTTGGAGTTACCACCGACACCATCAAGCGTTATATTGCAAAGCAAGGCGAATTGGATGCGGGTCAAACAGCTTCGCTGTTTGACTGAAGAGAATACCCTGTGGCGTGAGCCCAGGGTTCTTTATTATGGGAATGACCCCGCGAAAGAGAAGTCACTCTGGTTTATCCAAAAAGCACAGTCTATTTTCGGCAAGCATTGCGTGTTTACCAAGCCGATACAGCAGGTGCGGCATTATCTGGAGACGGAGGTCGAACACGACGCGAATACGAGAGCATTGCACCACGATGCAGACGGAGATTATGTGCTCCTTCCGAAATGCAATTTTGATGTCGAGATCAGCGTTGATGCTATGAAGACGCTCGGCGGGTACGATACGATTTGTCTCCTGTCAGGCGATGCTGATTTCGTATATCTGCTCCGATATCTGAGGCAAAAAGGGAAGAAGGTAATCCTCATAAAGGCCGGACATGTCGTACATCAGCTTAAGGAGGTCGCGCACCTGGTCGTCAATGCACAGGACATTAAGAAATACATAGCAGATATAAAGCAAAAACCTGGCGCGGAGCCAGGTCTTGCGGATCGTAATCCCGAATCCACGGGTAGGACGACCGTTGGGTCGTAAATAGAATATACCCGACTGAAGGTATGAAGTCAAAGTTATCCACTGATACTGGGCCCAATCGAAGATGGTTCCGACATGAGACGGCCAGCCAAGTCGTGCCAGGTTATCGCGCACGAGACGCGTCGGGGCTAATCGAGGTATACTAAAAACGATGAATTCGGCGAAACCGGTTTTCCTGCTTGGAATCCTGGCCCTTCTCATGGCAGGCACTTTGGGATTGAGCGGCATGGGGTCGACTATGGAAACTGACGGGCACATGTCCGGCTGTCCGCTCATGGGCGTTCCGGCTCTCTGGACGTGTGGTACGAAGTTGGAACTAGCTTAAGGCTTTAGAGGACAAAGGAACAGCGAGCACATACGCGCTCGCTGTTAGGCATGGCTACGGGGTTCCGACCTCATTAGGTTTAGCCGAAACACAATCTTTACTCCAACCCGCAGACCCTTCTACTCTCCCGTAATTTTACCCAATGGTTACCATCCTACCGAACTACACACTGCTTGAGAGCGAGAAGATTATCCTTCCATACGCCATCAGTATAAGTCCGGATATAGGGGTCGCGCCCATCCCGTGGGTAGGCGACTATGACTTCTACTTGTTCGCCCCCTTCTCGCACGTAGAACGAGTCCGTTTTGTTCTCGAGGGCTTCAATAACCTTGGAGCGCTTCCAGAGCAATGACTCACCCTCGCAACCAACATGCGTGATGTGTTCATGTCGATTCTCGGGATTCGGTTTTACGATACACGTTATGCGATGTCTTGCCATGATACAGATTCCATCAGAGTGATTATCGGAAGTGACCACCCTCCAGCCCTGACGTACTCATATTGTAACAGAGATGTAAAGAAATCCTTTACAGCTACCTGTGTATAACATGTGTATAGACAGACAGGCAGTATCCGGATAAAATTACAGAGCAATGCAGTTACATCCAAACCAGACAAAACTGCTCAAGTACCTGAAGAATCTCGATGATCTAGATGGGTTAAGTCTTCGAGATATAGCCCGTGAGACAGGGCTTAATAATGCTCAGACCGTTTCCCATCATTTGAAACAACTTGAGAAATACGGTTATCTCAGACGGGACTTGAATGACACCAATCAATTTGAAATATTAAAAGACCCTGTTGAGGATGTTGTTTATATAAACCTTTTCGGCTTTGCACAATGTGGAAATGATTCTGAATTTTTCTCCGACGGAAATCTCAAGGAGAAAGTCGCAATTTCAACAAAGCTTTTTGGGATACCTAATTCCCAGAATACGTTTTTGGTTAGAGCCAAAGGAGATTCCATGTCCCCTAATATCGAGGACAAAGATTTGGTCCTGTTTGAAAAGCAACCTGATGTCGAGGATGGAAATATCGCGTTGATAATTGATAATGGCGAGCCAAAGATAAAGAAATTATTTAAGAAAAGTAAAGGGCAGTATATTTTAAGTTCAATTAATAAGAACCACGCAGACAAAACAATTAGCCGTGGCAGGGATTTTAGAATTCTTGGATTAGGCAAGGCCGTAATTCGAGGTCTTCAATAAATGCTAAAGTAATTTTATGTCCTTAGTCTCTATACCAGAAGCATCAAAATGGGCTACAGAATATCTCGATAAAGAGGTGTCTCCTGCGAATATTTCTTACCTTGTCCAGTACGGAAGAGTGAAGAAGCTTGGTGAAAACGGCTCCACCCTTGTTGATCTAGGCGATTTGAAAAAATATTACGAATCCTACAATGGGAAGCGCGAGATAAGTTGGAAAAACAACTTGGGCAGTGATCTAAACTGGACACTTTCATTTGATAATTTGCGCGAGAAGGATACTACGAAACACGTCCACCGGCTACATCCATACAAAGGAAAATATATTCCTCAACTCGTTGGGTATTTTATAGATACGCATACTGACGATTTTAAGAGGGAGATTTATTTCAAGACCGGCGATATTATCCTAGACCCATTCATGGGTTCGGGGACGACAATTATTCAATCGTTGGAGATGGGTATTCATTCCGTAGGTATAGATGTCTCGGAATTCAACACCATGATTGCGAGTTGTAAAGCGTCTCACTATGACGACGAATACCTACAAAAAGCTGTTAGAAAGATGCTTGCGTCGCTCGATACGTTTGAAAGTGATAATAAAATTCGGGAGTTCGAGGAGGAACTCTTAGCGGAGCTTGCGAAGTTTAATAACGCATATTTCTTTGGCTCAGATTTCAAATACAGCCTTAATCAAGGGTCAGTTAATGAAAGCCGATTTGCTACTGAGAAGGAACGTGAGTTCTTGCCGATTTATCAAAAGTTACTCAAAAAATATTCGATAAAATTAAAGCAAGACAAATCGGATTCGTTCCTTGACGTTTGGTTTATGGACAACGTCCGCCGCGAGATTGATCATGTGTTTCAGACCATACGCAAGGAGAAGGATGTGAAAACACGGAAAATTCTTGCGCTTATTTTGAGTCGAACGATTCGTTCGTGCCGTGCAACGACGCACAGTGATTTGGCGACACTTAAGGAACCTCAACTCACTACCTATTATTGTTATAAACACAAAAAGATTTGCAAACCGCTCTTTTCTATAAAAACGATGCTTAATCGTTATGCGTTCGATACGTTAAATCGGATTAAAGAATTCGATAGGTTGCGCAAGCCAGTTTACTATTCAACGATAACGGGAGATTCGAGAGCGGTAAATATTTTCGAGAAGGTAGAGAAGCAAAATCCAGAATTTTCTAAGATTTTGAAAGAACAGAAAATAGCCGGCATTTTCTGCTCGCCTCCGTATGTCGGACAGATTGATTATCACGAACAACACGCATACGCGTATGATCTTCTTGGTTTTAAGCGCAAAGATGATTTGGAGATAGGCCCTCTCTACAGAGGGCAAGGCATGGAGGCTCGGCGGTCGTATGCACAGGGTATTGCAGATGTGTTGAATAACTGCAAGAAGTATCTAAAAGATGACCCAGACATTTTCCTCGTTGCTAACGATAAATACAACTTGTACCCAGAAATCGCGGAGCGTGCGGGAATGAAAATTGTAAATCAGTTCAAGCGACCGGTGCTAAATCGCACAGAACGGGATAGGAATCCGTATTCCGAGATTATTTTTCACTTTAAGGTAAAATAGAACTATGGCGCTAACACAAGACCAAAGGAACAGAATTGGCGAGGTCGTAAAAGAAATCCTTTTGCGAAGAATAGAGAATTTCCCAGAAATAGGCGCTGAGATACGGAACGCACCTTTTCATAGTGCATTTTTAGAATGTTTTAGCGATCGTTTGGGAACGCTACATATTGAGACTCCATATCTTGTTGCAATCGCGAGCTGGCTACATGGCCTCAACACTTCTCTAGGAACCGGATTCGAGAATATCTCGCACATCTTGTCTGGTGGGTATAAGCGTAAGTTTACAGACGCTTACCATCTTACCGTTAAAAGAGGTCAAGCTAGTCATGTTGAAGAAATCGTAAGGGATTTGAAGGCGGGTACTCATACGCCAAATCTAGCGCGAGAAAACGAGCTTGTCCTGAATTTTGACGCAACTGATAGCGAAATAGATTCCTTACCATTTACAGTGGATACGTATATTGAGAGAGGAAATGAAATTATTGCTATTGAGTTGAAATCAGTTAGGCCAAATTCTGGCGAAGGACGTGGGGAAAAGCAAAAGATACTTTATGGTAAAGCGGCTTTGAAGTTACAAAATCCGAACAAAAATGTTCGCTTCTTGGTTGGGTTTCCTTTTGATCCAACATCTTCGACCCCTGTTGGGTATGACAAAACAAGATTCTTTGATTATCTGATTGAATTCAAAAAATTCTTTGCTCAAGACGAAGTGCTCATCGCTTCAGAGTTTTGGGATTTCCTAAGCGGTAGTGAAAACACCATGGAGGAAATCCTTGATGTTATTGTGGAAACCGTCGCTCAAGTCAGAAGTTGACAATACGGACGAGTGGGAGGAGAATACCCCCAGCACTTTGAACATTGAGGCGACGGCATGTCGTTGAAATGTCATAAATCTATATCGTAGTTGCCTTTAGCTTGTCTCGGTCGGTCGGTAGTTGAATTGTCATAAAGCCCCAGAAACCCTAGAAATAGGGCTCTTACGCTCATTGTTCCTGTGCTCGGCTCCTGACTACCAACTACAGCAAAAATCTCATAGACGAAACGATTCGATGCTTCCGCGAGGAGGACGGGTTGGATATTTCCGTTGAACAAGCAGACGATATTCTTGAGTCGTTTGCTGGTCTTTTCCTTGCGTACAGTGGAGCGGCGGTAACGCGCGCTTTAGCGCACGGAGAGCCGCCCACTGTGGGCGTTGTTAGACTTGACGTATATCACACATAATCACGTTAGAAATCTAAAGATACGCGCAATCACGTTGCTTATGAGATCAAAAAGCATACTATGAACGGCAACATGAAATATCTCGTGTATGCCCGCAAGTCGTCCGAATCCGAGGACGGAAGAATTCAAGGTAAACGGGGAAGAGCTTATCAAGAAAGTGAAAGAGCTTATCGCGGCCGGGAATGCGCGTCGCATCATCATAAAGAGCGAGGCGGGGGACACGATCGTCGAGATTCCGCTCACGCTCGGCGCAGTTGGGGCGCTGCTTGCGCCCGCGCTCGCGGCGGTCGGCACCATCGCGGCTCTCGTGACGAAGTGCACGATTGTCGTCGTGAAGAAATGAAGCGGTTCGCATTCGGAACGAACTTCACCATCTTCATACTCTTTTTCGGCGTCGCGCTCCTCGATGCGCTGCAGACGCAAAATTGGTTGCGGGTCGTATTTTGGGCAGCCGTCGCAAGTGCGTTCCTTTGGGCTGATGCGAAAAAAGACTAAGTCAGTTCCATACTTCGTCTACATCCTCGCGTGCGCGGACGGCTCGTTGTACACGGGAGTCACGACCGACGTGAAGCGGAGATTCGCCGAACACAAGGAAGGCACTGGCGGCCGCTTCACGAGAGCACGGAAAGTGCGCCGCATCGTCTACACCGAGCGGCGACCCGACAGGAGCTCGGCGCAGAAGCGCGAGGCGGAAATCAAAAGCTGGCCCCGCGCAAAGAAACTGGCTCTGATTGCTTACAGCAACGCTTAGCGCTCCCGGGCGGCTTCGGTTACCATACCAACATGCCCTTACTCATACGAGGAGCGAGCGTCGGCGTCGTGGCTCTCGCGCTCGTGTACACCTTTGGCTACTCCGGCCTCGTGGCAAGCGAGTACCGCTCGGCGGCAGCCGACATGGCGGAGCGCTTCATCCCGCTCCCCGAGCTTGATAAGGCCGACTATGACGCGCGGATGCTCGCGCTTGCGCATGTGAGCACGACGACCCTCGCGGCAATGACCGCTTCTACGACGCCGCCAGCGGTGCCGCTCTCGACCGCCTCGACGTCGGTAGCGGTGCCCGGCCGCTTGTGGCCGGTAAGCGCCGTCTACCCGAATGCGGACGCTATTTTGCCGTTTAAGCGCGTCGTCGCGTATTACGGGAATTTTTATTCCGCAGGCATGGGCGTGCTCGGTGAGTATACCGCCGACCGCGTGCTCGCGATGCTCGCGAGCACGACCGCGAAGTGGGCGGCGGCCGATCCCTCGACGCCGGTCATGCCGGCCATCCAGTACATCGCGAGCGTCGCGCAGGGAAGCGCGGGCGCCGAAGGGAAGTACATCCTCCGCATGCCGGACGATCAGATCGAGCACGCGCTCGATATGGCGGAGGCAGCACACGGCATCCTCATCCTCGACGTGCAGGTGGGGAAGAGCTCGCTTGAGCGCGAGCTGCCGATGCTCGAGAAATATCTGAAGATGCGAGAAGTCCATCTCGCCATCGACCCGGAGTTTTCGATGAAATACGGGGACCGACCTGGGACGGTGATCGGCACTTTCGACGCCGCCGACATCAACTACGCTGCGGAATACTTGGCCCACATCGTCCGCGATAATCACCTGCCGCCGAAGATTCTCGTCGTGCACCGCTTTACGCAAGACATGGTGACTAATTATAAAAAGATACGGCCGCTGCCGGAAGTCGAAATCGTGATGGACATGGATGGCTGGGGATCACAAGCAAAGAAAGAGGGGACTTATAGCCGGGTCATTGTGCCGGAGCCGGTGCAATTCACGGGCATCAAGCTGTTTTATAAGAATGATCTGAAGCCGCCCTCAACCGGCTTGCTCACGACGAGCGAAGTGCTCGACCTCACTCCCGCGCCGATCTACATCCAGTACCAGTAAAACAGTCCGTCTCGCCATCCCTGCGGGCATCGGCGGACGGACACCAGGGTGTTTTGCTGGACAAGGATGCGGCCTCCGCCGCGCATATTTAATTTCGGCCATTCATCCTCGCCGCAAAGCGAGCGAGGCATTCTGGCCGATTCCAGTAAAAAGAGCGCCGGCCGCGCATACGCGCGGCCGGCCGGCTAAAGGAGCTCGAAGAACTCAATGCGCTCGAAATCGCGAGCTCTGCTGCGGTAGTAGACTTCCGCGCGAAAGCGTTCGCCGCGCGCGGCCCGCGGGAGCCAGTGACGATCCGATTCATACGTCCGCCGGAAGGTCTCTTCGTCAAGCGGATACCACCCGGGAATCATCTCCGCCGTCTCGTGAATGTCACCCGACAGGATCTCTCCTTTGTATACGTGGATGCGGAAATCGAGGTCCTTGAGGACGTACGCATCGATAATCGCGACCAGCTTGAGCGACTTTGGATCAAGCTCGATCTCGAGTTCCTCGCGCGTCTCTCGGATGAGGCATTCCCAGAGTGTCTCGCCCGGCTGGTGTTTTCCGCCGGGCCCCGAGAGTAGCCCGACGCCGATCTCACCCTTCTTTTTCTCGCCGAGGAGCATCTTCCCGTCCCGCAGGATGATGCCGAGGGTCGTCAGCTTCATCATGGAGCCACCTCCTTACAGGGTTGTGCGTTCCGGCCCTATGGTATCATTCCCGCCATATGGACACCAATGAACCAAACAATAAATTCTTACCAATCGCCGTCGTCGTCGCCGGCCTCCTCATCGCGGGGGCTGTCGTCTGGAACGGCTCGCGCCCCGCGGCAGGGCCTTCCGGCAGCGGAGCGGCGCCGAAGGTCGACATCAAGAACGTGAAGATCGACGGCGATCCGTTCATCGGCAAGGCGGACGCGCCGGTCACCATCGCATTCTGGAGCGATTTCCAGTGCCCGTACTGCAAGAATTTTGAAATCGGGACGCTTCCGCAGGTCGTGAAGGATTACGTGGATACCGGGAAGGCGAAAGTCGTCTTCATGGACTTCGCATTCCTGGGGAACGATTCGGTGACCGCCGGCCTTTACAACCGCGCGGTCTGGAAGCTCTACCCGGACCAGTACTTCGCGTGGCGCACGGCGATGTATAACGCACAGGACCAGGAAGGGGATCAAGGCTTTGGCAACGCCGCCTCGATCGACAAGCTCGACGCGACGATCGCCGGCATTGATGCGGCGAAAGTCGCTGCCGACGTGAAGGCGAATGCGTCCGCGTATCAGGCGCTCATGGATGCCGACAAAGCCGAGGCGCAGAAGGCCGGCGTGAATGCCACACCTTCCTTCGTGATCGGGACGCAGCTCATCGCAGGCGCGTATCCGTACGCGACGTTCCAGTCGGCGATAGAAGCGGCGTTGAAATAATGGAGCGGCAAAAAACGCCGGGCTCCGCGAAGCGGAGCCCGGCGTTTTGCTATCATTGCGGCATGCAGATCAAAGAGCTCGGACACGTCGTGCTCTACGTTACCGATCTTACGCGGATGGCGGATTTCTATGAGCACACGCTCGGCTTTCACCAGATCACCCGCGAGTGGCCCGTCGCGCTTTTTTCCGGCGGGCGCACCCACCACGAACTGCTCCTCATAGAAGTCGGCGGGCGGCCGCGGGGAATCGAGCATGCCCACGAGATGCGCCCGGGCCTTTACCACATAGGATTCAAGATCGGCGATGGTCCTGAAGCCGCGAAGAAAACATACGCCGAACTCAAAGAAAAGGGCGTGAAGATAATTGGCATGACGGATCACATCGTGACGCATAGCATCTACATCCTCGATCCCGATGGCAACGAGCTCGAGCTCTACGCAGACGTGAGCGATGAGTGGAAGAAGGATTCGAGCGCGATTCTTGCTCCGCCGAAACCTCTCCGGCTCTAGCTGGCGCCAAGCATGGTGTATGATGCCCGCATGACCGTTCTCGGCGTTGCCCTTGCGGCTTCCATCGCCACGTTCATCGGCGGTTCTTTCGCGCTCCGCTTCCGCGACAAGCTCCACCTCATCCTCGGCTTTTCAGCTGGCGCGGTCGCGGGCGTGGCGCTCTTCGACCTCCTGCCCGAGGCCATCGAGCTCGGCGGAAAGTACCACTCCGCCGCAAGCGTTGCGCTTTTCATCGCACTCGGCCTTTTTGGCTACCTCATTCTCGATCGCATGATTCTTCTCCATACACACGAAGAAGATGACCCCGGTGAGATAGGAATGCAATCTCACGGGGCAGGCGATGCGCACACGCCGCGCGGATCCTTCGGCGCGCTCACGCTCGCGGCGCACAGCTTCCTCGACGGCGTCGCGATCGGTGTCGCGTTCCAGGCGGCCGCAGCGATCGGCATCATCGTCGCCGTCGCCGTGCTCACGCACGATTTCTCGGACGGGATTAATACCGTGAATCTCGTGCTCAGAAACGGCGGAGACCGGCAGCGCGCGTTCCGCTGGCTCCTCGTCGACGCGCTTGCGCCGCTTCTTGGCGCTGCGTCCACGCTCTTATTTCGCATTCCCGAGTCGTACCTGGGGCTCGTGCTCGCCGTCTTCGTCGGCACGTTCCTCTACCTCTCGGCAAGCGATCTCATTCCCGAGAGCCACCACCGGCACCCGCGCGCGCTCACGACCGTCATGACGCTTCTCGGCGCGGCGCTTCTCTACGCCGTCGCGCATGCGCTATAATTTCCTCATGAACCTTTTCTTCCAATGGATCATCTCGACGCTCGCGATACTCATCGCCTCGCGCATCGTCCCCGGCGTCATGGTGACTCCCGTCGGCGCCATCATCGCCGCAGTCGTCCTCGGCGCGTTGAATCTGTTCGTGCGTCCGATCCTCGTCATCCTCACGCTCCCGATCAACATCCTCACGCTCGGGCTCTTCTCGCTCGTCATAAACGCACTTCTCGTGATGCTCGCGTCCTACGTCGTCCCCGGCTTCCTGGTGTTTGGCTTCTGGCCGGCATTCTTCTTCGCACTTGCGCTCTCCGTCATCAACTGGGTATTCCATCTCTGGAGCCGCCCGTAGCAGGGCTGATTCCCATGAATCCAGAAGGCAGACAGCTTCCGGAAAGACATCAGCTTCCCCTTAACGTTAGCGAGGCAGAACTCCTGGCGGAGAGCGGCGAGTCCGATGTGTGGAAAGTCGCCGTGAAAGGACCCGAAGCGCAGCAGGAACGGAAGATCGTACTGAAGCAGAACCGCGAGACGAGCTTCGCCTCGGACGAGGAGATGCAGAGGAGCAAGAATTACTACGAATACCTGAAGCATTTTCCCGGATTCGGGAAATTCATTCCCGAGACGCTTTATTTCAAGGCCCGCATGGAGGAGGGCGGTCTGATCCAGTCCTTCTGCATCCAGCATCTTCTCCCCGGCAAGACGATCAACCGCCTCTCGGATGCCGAAATAGAACAGAACCCCGAGGTAGTCCGGGAACTTCTCGAGTTCATTGACGCCACGATCGCGATCCTGCATGCCACCCGCAAGGAATGGAGAGTGAAGCCCGACTTCGGGAAATCTCCCGACGATGACGAGCGCGGAACGTATATGGCCAACAGCATGCTGAACCCGCGCTACTCCAATAACATCTTCATTACCGAAGCGCCGGACGAGAACGGGCGCCGCGTCTTCTTCATCGATACGGGCGAGAATGTCGCCGAACGGACCAGGATGGTCTGGCGGATTATTCAGCGAGAAGTCGTTGGACGCAGGCAGGAATCGCGCCTTGAAGAATGGAAACAGAAGCTCGAAGGCGGTTTGCAGCAGAAAATCTAAAAAAGCAATTCGGTGCCGGTGACAAAATTCCCGAGAGAGGATTTGGCGGAAGGAGGCAGAGTGTGGTATGAAAGGGGGCAGATTTATAGCAAACAAAAAACCCTATAGCCGAGAGGAGACGACATGCGCATATTGCTGTTGTACGCCGCTCTGGTTTTGGGACTGATTTCCTTCGCGTTTTCTCAAGAGCCGGGTATGCTCACTATCACTATCGACGAACGAGATGATCTCGTGAATCGGGTGAACAGGGAACTCTCCGAGTTCCTGGAGCAAAACAAAATCCCCAGTTCGGACGCGAGACAGGTGGTGAGAGAAGCGATGCGTGATCTTGCCATCGATCCTCCTCTCAAGACGATGGAGGAGATTGCCGAGATGGGCCAGGGCTGCAGCGAAATCGGAGAATTCGATCCAAAGCGACTCATAAAGAGCGTTGCGGACGGTCTCCACGAGGGCGATAAGACCCATCGGCCGGCCCCACCAGTTACTCTCGAGCTTGCGTGCGACATGACGCGTCTCCTCATGTTGAAGGCAGTCCTCAAGGAGGCAAATCTGAAATCGAAAGCTCTTGAGAATCTTATTCAGGAAGTGGCCATCATGGCCTGGTTCTTGAAGGAGTCGTAAGGAAATGTACTTGCACCACCCATGCCCCATGCGCAAAATACCGCGCATGGGGCATCAAATTTTTTAACTAGACTGCGCGTTTGCCGCGCGCGAGATTGTGGAGGATAGGGAAGAAGGAGAGGACGACGATGACGAGCGAGAGCGGCAGGATGTACGTCTCGCTGTTCGGGATGAGGGAACCGAGGAAGAAGCCGACCAGGATCATGCCCATGCCCCAGAGGAATCCGCCGATGATGTTATAGGAAAGGAATTTCCGGTACGTCATCGTGCCGGTGCCGGCGAGGATGGGGGCGATGGTACGCACGATGGGCACGAAGCGCGCGAGGATGAGCGTGCGGCCGCCGTATTTTTCATAGAATCGCTCGGTGCGCTGCAGGTATTCCTGTTTGAAAAAACGCGAGTCTTTGCGCTCGAAGAGACGTCCTCCGATTTCAGAACCGAACCAGTAACCGGCGGAGTCGCCCAGAATCGCCGCTGCGACGACTATCATCATGAGCGGCCCGAGCGCAAAAAAACCTCCGGCCGCAAGCAGCCCTGCCGCAAAGAGGAGCGAATCTCCGGGAAGAAACATGCCGATGAAGATGCCGCTTTCGGCGAAGACGAGAAGAGCGAGACCGAGATAGCTTCCCGCCTGCACGATGGCGATCGGGTCGAGGTGTATACAGGCGAGCAAAAAATTAATCACGTGTATCCAGTATACTGTGTGCAATGGAATCGGCACCGAAGTTGTCCACGCCCGAGGAGGAGCTCGCATACTTGCGCGAGCAAGTGACGCGCAAGGAAGCGGAGCTTGCCGGACGCGGGAAGATCCCGGATGACATCGACCGGGCGTACATCGTTTCCGAGCAAATTCATGCGCACCGCGCAGCGCCGGCGGAGGTGCTGGCTCCGAACTACCGCATCAACGAGGCGGCGGCGCACACCGAGGCGCAAAAGATACTTGCCGAATTCAATCTTGGCGGCGGCGAGCCAGCCATCCGGAGCCTGGAGCAGACGATGGAGGAAAAAGGCATCAAGAACGCGCTCTCAGTGCTTGAAAAACTCCATGACCCGCATCTCGCGGACGATTTCCACCGCTTCCTGGTGCGCTACGTCGCGGCGGGCCTTGCCGCCCCCGGCTTTGACGAGAAGGCGCCGCGCTTTCAGGCGCTCAAGATGACGCTCTACGAGATCGCGCTTCCGGGGCCGAAAAACGCGGAGCCGAATGCGCGAACGAAGACGCTCAAGGAACTCATTTCCGGCATGGAGCAGCTTTACGCGGGCCTCTTGTCGGTCGAAGACGCGGTTTCGGGCGAGCCGCGGTACTTCGCGTTCGAGCTCGCGATGCCTTCCGATAGTCCCGAGCTCCAATTCTACGCGGCGGTGCCAAACAGCAAGAAAAATCTTTTCGAGAAACAACTGCTCGCGGTATTTCCCGAGGCGCATGTGGTGCCGCAGCCGCTTGATTACAACGTCTTCGCTCCTGGCGGCGTATCGCTCGTCTCCACTGCGACGCTCGCGGAGCACCCGGCGCTCCCGCTCAAGGACTACGCCGACTTCGATTACGATCCGCTAAATGCGATTACGAATGCATTCGCAAAGATAGAGAGCAAGGGCGAGGGCGCGGCGCTCCAGATCGTCATCGAGCCGCGCGGGGAGCGACACGTGAAGCATTACCGAAAAATTCTCCATGCGCTTCGCAAAGGGGAGAAGCGCTCATCGGCATTCAGCGCTCCGGAGACGGTTTTTGGCGAAGTCGTGAGAGATATCGGGAAGACGCTTTTTTCCAACAAACCGAAGGACGTGGAGAAGGCGAAGCAGGCCGAGACCCGCCAGATCGAAGCAAACAAGACGCACATCGAGCAGGTGGAGAAGAAGCTCTCTTCGCCTATCGTCGGAGCGACGGTGCGCCTCGTCGTGTCGTCGAAGGACGAGCGTACGGCCTCTCTCGTGCTTGGCGAGCTCGAGGCGGCGTTCAATCAATTCGCGAATACGCAGGGGAATCGGCTGCAGTTTGCGCGCGCCGCGGAGCGGCGCGCGGGGAGCACGCTCGAAGATTTCTCCTTCCGCCTTCCGGACCCGGATCACACGCTCCCGCTCTCGCTCCGCGAGCTCACGACCATGTATCATTTCCCGCCGTCGGGCATCGAGAGTTCGCCGCACCTGAAGCAGGCGCGCTTCATGCATGCGCCCGCGCCGCTCTCGCTTCCGCAGCAGGGCGCGCTCCTCGGCATCAATTCGTACCGCGGGGCGGAGACTCGCGTGTACCTCGACCCTGAAGACCGCTTGCGCCACCTCTACATCATCGGCCAGACGGGCACCGGCAAGACAGGGCTCATGAAGTCGATGATCATCGAAGACATCAAAAACGGCGAGGGCTGCTGCTTTATCGACCCCCACGGCTCGGACATCCTCGACATCCTCGCGGCGGTGCCGCCCGAGCGCTACCAAGATGTCATTTACTTTGATCCGGCAGATCTTTCGCGCCCGTTTGGCCTCAACTTCCTCGAGTACGACCACTCGCGCCCCGAGCAGAAGACCTTCATCGTGAACGAGCTCCTCATGATCTTCCGCCGCCTCTACGGCGATGTGCCCGAGAGTATGGGCCCGGCATTCGAGCAGTATTTCCGCAATGCGACCCAGCTCGTGATGGAAGACCCGGCGAGTGGCTCGACCATACTCGACATCGCACGCGTGCTTTCTAATAAAGAGTTCCGAGAGCAGAAGCTCGCGAAGAGCATGAATCCGATTGTGAATCAGTTCTGGAATGAAATCGCGACGAAAGCCGGCGGGGAAGCGTCGCTCGAAAACATCGTCCCGTACATCACCAACAAGTTCGACGACTTTACCGCAAACGATTTCATCCGCCCCATCGTCGGCCAGCAGGAATCGTCGTTTAAGTTCCGCGAGGTGATGGACACGAAGAAGATCCTGCTCATCAATCTCTCGAAGGGTCGCCTCGGAGAGAAGAACGCGAACCTGCTCGGGCTCATCATCGTCGGCAAGCTCTTCATGGCGGCGCTCTCGCGCGCCGATAATCCGCGCGCTCCGTATCCGCCGTTCTATCTCTACATCGATGAATTCCAGAACGTGACGACCGACTCCATCCCCGGCATTCTCTCCGAGGCCCGCAAATACCGGCTCGCCCTCACGGTGGCGCACCAGTTCCTCAATCAGATAGAGGAGAAGACCAGGAACGCGGTGTTTGGGAACGTTGGCAACATGGCGGTCTTTCGCGTGGGGGAGGAGGACGCCGAATTCTTCGCGAAGCAGTTCGCGCCGGTCTTCGAGACGCTTGATTTTGTGAATATCGAGAACAGGAACGCCTACGTGAAGATCCTCGCGAAGGGCATCCCCCAAAAGCCGTTTGACCTCAAAACGCCGGATTTGCCTGCGGCAAATCCGGCGCAGGTGGACGACCTCGTCCACCTCTCCTCGCTCACCTACGGCCGTGACCGTGCTACAGTTGAAAGCATGATTCGAGAGCGCTATCTCTCAGCATAAGGCTTATGTCCGAAGGAATTCCGCAAAAGAAAGACGGAGAGTTTGGGAAAGGAGTCTTTGAACAGGCACTGAGAAAGGCAAAGCGCCTTCCCGTAAAGCAGAAAGGAAAAGAGCACGGCGCTCGAAAAAAAGAATCCTCAAGGGACGAATGGCTTGAAGCAGTCATTGCCAAAATCTCCAGCAAGGAAAAACCGGTGGGGGTGGATTTTCTTAATGCTCTCAGGGACGCTGCAGAGCAAGGCGCATCCCCGGAAAAAATTCAGCACATATGGGGACTGGCTTCGCAAAGGCTTGATAAGAAGATGTTTGACCAGCTCAAAGGCCTCGTCCCACGAGAGTATTGGAGTCAGTCAGCAGAGATGCCCGAGAAGCCGTCAGTTCCTGAGAAAGAGCCGGTGGCTGATGATCAATCGAGCAAGGAGGAAGATATCAAAGCGCCCCCAGCAGCGGAAGGAATCTCTCCAGAGGATAAGGAAGAAAAACTACCGGAGCCTGTCCAACAGGAGCCGGTAGTCGAGCCGCAAGCTGCAGCCGCAGTCAAAGCTGAACCGGCCGCACAAACGGCAGAAGCCGCATCAGCTGCTCCGCAAGAGGACGTGGACCCCAGTCAGAGAATGGTGAAGAAGCTCGCGGAGGATATTCCAGATGGCGAGCGCACGCGTGCGGAATTGTATAAAAAGTTACGCGAGTTGATCGAGGGAGCTGAGAAAAAAACTTCCGAAGGGCATGAGCGCCTGAAAACTTACCTTGCAGGGCGGTCAGAGGCTCTACAGAAGAAAGTAGAAGAGTATAGGCCGAAAATGGCCAAAATGGTCTTTCCTTTCGTGGCTGCAACGATACATCTGGGGAGAGACGTTGTAAGACTGGGTGAACGCATGAGCAGGCGCGGGGAGCGTTTGGTGGAGTACCTAGGAGAACGGAAGGAAGCCTTAAAGAAGGTCGCAAAAGAATACGGACCAAAGGCGCAAGAAATTTCGACCTCCGTCCTTGATCGATACAACAAGCTTGATTGGAAAACAAAACTGGCCATCACGGGCACTCTCATGGCTGGTGTCGCGTACTCTCCTGTTGCAGTGCCGGCTCTCAGCGCGGCGCTTTATGGGCAACGCGCGCTTGGCGGCGCAAGTATGTTCATGAATAGGCGCAAAGCGCTTGATGCCGAGATAACGAGGAATCCAGAACATTGGCTCGCCGGAAAATCTGAAATCACAAAAAACACATACGTGGCAGCACTCGCCGCCGTTTACGCAGGAGCAACTTCATTTGCTGTTCATGAAGGAGTCGAAGGATTGAGGGCAGTCGCAAATAGCGAGCTGCTTTCTGATGGTATTGATCGAACAAAAGCAGCGATGCAAGAAGGGGCCGAAAGGCTTAGGGGGCTTGCAAACAACAGATGGCTCGACAAGATGCTCGGACATCAGGACGTGGTGTCAACTCCAGAAATTCCTGAGCCGTCTGACCAGATTGGATCAAGAGCGGCGCCGCCCGAGGAGAATTTGGTAACCCAGGAAGAACTGGAAAAACTTAGAATTGAAGAAATTGCGGCTGAAGAAAAGAGAGCAGCTGAAGAGATGGTTTCCAGCGCCGGACTTGAGCAGCCTCATCCTTCCGCACCCCCTCCGATGGAAGATGCGCCGTTCGGAAGGGATCCGGTAACCGGAGAGGCGTTGTCTCAAAGCGGTGCGGAGAAACTGGCAGCGTCGCTTGCTCACCCCGAACAGCCTCCTTCCATCGAATCCCTCCGCGCCGAGACGGACAGCCACATCGCTACAGCCGAGGAGCATCTCGCGAACATACAAAAACTCGCTGCCGAGCAGCAGGCTGCCCTCGGAGAAAGCAAAGAAGTTTCTCCAGATGCGGTTCTTCCCGCTGAAGAAGCTTCTGCCGCAGAAGCAAAAGACCGTTTTAAGGATATCGCAGAAAAACCGCTCTGGTCCGGAGGAGAAGGACATCTTTCGAGAATCGAAGGTACTCCTTTGCAGGAACAGGCTGCGGAGGCGGCTTCCTTCGTCGAAAACAATCATTCTGAAGTCGTTAAATTCCAATCGCTCGACGCAGACGGCAATGTCGTGGACAAGCTTGCCTACTGGGATGGAAAGAACGTAGCGATAGAGATTGATCCGAACAGCGCTCCTCAAAGCGAGACTCATGGTGCGCCGTTCGGGCGCGACGCGAGCGGGCTCCCTTTTTCATCCGAGCAGGAAGCGAAGGACTTCGAAGACCTGAAGCGGGCGACGGTTGACCCGAGGACGACGGGGGAATGGCCAGGAAGCCACTCAACGCAAACGCCGGAGGGCATCTCCGGCCAGACCGCGCCCGCGACCATCGAGGCGGCTGCGCCCCTCGCCGGTTTTGAAGTTCCCGCAGCTGAAGCGCATATTTACGCGACCGATTCAAAAGATCTCTTCGTGCACGGCGGTTCATGGGAGAAGCAAGGGCCGCTCATCCAGCAATATCTCGAAGCGCATCCGAAAGAAACCGTCTACAGCGCGGATATGACTGGCAAGCATCGCATTCCCTGGTCTCTTGTCGATGGACGAATGACCCCGGGCACGCCGGTGCGGACAGGCGGCTTCTTTGGATTCGGATCTTCATGGGCAGAAGCTCCCGACCCGAAGGAATTCATAAAAATTATCAAATAATGCATGCTATGATTTCACCTATGCAAGACGAAATGACCGCCCGCATCGCCGAGGATCTTGGAATCAAAGATCTTTCAGCCGATGAGCAGCGCTCGCTCATCGGGCAGTTCGGGGAAGTTGCGCTCAAGGCCGCGACGCTCGCGGTGCTCAGCAAACTTCCAGCCGATAAGCAGAGCGAATTTGAAAAGTTCGCCGTGGCGGGCGATGCTTCGGGCATCAAGGCATTCCTTGATCGCGAGGTGCCCGGTCATGAAGACATTGCGAAGGCCGCCGTTGCTGAGGAGGTGAAAAAGTTCAAGGCCTTCCAGGCCCCGTAGTATACTAATCGAGTTATCATTACTAACGCCGTATGAAACCATCACAGACCGCCATCGCCGTTACGCTTGCGCTCGTCGTCGTCATTATTTTCTTCATCGTTCCCGGCCTCTCGCCATTTCAGACTCCCGCGCCTGAACAGACGACAGCTCCGGACGTTACTCTCAACACTACCCAAACCCAAACACCTTCCACCACTATGACAACCGAGCCCGTAACCCAGCTCCAAGTGACTGACGAGACCGTAGGCACCGGCGCTACTGCTGCGGCAGGCGACAGCGTGACGGTAAACTACGTCGGCTCACTCACGAACGGCACGGTCTTCGATGCTTCTGCAAATCACGGCACGACCGGCTTTACCTTTAATCTCGGCGCGGGGCAAGTGATCAAGGGCTGGGATCAGGGAATCGTCGGCATGAAAGAGGGAGGAAAGAGGAAGCTCGTCATCCCCGCGTCGCTCGCATACGGCAATCAGGCGGTTGGGAACATCATCCCGGCAAACTCCACGCTCATCTTCGAAGTCGAGCTCCTGAAGGTTCAGAAAGCAGGCCGCTAACGCTCCCGGCTCGCACCGCGTTCCATTTCTCAATACCGCCCGCATGCGGTACGGTGATGGATAATGGGAGCACTGTCTTTCAACATAGAACGGCGCGTGCCGCAAAGCGGCGCGCGCGCCGGGACGCTCACGACGCCGCATGGCGTTATCCGCACGCCCTCCTTCGCGCCAGTCGGTACGAAGGCGAGCGTGAAAGGCATTCTTCCCGAGCAGTTGAGGGAGCTCGGCGCGGAAGTCGTCCTCGCAAACACCTACCATCTCTACTTGCAGCCGGGAGAACAGGTAGTCGAGAAAGCCGGCGGCCTCGGGAAATTCATGGGCTGGGATGGACCTACGATGACCGACTCAGGCGGCTTCCAGGTATTCTCGCTCGGGGCCGCGTTCGGAAAAACCATTTCAAAGTTTACAAGGTCGAACCTTGTAGAAGACGAGCCCGTGGCTGTTCCATCGATTTATGACGAAGGCGTTGCGAGCCAGCACGGCCAGCTCGCGGTCATTGACGACGAGGGTGTTTCCTTCACATCGCACCTTGACGGGTCTCTTCACCGCTTTACTCCAGAACGCTCGGTCGAGATCCAGCATGCGCTCGGCGCGGATATCTTCTTCGCATTCGACGAATGCACTTCGCCCACGAAGCCGTATGCCTACCAGAAAGAAGCGATGGATCGCACGCATCGATGGGCCGAGCGTTCGCTCAAGGCGCATCGCCAAAATATCGACGCCGCAAAAAAGCAGGCGCTCTTTGGTATCGTGCAAGGCGGCCGGCATGAGGATTTGCGTCGAGAGTCCGCGCGCGAAATCGTCCGTCTCGGCTTTGACGGCATCGGCATCGGCGGGTCATTTTCGAAAGAGGACATGCGCGGAGCACTTTCCGCGGCTGTGGGCGAGCTGCCGGAGGAATTGCCGCGGCATTTCCTCGGCATCGGCGAGCCCGGCGATATCTTGGAAGGCATCGCGGGCGGCATGGACCTCTTTGATTGCGTCGCGGCGACGCGTCTCGGCCGCCACGGTTCTATCTATACGAAGCGCGGCGTCATCCATCTCAAGAGCGAAAAGTATCGCAGCGACTTTTCCCCGCTTGATTCTGAAGTTAGGACATCCGATGTCCTAACTTCATCTTTTACGCGCGCATACGTAGCGCATCTTCTCCGGTCCGGAGAGATCCTCGGCGCGACGATCGCTTCGATGCACAATGTCGGCTTCATCTTGAAGCTTATCGCCGGCGCGCGCGAAGCCATTCTCGATGGACGTTTTGACGAATACCGTGCAGACTTCACTACCACATACCATGGCTAACTTTAAATTACATACGCCTTTTCCTCCGGCGGGCGACCCTGGTGAGATAGCCGCGGCGGCATCTCACGGGGCGAGAAGTGCTAGAATGACGCGCTTATGAGCAAGAGCGGTTTCAAACTCCATACTCCTTTCCCTCCGGCAGGTGATCAGCCGCAGGCGATACAGAAACTCGAGAAAGGCCTCGAGAAAGGCATGCGCCACCAGACGCTTTTCGGCGTGACCGGAAGCGGAAAGACCTTCACCATCGCGAACGTCATCGCAAAGCACGACAAGCCGACTCTGGTGCTCGCGCACAATAAAACGCTTGCCGCCCAGCTCGCGCAAGAATACCGAGAATTCTTTCCCGAGAATGCGGTGCATTATTTCGTCTCGTACTACGACTACTATCAGCCGGAGGCGTATATCGCGCACTCGGACACGTACATCGAAAAAGAAGCGATGATCAATGCTGAGATTGACCGGCTGCGTCACGCCGCCACCCAGGCGCTCCTCACGCGAAAAGATGTCATCATCGTCGCGTCGGTTTCCGCCATTTACGGTCTCGGCTCGCCGGAAGAATACGAGAAGGTGCATGTGAAGATCGAGAAAGGGAAGAAGGAGGATCGCGCTTCGCTCATTCGGAAGCTCGTGAATATCTATTTCGAGCGGACGAATGCCGACCTCAATCCGGGGCAGCTGCGCGCTATCGGCAATTCGCTCGAATTCATGCCGGTCAACGAGCGCGCGATCTACCGTATCGGTTTCGACGGCGACGCCGTCGCCTCCATTGATCATCTCGATCCGGTCTCGCGCGCGCGAATCATGGAACCGAAGTCCGTCTTCGTCTTCCCGGCAAAGCACTTCGTTACGAGCGAGGAGGAGCGTCTGCGCGCCATCGAAGACATCAAGCTCGAGCTCGAGGAGCAGCTCGCGAAGTTCAAAAGGGAGGAGAAGCCGCTTGAAGCCGAGCGCCTGAAGCGGCGCACGCTCCACGACTTGGCGCTCATTCGCGAGCTCGGCTACACAAGCGGCATTGAGAATTACTCGCGCCACTTCGACGGGCGAAAGCCAGGGCGACCGCCCTACACGCTGCTTTCCTATTTTCCGAAAGATTTCCTGACCGTCATCGACGAGTCGCACGTCACCGTCCCGCAGATAGGCGGCATGTACGCAGGAGACAAATCGCGCAAAGATACGCTCGTCGAGTATGGCTTCCGTCTTCCATCGGCGCGCGACAACCGCCCGCTTCGCTTCGAGGAGTTCGAGGAGCGCGTCGGGCAAGTCATCTACACGAGTGCGACGCCGGGGCCCTATGAGAAGCAGCATTCGGAGCAGATCGTCGAGCAGATCATCCGCCCGACCGGACTCATCGATCCCGAGCTCGTGGTGCGCCCGGTAGCAGAAGGCGGTAGCGGTACTACCATATATGGTAGTACCGCTACCCGTTCCTACCGCGGGCAGATTGCCGATTTTATCGACGAGGCGGAGATCGTTATCAAGCGCGGTGGCCGTGCGCTCGCGACGACGCTCACGAAGCAGATGGCCGAAGATCTTTCCGCATTCCTGCGCGAGCGCGGGATGAAAGCGGAATACCTCCACTCCGACGTGAAGACGATAGACCGCATCGACATCCTCACCAATTTCCGCAAAGGCGTGTTCGACATCCTCGTTGGCGTAAATCTTCTGCGCGAGGGACTCGATCTGCCGGAAGTCGAGCTCATAGGCATCCTGGATGCAGACAAAGAGGGATTCCTCCGGAGCGAGACGTCGCTCATCCAAACTATCGGCCGCGCGGCGCGCAATGTCCTCGGCCGCGTCATCCTCTATGCGGATGCGATGACCGGCTCGCTCGAACGCGCCATCAGCGAGACGAATCGGCGCCGCACGCTCCAGATCGCCTACAACGAAAAGCACGGCATCACGCCGATGACCATCAAGAAGGAGATTCATGACATCGCAGACTCGATGCGTACCGAGCACCAGAAGACCATCGACGAACTCCTCATGCTCGATAGACTGGCCTATAAGGATGACCCGAAAGCATTCGTGAAGCGCAAGCGCGAAGAAATGGCACAAGCCGTGGAAGAGCTTGATTTTGAGGCGGCAGCAATCATACGGGACGAAATGTATCGGCTGGAGGGCGAGAAGGGAAAGGTCGTTCGAAAAAAGAGGGAAGAGCCGAAGTCCCGTAGCTAACGCCCGCGCAGCGGGCGTTATGGTACCGGGACGAGACGGCTGCGCTCATCCGCGACGAGATTTACAAGCTCGAAGGGAATGGGCCGAAAAAGAAACTGCGCACGAGAAGGGCCTTGAGCGGCGCATAATCAAGGTTATCCCCACGCTTGCAGCAAAGCATTCCAAGCGCCTCTTCATAATCGGGTATACTTAAAACGTATGAACCCCCGCCGTCTCCTCTCCCAGGCCGCCCTCCTCATCGGCGCCCTCGCGTTCTCGACCGGCCTCCAGGCTTTCGCCTTCACCGCCCCCTCCACCGCTCCGCCAAACGCCGACGCCTATGCCCCTCTCTCCA
>JAGWIS010000010.1 GCA_028866135.1 Patescibacteria group bacterium
CCCAAAGGCACCGGCAAGCTCATTACGCAGTACGATATGTATTCCATCACGGACGAGTACGGCGGCGTCGGGCTCCTTAAGTTCGACTTCCTCGGCATCAAAAACCTCGCCATTCTCGCCGACGCGGTCACGCGCGTAAAAGAAACGCGCGGCATCGAGATCGATATCGAGAACGTTCCTGTCGATGACACGAAGACATTCGAGATGCTCGCGCGCGGCGAGACCGAAGGTACCTTCCAGCTAAACGGCTCGGGCATGACCCGCTGGCTCAAGGAACTGCGGCCCTCGACCATCCACGACATCAACGCCATGGTCGCCCTCTACCGCCCGGGCCCGATGGAAACGATTCCGCAATACGTCGAGCGCAAGCACAATCCGAAACTCATCCGCTTCGTGGATCCGCGTATGAAAGAGTATCTCGATTTCTCCTACGGCCTCCTCGTGTACCAGGACGACGTGCTCCTCACCGCCATCAAGCTCGCCGGCTACTCCTGGCTTGAGGCGGACGCGCTCCGCAAAGCGATGGGCAAAAAGATTCCGGCCGTCATGCAGGCGGAGAAAGAAAAACTTCTGAAGGGATTCGTCGAGTACGGAAAGCTCTCGAAAGAAAAAGCCGAGACGCTCTGGCTCCTCATCGAGCCCTTCGCGGCCTATGGCTTCAACAAGGCGCATGCGGCAAGCTACGGCAAAGTCGCGTACCAGACCGCCTACATGAAGGCGAATTATCCGGTCGAATATTTCGCCGCCCTGCTCACCGCCGACTCGGGCGACACCGAGCAGATCTCCATCTTCGTCGCCGAAGCGAAACGCATGCACATCCCCGTGCTCCCGCCGGACGTAAACGAAAGCGGCAGCGACTTCACCCCATTAGAGACCGAGCCGACAGACGGCTCAGCTCTAACGGGGCAAGCTGGTCTTTCAAACGCCATTAGATTCGGATTATCTTCCATCAAAAACTTCGGGGACGGGATTTCGGAAGCTATTATTGCTGAGCGTAAAGCGCATGGCCCCTTCAAGACTCTTTCTGACTTCCTTTCCCGCGTCGGCTCGAAAAATCTCAATCGCAAATCTCTCGAATCCCTCATCAAGTGCGGCGCGCTTGATTCCCTGAGCCCTTCCGGGCGCGGCGCGCTTCTCGAAAACATCGAGACACTCCTTTCTTTCCACCGCGAGGCGACCGCGCTTGCGCCCCAGGATTCCCTTTTTGGCGCGCTCATCGCCCCGCCACCCCTTACGCTCCATCCTGGAAAGCCAGTCTCGCTTCTCGACAAGCTCGCGTGGGAGAAAGAGCTTCTCGGCATCTACGTCTCCGGCCACCCGCTTGATGCGCACGAAGCCGTCACGAAAAAAACCAAATTCTCGATTGCGAAAATGAAAGCGGAGCCGCAGCCGGGAATGCCCGTCATCCTGCCGGTCCTCGTCGTCGCCGCGCGCTCCATCCTCACGAAAAGCGGCGAAAAAATGGCGTTCATCACAGTGGAGGACACGACCGACTCGATCGAAGCGGTCGTCTTCCCGAAACTCTTCAAAGAGCATGCTGCAGTCGTCGCGCCGGGCGCGTGCCTCCTCGTGAAGGGCAAAGTATCAATGAGAGGCGGCGAGCTTTCGCTCGCCATCGAGGACCTGAAACCTCTCTAAAAACTTAGTAAAAATATGGAAGCACAACATAAGCATACGGAAATCCAAAATATGGGAGAAAATACTTCAAAGGTTTTTTCTGGAGAAGCCGGGACGAAAGCGGCACGAGAGGCTTACAACAAGACGCCTGAAGTTTTTTCAGAAGAGATAAAAAAGCGATTATTACCAAATAAGGAATATACGATCGCCGACATAGGTTCATTTAGAGGAGAGCTTTTAGGTAAATTGCTTGAATTGGTTCCTGATTATAAATTTAGAACTATTGCTGTCGATATAAATCAAGACGCTCTTAATAAAAATACACTGCAAGAAAAAATAATTTCGGATGCTGAGCACTTACCTTTTGGAAATGGCAGCATCGATATAGAAGTTGTCCGTTTTCTGCTTCAATGGAACCATTGGGAGCGACAAAAACAAATTATAAAAGAAATTGCCCGTACAGTTAAAGAATTTGCTCTTGTTGAACATGGAGGTGCGGACAACGAAAATCCAGATGAATGGAGAGAAAAAATGGATAAATTATTTGAGGGTGTTGAAGTACCAAAGTTAAAAAGAGGTGAACATTTTTTCTCATCTCGAGATGAGATTGAACAAATGATGAGAGACGAGGGTATTAAATATGAAAGAGTGCGAGAAAAAATTATTAGTGATGTTGCCGAAATATATTCAGAACGTTTTGGGTTAAATGAGGAAGAAAGCGCAAAAACAAGAAAAATCTTGTCAAACAAAAATTTCTTTGTTCAAACCGATTGGATTATCTATCCGCAGAAATGACCCCCCTGCCTGCAAGGCGACTGTATCCTTGTATGCGCTAAAGTTCTTAGTTAGTAGGAAAATCCACGATGGTGAAGTCGTCCACGATGCGTGCCCCCTTGTGAAAGGAAGAGTCTCAATCCGAAACGGCGAGACTACGCTCGCGATTGAAGATCTAAAAATCTCTAGCGCGTATGAAAAAACGAGGGGGAGCAGGAGCTCCCCCTTTACATAAAGCACGTCATGTCGGCCATCTCCTCACGTCAACCAGGGCCCACTCCAGGCAAGGCCGATACATCCTCACCACAAGCGGGGGCCACGATTGCAGGGTTTCCGCGTCATCACACTCCTGCAGAAGTTTGAGCGGAGGACACAGACCCCAGTAACCGGAACGAAGGAACTCCCTCCGCGAGGGCGTACGCTTTGGCATAGCGACCTCCTTGGTGGGTGTGCACGGACCATCCATGCACTGCTTTAAGTATACCCCCAAAAGAAGTCCGTGGAGCAAAGCTTTTATGGTATTCTCCTGCTAATGACTTCTCTCGAGGCCAAGCGACATACGCTCGCCCACCTTCTGGCGCAGGCTGTATTGGAGCAGTATCCGGACGCACAGCTCACGCTCGGGCCGGCCATAGAAAACGGCTTTTATTACGATATCGATTTCGGTACGGAGAAAATATCGGACGCCGACCTTCCGAAATTTGAAGCGAGCATGCGCAAGCATCTGCCGAACTGGAAAAGCTTTGCCTCACAAGAAGTGTCAAAGGATGCGGCAATCAAGGCCTTCTCTACTCCCGCAGGAGCGAATCCCTATAAAGCTGAGTTGGTTGGAGAAATTGAAAGTCGCGGAGAGAAAATTACACTCTACTCGTGTGGCGGCTTTACCGACCTCTGCCGCGGCGGGCATGCAGAGCATCCGTCGGAAGATATCGCTCCGGACTCCTTCGCACTTGATCGCGTTGCCGGTGCGTATTGGCGCGGCGACGAGAAGAATCCCATGCTCACGCGCATCTACGGCCTCGCCTTCGACACAAAGGAAGAACTTGCCGCGTATAAAGCACAGCGCGAAGAAGCAGAAAAGCGCGACCACAAGAAGCTCGGTCGCGAACTGAAGATTTTTACCATCTCCCCGCTTGTGGGCGCCGGCCTGCCGCTCCTGCAACCGCGCGGCGCGATCATGCGCCGCGAAATCGAAGAGTATCTCTGGCAACTCCATAAGGATAAGGGCTACGAGCGCGTCTGGACGCCCCATCTCGCGAAGGAGGCGCTGTATGAGACTTCTGGGCACGCGGCGAAATTCGGCGACGAGCTGTTCCGCGTGAGCGGCAAAGACGAGCAGTTCTTTTTGAAGCCCATGAACTGCCCGCACCACATGCAAATCTTCTCGGATAATCAGTTTTCTTACCGCGACATGCCCGTGCGCTACTTCGAGCCGGCGACCGTCTATCGTGACGAAAAGACCGGCCAGCTCGGCGGCCTCACGCGCGTCCGCTCCATCACACAGGACGACGGTCATCTCTTCTGCCGCGTAAGCCAGATCAATCAAGAAGTATCGACGATTGTTTCCGTCATCACCGAGTTCTATACGACAATGGGCATGATGGACGGCTACTGGGTGTCCCTTTCAGTACGCGGCGGCGACCGCAGCAAATATCTCGGGACCGATGAGGTGTGGAACGAAGCGGAGGGCGCGCTTGAAAAAGCGGCTCAGGCAAACGGGCTCAATTACAAGCGCGTCGAAGGCGAAGCGACGTTTTACGGGCCGAAGCTCGATTTCATGTTCAAGGATGCAATCGGCCGACAGTGGCAGCTCGCAACGATCCAGTGCGACTTCAATCTGCCGGAGCGCTTCAATCTTTCTTTCATAAACGAGAAGGGAGAAAAGGAGCGCCCTGTCGTCATTCACCGCGCGATCTCCGGCTCTCTCGAACGCTTCCTTGGTATTGCGATAGAGCACTATGCCGGTGCGTTTCCGCTCTGGCTCTCGCCGGTGCAGGCGCGCGTGCTGCCCGTCTCTGAAAAGCATGCTGCGTATGCGCAGGAGGTGCTAAGCGCTCTCAAGGCTGCAAATATCCGCGCAGATATGGGTGAGACAAACGAATCGCTCGGAAAGAAGATACGCGAAGCCAAGACGGAGAAGATTCCGTACCTCCTCGTCGTCGGCGACAAAGAGACAGATGCAAAGACCGTTTCCATAGATAGCCGCGACCACGGAAAGATGGACGCCCTTGCGCTTGCGGATTTCATAGCGCGCGCGACTGAAGAAATCAAAGCCCGGAAATAAAGAGGCCGCTCACAGCGCGGAGCATTTTGGGAACCGCATAATTTCCTGCTGGAAATTTGCTCTGCCTCGCGCCGTCGCGCTGCGGACGTTCCCAAAATGCTCCGCGCTGATCCGCTCAAACGTCCTTATGCATGAGCGCGAACTCCCTATACATCCAAATTGGCGTACTTTGCGTTGCTTTGGATAAATGACTTGCGCGAGGCGACATCGGTGCCCATGAGGATGTCGAAAATGCGGTCGGCGGCTTCTGCGTCCTCTACGTTGACCCGCTTCAAGACGCGCCGCGCTGGGTCCATCGTCGTTTCCCAAAGCTCGCTCGGATTCATTTCTCCGAGACCTTTGTAGCGCTGGATGTTTGCCTTCGCGGGCTTTTTTGCGACAGCCTCCTCTTCGGGTGCAGCTTCTTCACCTTCGGTTGGGTTTTCGGAAACTTCCGATGCAGCGACGCCGAGCTCTTTCAGGACGGACTCTTTCTCTTTGTCCGAGTACGCATAGGCAACTGCCTTCCCTTTCGTGATTTTGTAGAGCGGCGGCTGGGCGATGTAGACAAACCCGCCTTCGATAATCGGCCGGAAATGACGGTAAAGGAGCGTAAGGAGGAGCGTGCGGATGTGTGCGCCGTCGACGTCGGCATCGGTAGCGATGATTATTTTGTGGTAGCGAAGCTTCGCAATATCAAAGACGTCGCCGATGGCGGTACCCATCGCTATTACAAGCGCGCGGATCTCGGTCGATGCAAGCATACGGTCAATGCGAGCGCGCTCCACATTCAAAATCTTGCCGCGAAGCGGCAGAATTGCCTGCGTGCGGCGGTCGCGACCCTGCTTGCTTGAACCTCCGGCCGAATCTCCCTCCACGATGAAGAGCTCGCTCTCCTCGGCGCTCTTGGTCTGGCAGTCCGCGAGCTTACCCGGGAGCGTCATGCCCTCGAGAGCGCCCTTGCGCAGGACTGAGTCCTTTGCGGCCTTCGCTGCTTTACGGGCCTTGAGCGCTAGAAGAACCTTGTTCACGATTGCACGAGCGTCGTCGGGATTCTCCTCGAGGAATGCTCCGAGTGCATCGCCGAAAACGGTCGCGACCGCGCCCTGCGCCTCGACCGAGCCGAGCTTCGCTTTCGTCTGACCTTCAAACTGAATTTCTGGAAGCTTCACGGAGACGACCGCCGTGATGCCCTCGAGCACATCGTCGCCGGTGAAGTTCTCATCTTTCTCTTTCAGGATGTTCGCGTTCCGGCCATAGGTATTGAGGCCGCGCGTAAGCGCGGTCTTGAATCCGGTGATGTGGGTCCCGCCCTCGCTGTTGTAGGTGTTGTTTGCAAATGCCGTAATCCTCGGGGTGATGTCGTCGACGTACTGAAACGCGACTTCGACCGCCACGTTGTCCTGCTCGCGGTCGACATAGAAAATGTTTTTGTGCACCGGCTCCTGGTGACGGTTATGAAATGCGACGAGCGATTTCAGGCCGCCCTCGAAATAAAATGTCAGCGACGGCGCTTCGAACCCTTCCAAATCGCGCAGGTAGAAACAATCTTCATCAGCAACCTTTGCAAGCGCGCGCGCGTCAATAACGCTGATGCGGACGCCTTTCACCAGGTACGCCTGCTGGCGCAGGTGCGCGACGATCTTCTCCCAGTTCCACTCGATGCCCTCCTTGAAAATCTCCGCATCCGGCTTGAACTTCACGATCGTTCCATTCAATTTCGTCGAGCCGATCTTCTTCACTTTCGCGACAGGCTTGCCGATCTTGTACTCCTGCACATGGATGCCGCCCTCTTTGTGAACGATGACTTGCGTGTGCACCGAAAGCGCATTTACCACGGAGGCGCCCACGCCGTGAAGACCGCCCGAGACTTTGTAGCCTGAGTCTTCCCCGCCGAATTTGCCGCCGGCGTGGAGGGTGGTCATGATGGTCTCGAGCGCGGAGACTTTCGTCTTCGGATGGATGCCAACCGGGACGCCGCGGCCGTTGTCGGCAACGCGCACGTAGCCGCCCGGAAGGAGCGCGACTTCTATGTCGTTTGCGTGGCCGCCCATCGCTTCGTCGCGGGCATTATCGAAGATTTCCCAGATAAGGTGGTGGAGACCGTCGGGGCCGGTGGTCCCGATGTACATGCCCGGGCGCTTCCGGACCGGCTCAAGACCCTCAAGGACGGTAATAGACGAGGCGTCGTACGCCTTCGCGGCGCCTCCGGCGCCGCGCTTTTTATCGTCTTTTTCAGAGGCTTTGGCCATATCTTCTGTCTCTCCAGTATAGCACAAAATGGCTTATTTTATGCTACGCTAGGGCAATTATGGATATCAATATTTCGCGAGATGAGGAAAAACGGCTTCGAGCTGAAGTAGAAAGTCGAAACGACTTTGAGGCGCTCCGCATTCGTCGATATCTCGCGATGCCTGACCTTTCGCGAACGCCAGGCAGTCCGCTCTATGAGCTTGTGCAGCGCATTCGGGCCATTCCCGACTTCAAACAGTTCGACGTCATTGATGTGCCCGAGATCATGGGGACGGATATCGTCTTCGATCCTTTTGACTTCCCCAAGGACCATCCGGCGCGCTCGCGCTCCGATTCATACTTTGTCGACGACACGCACGTGTTGCGCACTCACACCACCGTGATGTGGTACTACTGGCTCAAGGAAAAAAGCGTTCAGGAGAGGATTGCGGCCGGCGAAGCAATCGGCGCGATTTCTTTCGGCAAGGTATACCGCAAAGACGAGATTGATCGCAAGCACATGAACGTGTTCCATCAGATCGACGGATGGTATCTCGCCCGCAAAGAGGAGAAGATCATCACTATCGACGATCTGAAGAAGGTGCTCTCCGATATAGCGAAAGCAGCATTCGGTCCGGAGGTAAAATACCGTTTCAATCCGGATACCTTCCCGTATACCGACCCATCGCTTGAAATGGAGATCGACAAGGATGGAAACGGCACCTGGGTCGAGGTGCTCGGCGCAGGCATAGTAAAAGGGAGCGTGCTCGATAATCTCGGCGTCGATTCTTCCGTGTGGAATGGCTGGGCATTTGGCTTCGGTCTTGAGCGGCTCGCTATCATCTCGATGGAGCTGCCGGACATCCGCCTTCTGTGGTCTCCCGATGAGCGCGTCAAAAAGCAGCTCGTGCTCGGCACCAAATTCAAAGAAGTGAGCAAGTATCCGCCCGTCGTGCGCGATATTTCTTTCATTGTAGCGAAGGGCTTTGTCCCCAACGACTATTTCGACCTCGTGCGAGAGGTGGCGGGGGATCTCGTCGAACAGGTCGAGCTCGTCGATACCTATGAGAACGATCAGAAGCTCGGCGCGAGGAACGTCAGCTATGCGTATCGCATTACGTACCGCAGCATCGACCGCACACTTACCAACGATGAGGTGAACGCCCTCCATGCGAAGCTCGAGCAGGAAACCAAAGAGAACTTCTCGGCGAAAATCCGCTAGCGTGATATAGTTGCGCCATCATGAGTCCGGAGTTGTTCGCGTACCCATTCCTCTTCGTCGCGATCTTTGTCGAGTCGTTCATTCTCGTGACGCTGCTCTCAAAGCCCGCGCGGGACGCCCGCGCGCGCGAGCAAGGCGCGGCGACCCCTTCGGTCGCCGTCATCGTCCCCTGCTGGAACGAAGCGGCGACGCTCGGCGCGACCTGCGAGTCTCTTCTCGCGCTTCGCTATCCGAAAGACAAGCTCGAAATTTTCCTCGTCGATGACGGTTCCACCGATGAGACGGCTGCGGCGATGGCGCGTTTCGCGGAGCATCCGCAGGTGCGCATCATTCGAAAAGAAAACGGCGGGAAGCACACGGCGCTCAATGCGGCGATCAATGCAACGTCCGCGGAACTCGTCGGCTGCCTCGACGCCGATTCGTTTGTCGAGCCTGACGCGCTGAATCACATCGTCGCCTGCTTTACTGATCCGCATGTCGCGGCGGCGACCGCCGCGATGTCGGTCCATCGACCCGGCAATTTCCTCCAGCACATGCAGAATGCGGAGTACATCTTCGGCATCACGCTGCGCCATTCATTTGCCTCGGTAAATGGCCTCTACGTTACTCCGGGACCCTTCTCTTTCTATCGTCGAGACGTTATTGAAAAGCTCGGCGGCTTCCGCTACGGCCACCAGACCGAAGACATGGAGATGGCGCTCCGCATCCAGCACGCAGGCTATAAAATCGAGAACGCGCCCCGGGCGCGCGTCTACACCCAGGCGCCCGAAACGCTCTCGAAGCTCGTGAAGCAGCGCACCCGCTGGACCTCCGGCTTTCTCCGCAACATCCTCGGCGAGTACCGCGGGCTCGTCGCAAGCCGCAATCACGGCGCGCTCGGCATGCTCGTGCTCCCCGCTGCGCTCATCTCGATTGCGAGCGGCATCCTGCTCTTCTCGCTCACGCTCGTGAACCTCGGGCAGAACGCGCTTGCCGCGATCGACGTCCGCGTCGGCATCCCGCTCTCCTACTCGATGCTGCCGCATGTGGCGCTCGACTGGTTCTACTTCCCCGCAAACGTGTACGCGCTCCTCGGCATCGCGACGCTTGCCGCCTCCGTGTCCTTGATTGCTATCGGCAAACGCATTTCGAGGACGCCGGGCAACATCGCGTTCGATATCGTGCCGTATCTGATCCTCTACGTCTTCGTGGTGCCGCTCTGGCTCATCACGGCGACGAGCGACGTGGCGCGCGGCAAGCGTCGCGGCTGGCGCTACTAGCACTCGTATGTCGCTCGCCGCACGAAACGCCCTCATAGCTCTCGGCATTACGATCGCGCTCACTGCTACGGTCGCGTACACCGTGAACTATCTGAACCGCGCGCGCGTTGCCGAGCTATCGGCCATCGAAGACAAGCTTTCTATCGACATCCTCTCCCTCGATACACAATTCTCCCTGCTCACGGCCGCGCCCTGCGACAGCGTCGCCTCCTCGACCACACTGACTGGCGAGCTCGCCGACCTTGGCACCCGCCTTTCATACGCCGAGAGCCAGCTCGGAAGCGACAATCCGCAAGTCATAGGGCTCAAGGATCAGTACTCTCTCCTTGAGATCCGCGACTACCTCATCACCAAGCAGCTTGCAGCGGCGTGCGGCACGAAGCCTCCGGTCACCGTCCTCTACTTCTATAGCAATGCCGGCGATTGCGCCGACTGCGACAAAGCGGGCTATGCGCTTTCCTATCTGCGCAGCACCTACCCCACCCTGCGCGTCTACTCCTTTGACTACAATCTCGACCTCGGCGCACTGAAAACTCTCATCGCCGTTACGAAGGTGAACGATACGCTTCCTGCGTTCGTCATCAACAGCAAACACTTCTACGGCTTTACGTCGCTTGAAGATCTCGAAAAGCAATTCCCCAAAGGCTCGCTCGCGACATCAACCCCGAAACATTGAGCCGAGAGTCGGGATCGAACCGACGACCTGCTCATTACAAGTGAGCTGCTCTACCGACTGAGCTATCTCGGCAATCTCTCTAGTGTATATCAGGAATTTCAGGGCGTGCCCCATGAGAGAAGACCCTCTGCGGCCGCCGCAAACACCATTGGAGCACTGAGCGGTACCTTACCGCAACTCCTCAAGGGAAGCCTCTCTCACGGGGCGTGTCGCTTTGAGACGATCCTTGAAGTCAGAGAGGGTCTTCACATAGCCTCGCGCGGTCTCGCGGGGCGTCGCGTCGACCGCGTGGTGGGTGCGCAGGTACCGGACCGTGCGAGTCAGGAGGCGCTCGGCGCCGCGCACAACAAGGAGCGAGAGGTGAGCGATGTCGTGCCCGACGCGCGCAGCGACGCGCCGCACCTCCTCGATCAGGAACGCTTTGAAATCGACATGGGCCAGTATGAATTCGACGCGCTCGACGTCGTGGTCGAGGCGTGCGCGGTAGGCAGCAAGGAAACGCGTGCCTCGGCGCTCTTCGTAGATGGTGAGCGCAAAGAATCCCCCGAGAAGAATGAGCGCAGAGAGGATGAAGAAGAGCTGCGCCATGGGCTAGCGGACGGAGAGGCGCGCGAAGCGGCTTATCTCGGTGCGCTCGCCGAACTTCTGCGTCGCCTCGTTGAGCAGGTCGCGCACGGTCTTGCCATCGTCCTTGATAAACGGCTGCTCAAGGAGCACCTGATCACGGAAATAGTTTGCAAGCTTCCCCTCGAGAATCTTCGCCTGCATGTCAGCGGGCTTGCCCGCCACTTCTTTCTCGAAGACGGCGACTGCGGAGCGCTTCGCCTCCTCGGGAATCTCTTCCGAGGTCAGGTACGCAGGGCTCGTCGCGGCCACCTGCATCGCGAGCTCGCGCGCAAGCGCCGCAAACTCCGGATTCTTCGCGACGAAATCGGTCTCGCAGGAAAGCACCACCATGGCGCCGATGCCGCCATCATGCGTGTAGCTGCCTATCGTACCGGCGGCAAGCGATCGGTCGGCTTTCTTTTCTGCAGAGGCAGCCGAATGTTTCTTTAAAATGACCATCGCCTTGCCGAGGTCGCCGCCTGCTTCTTCGAGCGCCTTCTTGCACTGCATGACGGAAACGCCCGTTGCCTCCCGAAGTTCCTTGATGCTGTCAGTCGTGATTGCCATAGGTGGTCAAAAAATAATAACACGCGGCGCACGGGGCGCGGCGCTCGTGTTAGGCGGCTTGGCCTTTTGCGAACGCCTCGACGAGTTCGGAGAGAATGACCTCAACCGTCTTTCTCGAGGTGTCGTTCGCAACGATCGGATACGCCGCCTCGCGGAGGTCGCAGTCCGAGCTCATGATGGCGATGATCGGGATGCCCGCATCATTCGCCTCCTTCACCGCATGCTTCTCGTGCTTCGTGTCGACGACGAGGAGCGCGTCCGGACGCTTCGCAAGCGTCGTGATGCCATCAAGACGCTCAAGCAGACGCTTCTTTTCGCGGTCGAGGTACACGAGCTCAAGCTTCGTGTGCTGCTTGGCGAGCGTGCCGGCAGCCGACTTCTCGATGAGCTCTGCAAGCCGGTCGATGCGCTTCTTGATTTCAGTCCAGTTCGAAATCGTGCCGCCGAGCCAGCGTGCCGCGACGTAGGGGGCGGAAATGCTCTGCGCCGCCTTCTTCACGAGCGCCGCGATCTCGACTTTGCCGCCCACGAAAAGCACCGTCTTCCCTTCCTTTGCAAGCGCGGCCATGGCGGCCTTCGCAGCCTCAAGCTGCTCGACTGTCTTCGTGAGGTCGATGATTTCCTGGCGGCCCTTGGTGCCCACGAGAAACGGCTTCATCGAGGGGTGACGGCGGCTCTTCACCTGCGCGAAATGCGCCCCTGTGTCGAAGAGGCGCTTCAATTCTGCCGTATCCGTTCCCATCGTCATTTCCACGCTACTGTACCCGAATTGCGTCCACCGCGCAAGCCATTCCCCGCCTGTTTACAAGGTCGAACCTTGTAAACAGGCGGGGCTATACTGGAAAGTTGATGGCACGCAGTTTTTCATTCGCTCCCGGCGAGTTTTATCATATCTACAACCGTGGCACCGAGAAGCGAGATATTTTTACGTCCCACGCCGACTACGGCCGTTTTCTCGCTCTTTTATACTTCGCGAACCAAACCGATGCCGCCGATCTGAAATTACAAGGTTCGACCTTGTCAGAAACAATCGAGGAAAGGGCCGGCATACCGCTCGTTGAGATTGCCGCTTATTGCCTGATGCCGAACCACTTTCATCTGCTAATCCGAGAACTCGAGGAAGGCGGTATCAGTAAATTTATGCAAAAACTTACCACAGGCTATACGATGTATTTCAATAAGCGACACGAACGAAGCGGCAGTCTTTTCCAAGGAAAATTCAAAGCGACGCATGTCTCCGATGACCGATACCTGCGCTATCTCATTTCCTACATCCATCTTAACCCCGTCAAGCTCATTGAGCCGAAATGGAAAGAAACCCGCATCGCAGACAAAGAACGCGCAGAGCGATATCTGGAGGCCTATGCTTCATCAAGCTATCTCGACTACCTTGGCAAGGAACGACCTGAAAGAATGATTCTCTCGCGTGAAGCTTTACCGGAATATTTCTCGTCCGGCATCGACTTCAAAACCTTCGTCACAGAATGGCTTACCTACAGCCCAGAATAATACAAGGTTCGACCTTGTAATTCATGACTTTAATTTTACAAGGTCGAACCTTGTAAGAAATCTTGGGGAGGAACGGTTAGATGGCGCCTGCTGCGCGAAGCGCCTCGACGATGCCGTCGATATCGCCCGCGAGTATCTTCGGCAAGTTGTGCCAGGACTCCTTTATCCGGTGGTCGGTCACGCGGTCTTGGAGGTAGTTGTAGGTGCGGATCTTCTCGGAGCGATCGCCCGTGCCTATCTGCGCTTTTCGCTCCGCCGCATGCTTCTTCGCCTCTTCTTCCTCGTGGAGCTGTTCGAGCTTCGCGGAGAGGATCTGCATCGCCTTCTCGCGGTTCGCGAGCTGGCTGCGCTCGGAGGAGGAGCGCACGTCAATGCCGGTCGGCTTGTGGACGAGCCGCACCGCCGTCTCCACTTTGTTTACGTTCTGCCCGCCCGCCCCGCCGCTTCTCGAGAACTCCATCTCGATGTCGGCGGGATTGATGTCTATCTTCGATTTCGTACGTATGGGCAGCACCGCGACCGAAGCGGTCGAGGTGTGAATGCGACCCGACTTCTCGGTGAGCGGGACTCTCTGGACCCGGTGGACGCCGGTTTCGTATTTAAGCGCCTCGTATGCATCGGCGCCCGCAATCTCGAGCGTGAGCTCGTCGATGGAGCGCGTCTTCCATCCGTGATGCTCCGCGTACTTCTGATACATGTCTTTCAGCTCGTGCGCAAAAATAGACGCCTCGTCTCCGCCCGCAGCCGCCCGCAGCTCCATCACGACCGAACTCGGCCGTGCGACCTCCTCTTTCTCTTTCGCCAGAATCTGCTCTATTTCGGCAAGAATGTCCGCTTGGCGGGCATGGATACGCGCGACCTCTTCTTCGGCCAAAGTCTGTAGTCCCTCGTCTGCTGCGGCAGCGCCTTTTGCCTCCTCTGCTTCTTTCTGGAGACGCTCATACTCGCCCGCGAGGTACGCGGTCGCAAAATTCTTCTTGAATTCGGGCGAATATTCCATGCTGTTTACTCTATCACCCCAAGCGAGACGGGCGGCGCGTTTTTGGAGGCTCTGCGCAGGCACGCAGGTGCCGAGCAGGAGGAAATTTTCCAGCAGGAAAATATTCCGTACTCCAAAAACGCGCCGCCCGTCGAGCGCTCTCTACTTCTTCTTTGCAGCGCGCTGCTTGAAGCGCTCCACGCGTCCGGCCTTATCAAGCGTGCGGTCCTCGCCGGTGTAGAACGGGTGCGACTTCGAGGAGATTTCCACGATGAGCTTCGGGTATTCTTTGCCGTCTTCCCACTTCGCGGTTTCGTCCGTTCGAACCGTCGAACCAATGAGAAAACGCGCGCCCGAGGCGATGTCTTCAAAAATCACGGGGCGGTAGCCCTCGGGATGGATGCTAGTCTTCATCGGGGCGATGATAGCACAGACCTAGAATTCTTGGAAGGAGGAGACCACGTTCACGATCTTCGTCGCGGTCGCGGCGGCTGCGGTCGCGCTTGCGTTATTCGTAGCCGTGATGACGTAGGAGGTCTGGGCGGTGATAGCGTCGGGCGCCGAGCCGGAGATGCTGCGGGAAGCGCCGGCGGTAAAGGTTTGCCACGGAGCGCCGTTTCTGGTGATGGTGATGGAATTCACGTTGGTGGCGCTCCACGATACGGTCGTAGAACCGCCGCTTAGCACACGGTCCGGGTTCGCGCTGATGGAGACGGTCGGGATGAGGACCGTCACCGTCGCGACGTTCGAATTGCCTGTGCCGCCCGGACCGGTGCAGCTGATCTGATAGTTCTGAGAAGAAGAGAGGATGCCGGTCGAGGCGCTGCCGGAAGTCGCTCCGCCGGTTGAGAATCCTCCGGCCGCACTGCAGGAGGTCGCATCCGTAGAAGTCCAGGACAAGGTCGAGGATTGCCCGCTATCGATCGTGCTCGGACTCGCCGAAAGCGTGGCGGTCGGCGCGCAGGCCTGCGTATTACAGCTCTGGCTCGAAGAGCCGAAACTGGTCGTCGAAGTCACGAAGTACAACGAACAGTCCGCTGCCGCTTCGTATTCGAGGTGGGTTGGCGAGTTCATGACGCCGCCTGTGCCATGGGCGCATTTCACCTCAAACGCGTATGAGCTCCGTGCGCGGCTCATCAGGAAGGATGGATCCGTCATCGAGTTCGCCAAGCTGGCCGAAATCAGCGAGGGCGGACGAGAGCTCAAGCACGTCCAGGAGAACATGGCCCGGCGAGTCGCGTATTTCGTCTTTACGGCGGACGCGCTTGCGAAGGCGCATGAACTCGGGTACGACAAATGAAAAGGCCCGCGTTCTCTCTACCCAGCCGGGAGAGAGAACGCGGGCTTTCTTTTTGCATGACGATGTGTCAACGGATGCGCCACTGCGCAAACCACTCGAAAAACCGGCCAAGAAACATAAGCAGGCACGGTTGGTCAACAGACCTCATAGTTCCCCGATATACCATCGATGCTCTCCTTAAATGAAAGTGGATGAGTCCTTCTTCTGGGTTTTCTTATACCACGCTTCTCTTTTCCTAGCAAATTCCCCTACCCGCCGAGCAGATTGATGTCCTTCTGGAAGCTTGCCGCAAATCCCATCACGCCGTCGCCGTAGAAAGCGTACGCCGGGTTGCTTGCATGCGCCCACCCGGCGAAGTACCGGAGCGCGGCGAGACGTTCAGCTGACGGCGTCTGTGTCGCCGCGCCATTGTCGGCCATGAGCATCGCGGTGGCCATGATGGCGACCTGCGCGTTCCACGGATTCGAGGGCTGCGAGCTGCCGAGAAGCTTCCTCACGCGGTCCTTGCTGTCGACGTATCTCCACGGACCCTGCCAGAAGGAGCTCCCCACGCCCGACGGCGGCGTGCAGGTACCCGTATTCGCTTGTATGAATCCGCCAAAGCACACCCACGTCGAAGGGATGAATTGCCCCGGGCCCATCGCGCCGCCCCACCCATACCACGGCTTCCTTGAGACCGGCATCTTGTCGGGGTCGAGGCCGAGCGCCTGGGTGATGTAGGAGAAGATCGGCTGGTCGCGCGCGGGCGACATGTCGACCCGCCAGGTGCCGGTGCCGAGATTTTCCCCGAGATTCGTCTCCTGTTTCAATACCCCGAGCGTCACCGCCGCGCGCGTGCCGGTCGCCCGCTCGGCGGCCTGCGCATACGTGAGCGCGAGGCCAAACGGGATGGAGGCGCTGTCGCGGAGCAAGAAGAGCTCGGAGCGGATCTGGGCCGCCGTCTTCTGCGACACCGCGATGATCTTCTGGTAGTTCGCCTCGATGCCTTTCGTCTGCGCAAGAAGCTGCTGCTTCTCGTTTTCCTGCGCCTGGACGGACTGCTTCGCGAGCTGCGCCACCGTGCGCAGCTGCTCCTGCTCCGCGAGCCGGGCCTGGAGCGCCTCCTTCTCCGCTTCGGTCGAGGCGCTCGTCTGCTGTATCTGATCGAACGAATCCGCGAGCGAACTCTTGATCGACGTGAACGCGTCGAGATCCCTGAAGAATTCCGAGACGTTTTGCGAGCCGAGCGCGACGTTGATCGCCGAGTACGCGTCGAGCATCTGGGTCTGGCGCAGTATCTGCGCGAGCGATTCCTTCTCCGCGGCGAGCTGCGCCGAAAGCCCTGCGAGCGTCTGATTGTGCACGCCGATGTTGTCGTTTAGCTGCGCGATCGTGAGGGTGATGGCCTGGATCTGGAGCTGGGTCCTCTTTATTTCCGCGTTAAAAGCGTCTATCTGGGTCTGGAGCGTCTGGTGCTGGCTCTGCGCCACATCAAGAAGCTGCTGCTGCGTCGCGATCTGGCTCTCAATCGCGTCGAGCTGGTTCTTCAATTCCTGCTGGCGGTTGGCCACGGCCGACGCCGCGCTCTGGGCAGACGCAAGAGACGGCAGGGCGATGCAGGAGCATGCGAAGGCGAAAAGAAAAAACCGGCGCATCGTCCGGATATGGTACCACGTCCGAGAAACCTAAGCCTTTGCCGGAGCCGCCTCCTCGGCTGCCTCTTCCTCCTTGCCCTTCTTCTCGACTTCAATCGAGCCGATGTCTGCCGGAGCGGTCACCTCCTCTTTTTCCTCGACGACTTCCTGCACGAGCGCGACGATTTCTTCCGGGTCGACAGCGAGCTCGACGCCTGCAGGAAGCACGAGATCTTTCGTGTGGATGCGATCGCCGATCGTCGCGAGTACGGAAAGGTCGACTTTAATGTCGTGCGGAAGATTCATCGGATCCGCTTTCACTTCAAGCTCATGAAGCACCTTCACGAGATTCGCGCCGGCCTTCACCGCCGGAGATTCGCCGACGAAAAGAAGCGGGATGGCAACCTCCACTTTCTTGCCCTTGGTGACGGCATAGAAATCGACGTGGCGCGGCTGATTCGTGAGCGGATCGAGATCGACCTCGTGGATGAGGGTCGGGAGCGGTTCGCCGAGGCCGGCAAGAGAAACGATGGTCGCTTCGCCCGCCGCGCGGAGCACCTTCTCAAACGCGCGCGCCGGCACGGAAATCGGAGTCGAGGCCTGATGCGCGCCGTAGACAACCGCCGGGATGAGCCCCCCACGGCGAAGCGCCGGCGCCGAGGCGCCGGTTTTTCCGCGCTTTTCTACGGAAAGCGTAAGCATGATGCGCGCACTATACCGCACCCGCCTTCATACCGCAACGCCACCCATGTGGGACATAGTATGTCCCACATGGGTGGCGTCATTCGAGTTCGAGTGAGAAAGGATGTTCGAAGAATTCATTGCCCGTCCGGTCAAAAAGATACTTTCGAAGTATGGCTTCATAGTCGTTCCCGCCAGCGAATAGTCCGGTGGTCAAGATTGACGGAAAATTCCGAATGGCACAGTAATCCCGGAAGCTGCTCCACTTGTCGGCTTTTAGATGCGCGATGGCTGCGTCCACATTTTTGATCGCTCCCTTGCTCCGCTCGCGCCATCCTTGCGCGCCCGGAAGATCGTCGAGTCCATTCAAGTGCACGTAGTGCAAGATATAGAGGAACTGTTCGTGCCGCTCGATGCGGATTTTCTTCGTCTTATCGAAAAGTACGCCCCGACGTTTGTGCCGTTCATTGAAATACCGCCCGTACCCTCTCATCTTTTTTAGAAATAGCGATAAACCATGATCGACGCGTTCCGCGAATAAGAGGTGCGCGTGGTTATGCATGAGCTTCCATCCGTGCAGATCGACAATGCGTTTCCTTCCGCGTCCCATGTGGGACATACTATGTCCCACATGGGACGCGAATCTGTCTTGTGTCCCAACGGCTTGAACCCTGTGTGCTGCGCGCGAGAATTCTTGAGCCGGGGCCATATCGTTGAATTCGTACAAATCATGCACGAACCGCGCCCGATCCTGGTCATCCATGAAAATGCGCCTTCCGTCGACCCCTCGGTATATCACATGATAAAGCTCTTGGCCCATTACTAAAAAATAACACATGTGGGACATACTATGTCCCACATTGCACACACAGATAGATAGAGAGGCGACTAGGCGGCGAGGGCGGCGGAGACTTTAGCGAGGCGGTCAAGATATGCCGCGCGCGCGGCGGGGACGTTCTCCTCTTTCCCCTTCCAAAGCTCGAGCGCCTCGTCCTGAAGCGCGCGCGCGTAGGAGAACGTGAGCGGCCAGGGAGCGCTGACTTCCCTCGCCCGCCGGATTATCGCCCCGAGATTGTCGGTCGCTTGATCCGGACTCTGCCCGCCCGAGAGAAAAACAATGCCGGCCACCTGTCGCGGCACGCTCTCCATGAGCGCCGCGAGCGTGTCTTCCGCGACCTCCTCGGGTGTGTCCTTCCTCGGGCTTTCGCTTCCTGAAAGCGCCATGGAGGTCTTCACGACGAGACTTGCGCGATCCACCGACTGCTCTTCAAGGACCGAAAAGAGCGTTGTGAGCGCCTCTTTGATGACCGCGCGAGCGCGAGCGCGGCTGTGCTTCCCTTCAAGCAGCACCTCCGGCTCGAGGATGGGCACGAGGCCGGCCGTCTGCACCTCTTTCGCGTACTGCGCGAGGCGTTTCGCATTCTCGTGTATCGCGGAAGCGGTCGGGAGTTGGTCGCCGTCGATGCGAATGACCGCGCGCCACTTGGTAAACGCAGCGCCCTGCTTCTTGTACTCCGCGAGGCGCTCCGGAAGGTCGAGCAGTCCTTGCGTGATGAGCTCCTCCGGGCTCGTGCTGATGGGCTCGGTGCCGAGATCGACCTTCACGCCAGGCAGGATGCCGCGCGCCGCGAGCGATTTTGGAAATAATTTCTTGTCGTTTCCCTTTTCTCGGAGCGTTTCGGAAAAGAGGATGACGCCCGAAAGAAATTGCTCAATGCCTTCCGCGCCAAAAAAGAGATCGCGATACTTCCTCCGCATCTCCGCGCTTGTGGGAATGCCGTAGGAAGCGAGGCGCGCGGTCGCCGTGTGCACGCTTTCGTCCGCAGCGAGGATTCCTTTGCCCTCTGCAAAGAGCGAACGCGCAATCGGAACAAGATCAGTCATGTTTTTATCATATCACGCAAGCAAAACGCAGCCGGCCATTTCTGGAGCCGCATAATTTCCTGCTCTGCAATTTGCTCTGACTCGCGCCGTCGCGCTCCGTACGCTCCAGAAATGGCCGGCTGCGTGAGCGTGCTACACTTATCCATCATATGGATTTCGTAGCTATCGGCGACACCACGGTCGATGAATTCATCCGGCTGAAGGAAGCGCGAGTCAATTGCGACATCAACAATCAGGACTGCACCATTTCAATGAAGTGGGGCGACAAGATCCCCTACGACTTTTCCGTCCTCGTGCCGGGCGTCGGAAACGCGGCGAACGCGGCGGTCGCCGCCGCGCGGCTCGGCCTCTCTTCGGGATTCGTTTCGAACGTCGGGAAGGACCGTTACGGCGAAGAGATTCTTGCGATGTTCAAGCGGGAAGGCGTCGATACGGCATACATCGCAGTCAACGATGGATTGCCGACGAATCACCACTACGTGCTCTGGTACGAGGCGGAACGCACCATCCTCATCCGCCACGAAGCCTACCCGTACGTGATTCCTGAGGGCTTCGCTGCGCCGAAATGGATTTACCTTTCTTCCGCGAGCGAGCGTTCGGAGGCGTTCCACGGTGAGCTTGCTGCGTGGCTTGCCGCGCATCCGGAAACGAAGCTCGCCTTCCAGCCGGGCACGTTCCAGATAGCCATGGGCAAAGAGAAGCTCGCTCCGCTCTACGCCGTGACGGAATTTTTCGCGTGCAACAAAGAAGAGGCCGAGCGCGTCCTCGGGCTCGGCGAGACGGACATGAAGACGCTGCTTCAGGAGATGCGCGCGCTCGGGCCAAAAATAGTTCTCATAACCGACGGGCCGAAGGGCATGTATCTTTTCGACGGCGCCCAGATGCTCAAAGTGCCCATGTATCCCGACCCGAAGCCGCCCCTGGATCGCACCGGCGCTGGCGATGCTTCGACCTCGACGGTGGTCGCGGCGCTCGCGCTCGGCAAGCCGCTTGAGGAAGCGCTCCTCTGGGGGCCGGTGAACTCCATGTCGGTCGTGCAGGAGATCGGCGCGCAGAAAGGCCTTCTCGGACGCGACGCGATAGAACGCTATCTCGCCGCCGCGCCCGCCGACTTCAAAGTCTCCGCATTTTAATGCTCGGCAATAGCCGCTTGGAAGCTTCGCTTCCAAGCGGCTATTGCTTTAGGATCGATTGCTGCAAAGCCGAATAATCGGATTCGCTGCCGCCCACGGTAGTCGTGAGGGCGTTCGCGGTCGCCACGTGCACGATGAGCCACGTCGCTCCCGCGCCGGCGATGGTGATGAGCAGGATCGCGAAATAGGAGTTTATCGTATTCTTCACGTCTCTATTATATATGCGCGAGCGCGCGAGCGGCCTTTTCTATGTGGAAAGCGTCGAGTCCGTAGTGCCGGAGAAGCTCGTCGGGGTCGCCCGATTGGCCGAACACACCCGCGACGCCGAGAATCCGCACCGGCACCGGGTGGTGCCCCGAGAGGAACTCTGCGATCGCGCTGCCAAAGCCGCCTGCCGCCTGGTGCTCTTCGACGGTCACGACGCGGCCCGCCTGGCGCGCGGCGTCGAGCACCGCCCGTTCATCGAGCGGCTTCACGGTGGGCACGTGGAGCACGATCGATTCGATGCCGCCCTCGGAAAGCGTACGCGCCGCCTGGAGCGCCGCATAGCTTAAAGAGCCGGTTGAGAGGATGGCAACTTTCGGCGCGTCTGATTTCCACAAGAGCAACGCCTTCCCTATTTCAAACGGCGTCTCGCTCGTCGTGAAGACGGGCGTCGCGGAACGGCTGAAGCGCAGGTACACGGGCCCGTCCGTCTTTGCTGCGGCGACGACCGCTTTCCGCGCTTCCTCTGCATCGCCTGGAGCGATGACGGTCATCCCGGGCAGCATCCGCATGAGCCCGATGTCTTCGAGCATCTGGTGCGTCGCGCCGTCGGGGCCGACCGATACGCCCGCGTGCATGCCGCATATCTTCACCGGCACGTGATTGAGCGCGATGGTCGTGCGAATCTGCTCGTAGTTGCGGCCCGGGTTAAAGACTGCGTAGCTCGCGATGAACGGGATCTTTCCCGCAGCCGCCATGCCGCTTGCGACCGTCGCCATGTTTTGCTCGGCGACGCCGAGCTCGATGAAGCGTTCGGGG
>JAGWIS010000040.1 GCA_028866135.1 Patescibacteria group bacterium
AAGAACCCCCCGCTGCTTTCGGGTGTCAGGACCACCGCAAGGATCTGAAGCGGAATCCACCATGTCGTGAACCTTGCCCACGCGCGGAAGACTGCTTCGGGAAGGAAGTAGGTGATAAGGGAGAAGAGACAGACGAGAAGAAAAACAAAAGATGCAAGAAAGAGATCCTTATAATCATACCTCTTCGTAACGAACAGGAATACCGGGAAAAGACTTAAAGCTACCGACCAAATTAACACGCCTTTTTTTGTACACATGGTTTCCATATTTACTGAATAATCTTAACACTTCCCTTTTCAGTCAGGAGGCCGGGTATTACCAGCCCAGGGAGCTTATTACGGACTGGCCGAGATCCCTCTTCATCATCGTCGCGGTCATCGAGCTCCTGCGGCTTGATCATGATAGTGGTGACGTTCTTTTTCGGCTGATAGTGCGCCTCGACGGTCGACGACGCTGTCTTCAGGTATGCAGCAAACACGGAGTAGTTCCCTTTCTTATTTATTTTCCATTTATACTGGAGCTTGGTCCTCGCGAGCGTCGTGGTAGCGCCATTATACGCGAGCGATTGTAAGGTGATGGCATCGCGTCCTGCCGGAGACGGGAGCTGTTCGGTGTAGACCAGCGTCGTCGTGTTGCCCGCCGCATCGCGCGCGGTCACCGTGGTGGTCGCTATACCGCTGCGGCTCTTCTCCTCTTTTTCCCTGTCCTCTTTCCTCTCTTTTTTGTCTTTCTTGAGTGTGGGGTAGGTCGTTGTCGCGGTCACAATAACCGAACCACTATCATCTGTCCCGACGAATGTAAGCGCCCTGGTCGTGGTACTGAAGGTAATCTGCAGCTCGGGCGGCGTGATGTCGGGCGTGACTTCTGCCCCGAGCCTAGGCGTGAGAGAAAGATCGGCAAGGCCGTCGTTATTTTCATCGACGACAAGCGCTCCTGCATTCGCTAAACCCCCTTCCGGGAAATCCATCGTGGCGATGGTGTTCGCGGCGGACGGAACACCCGCAAACGTCGTGCTCGCAATCACTGTCTTTCCGTTCACCTCTTCTGCGTCGAGCGTGAACGAGCCGGCCGCATAGCCATTCATCACGAGTCGGGTATGGAGCGAGGCCGGAGCGCTGATGAACTGCACTTCGCCAAACCTCAGGTAGCGACTCTCGGGAATGTTTTCCTCAATCTCACCGGTGGTCGTAGAGACGCCAGTATGCCGCCCTTGGTCGTCATAGAGATTGAGTGACAGAGGCGAATGGAGCGTGAAGTGGAGTTCCGTCTCGGGATTAGGATGTGAATTTATAGGAGTAGTAGTCGAAATATATTGTGGCAAAATTACATCTCCATTTTTCGTCAGGAGATTTTGAATGAAACCGCGTAACTGTGGTACTTCTAGAATACTTGCGTGTTTAGTAGTCCCAAAAAACCCATTGTAATCCTTGAGGTCTACCCAATACCGTTTCGCGCCGGGTGTCCAGAGCGCGCTTGGGATCACGACGGTGCCGTCGCCATCGAGCGTGAGGCGCGGGCGGTAGTCTATCTTCGGCGTCCTCGTGCAGCCCGACAGCACGCTTATCACGTTAGTGCAGCGCATCGCGACACCTTGGTAGTAGTCGATTCCCGCGAGCGTCTTTTCTCCCCACCCGGCGATCTCGTAGAGCGAAATGCCGGCAGGCGGAGTCCATGCGTCGAGACCCGTATGGAGCGCTTCGGCGGCAGCGAGAAGCGGCTCGTTGCCCACGCTCGGATAATTGAGCCCTTCGGTCGTCGACGATGCGACGCGCCACGAGTCTGTGATAAAGGTATGCAGGCGCTCTTGCGAGTGGATGAGGTCGCCATAGCGAGCGCGGAAGTCTGCAAGGAGCGGCTGATTAGTGAAAGTCGCGACCGGATCGTCGACTTGCGTAAAGTAGGACGTCGAAGGGAGCAGGTTGTAGGTCATCGGCATATTCGTCGCGAGCGTCCGGGCCATGCCGCTTGAGAGCGCGTAGGGGGCGATCGTTATGGGCAAGCCTTGATCGTAGCCGTGCAGAAGTGCGCCAACGGCCTGCGGCGTACCTGCCTGCGGCACCGCGACGAAGATGATCTTGTCGATATACTTTCCCGCGTCGACGCCGAGTTTATTGGTTAGCGCCTTCGTGATGAGACCGCCATTGCTATGCGCGATAATAGTCACTTTGCCCGTCTTCGATGATGCGGCGAGACGCTTCAGTTCTTGGATAATATAAGGTGATGATGTGGCGGCGAGATAGGAGACTTTGCCGGGCGCAATGAGTGCGCCACTCGATAGAATCTGGTCCGGCGCGAGCCGCCAGTCGTACGGAATCGCCTCCCATGCATTCAGCGCGCCGGCGGAAGTTAGGCTATTCATCTGTTCGATGAACGATTTGTAGATATTCCCCTTTATCGGCACATAGGCATTGTCGATGATGCTGGTTGCGTAAATGCCGGTCTCGACGCTCGCTCCGCTCGCGTCGTGCGCGAGCCGCGAGGCGAGCGCGTCGCCACTTGGCTCCCAAAGCTTCGTACTACAAACGCCGTCCGCGCAGGGCACATCTTCAGCGAGCCGACTCGCTTCGATGCCGGGCAGGAAGAGGACATTGGAAACGCAGCCGCCGCTTGAGCAGGGATCGGGCGGCAGAGGTTTCGGAGCGGGCACCGTGAGACTAGTCGAAGCGAAGTTCCCCGCCTCATCATAAGCTTCGATATATATCTTGAAGAAAGCAGCTCTTGCTATCTCCCCAATGCTGCCGCCTTCGAACAATTGGATGGGAACTCTCGTGAACGTGCCGTTGGTCGAAGAGGCGACGGCGGAACTGATGGGCTGCCCGTCGTACACTGCGATGTAGCCGGCATGGCTTCCGAAAAGCGGGTTGCCATTTACGTCAAGTAAAGCTTCCTTTAAAACTCCAACTTTCGCGATGCTTCCCGTTCCGCTCATCGCGCCTGAAAGATACATATAATCACCTGTGCGCGGCGATGTGGTGGAAAAAGTAATGTTTGAAAGCGAGATCGTCGGCTTGCTACTGTCGAGCAGAATGCTCGTAGTCGCCATCGTGGTACTGCCAAGCGTGTTCGTCGCGGTAATCGGAATTTCATAGAGGCCGTCCGGCATAGCGGAACCGATTGAGAGCGGGCCGAAGTCATAAAAATAGGCCGGGTAATACTGTGCGCCGTATCCCGCCCATTTCCCGCTTGTCGTAGCTGAATCGGAAAGCCCGAAATCCGAGAGGCCAGCCGAGACAGACGGTGCGGCATAATCGCTATGTACCAACACTCGAAGCGTCGGTGTATCGCCGAAGCGAACCGCTGTTTGAAATGTGCCGTAGGAGGCACCCGGGATGGTCGGCATCCCGATGAGGTTCGAATGATAAATGAACGGATCGGAAACAGCGGCACGTCCGACGAGCGGGACGTTCAGGCATAGCGACACTATTATTACCATGACGAGCGTATGGGCGCGCATGAGTACCACTATAGTTGATGCGCTGGCAAACCAGGCATACTGTCCCCAATGATTAGTGATGGATGCGCAGATGCCATACTTCCATATATGGAAGTATGGCATCTG
>JAGWIS010000011.1 GCA_028866135.1 Patescibacteria group bacterium
TGCATCGGCAGCGACTGCCGCACGAGCTGGCCCTCCTCATCCTCTTATTCCGCGGGTCCGGGTATCTCGATCAGCGGGGCGACCATCTCCAACACCGGCGTTGTCTCGGAGTCCGATCCGACCGTGCAGTCGTGGGCGAAGATATCGACCGGTTCTGCTTGGGTCGGATACAAGTGGGTTCCAAACGGAGCGCAAATTTCTTGCTCCCCGGATGGTCAGGGTGGTCAGTACGCCACTGCTTATTTGAGGAATAATAATGGTACTTTAGAAATAAGGGGGGTAGTTTCTGGCCCCGAACCGAGAATGTCTTGTGATACCGGTTGGGTAACGGGCTTTCATGCTTATTGTCTGAGCACCCTTGGAGGCTGGTCTATCGATGCTGCTGAAAATACTCCGGTACAGTCGCTTAATTCTAATCTGCAGTACATTCATTCTCTTGGTGCCGCCACCTTAATTGGGAATGGCGGAACATGCTTTGTTGATTGGTAAGGAACCTGCCTTGCAGCTTCAAATCTGTTAGTATTTCGTAAACCAGACTCGCTACGAGCACTCTTTCCTTGTTTTTGAGGAGGGCCATACGTTATGATGAGAGGGATGCTTACTCCTCCATCTGCAATCGAAGCCCTCTTGTTTGCCTCCGGCGAACCGCTTGAGAAAAAAGAACTGGCGAAGCTGCTCGGACTTACGGAAAAAGAAGTCGCGACGGCCCTCGGCGCGCTCGCCGAATCGCTTACGGCCCGCGGCATCACGCTCGTCGAGACGACAACCGAGGCGGAACTGCGGACATCCGCCGAAGCGGCCAATGTGGTGAAGACGTTCCGGGACAGCGAGTTTTCGCGCGACCTCGGGCCCGCGAGCCTCGAAACGCTTGCGGTCATCGCGTATCAAGAAGGGGCGACGAGAAGCGAGATCGATTGGGTGCGCGGGGTCAATTCCTCCGCATCGCTTCGCACGCTTCTTCTGCGCGGGCTCATCGAGGGGAGGGAAGACGAGCGCGACAAGCGACGGGTGCGATACGCCCTTACGACCGATGCGCTCGCGCACCTCGGCACCGCCCGCGCAAGCGATCTTCCGCGGGCAGAGGAATTGAGAACGGCTGCCGCGACCGCGATCGAGGAAGCGGCGGCTGACCCTGCCGCATAACATGGACTCTGCCGATCTGCGGAAGCTCGCCCTCCATACGCGCCTCATGCGGGAATCCGGTTTCGCAATCCTTTTCGGATCGTGCCTCCTCGGGATTTTTCTTTTCGTTCCACTTACGCCGGACCATCCGCAGTCTGCGCCCGCAGCCATAGCGACCACGACTTTGCCGGACGCCTTTGCCGCGGTGCCGGTCGAAGCAAAAGCCGCAATCGTCTACGATCTGTCGACCGGAGAAACGCTGTATGCGAAAAATGCCGATGCCCAGCTGCCGCTCGCTTCGCTCACCAAACTCCTGACCGTATACGCCGCGCTCTCGGAACTTTCTCCGGACACGCCGGTCACGATTCCCGCGGAAGCGACGCGTCTCGACGCGCCGCGCGCGTTTTCGGCGGGACAGGTCTTCTCGCTCGCCGACCTCTCCCGCGTCGCGCTCGTCGCCTCGCTGAACGACGGCGCTGCTGCCATCGCGAGCGAGACTGCCGCGCGGGAACATCGCTCTGAGCACGAAGCGCTCGCGAGCGCCGCGGCGGCGCTCGATCTGTCGCAGACCTATGCGCTGAACGGCAACGGGCTTGACGTGAACGCTGCCGTCTCCGGCGGATACGGCTCCGCGCGGGACCTCGCCCGTCTCGCCGGCGCGCTCGCGATGAAATTCCCGAGCGTCGCGGCCGCAACGACCCGAAGCTCCGCAGAGGCCGTCTCAAAGGGCGGCACTCTTTTCAAGGTGAAGAACACCGACCCGATGGTCGCTTCCTTCCCGCGCCTCCTGCTCTCGAAGACCGGCTTCACGGACCTTGCGGGAGGAAATTTGGCGCTCGTCTTCGATGCGGGCATCAACCACCCGATCGCGGTCGTCGTCCTTGGCTCCTCGGAAAAGGCGCGCTTTACCGACGGCTCCGCGCTTATCGCGGCGACGCTCGCGCATTTTGCGGGCGTAGGATCCCTATGATCGTGTCGAACCTCATCAAGGTATTCGTCCCCGCGACGGCCGCGTTTCTGATCGGCATACTCTTTGCGCCCGTCCTTACGCACTATCTGTACAAACATCGCGTATGGAAGAAGGTGAGAGGGAAAACGGCCCTTGACGGATCGACTGCGGTTGAATTCGAAAAACTCCGCACCGACGCCGAAACGTCGACGCCGCGCATGGGCGGCATCCTCATCTGGGGAAGCGTCCTGATCGTCACCGTCGGGACGTGGCTCCTCGCGCGCCTCACATCCGCGCCTCTTCTCGAAAAACTCGACTTCCTGAGCCGCAGCCAGACCTGGATACCGCTCTTCACGCTTCTCGCCGGCGCGCTCATGGGCTTCATAAATGACGTCCTTGATATCCAGCCCTCGGGCGAGCGCGGCGTGCGGCTGCGCACCCGGCTCCTGTTCGTCATGCTCATATCGCTCTTCATCGGCTGGTGGTTTTACGCGAAGCTCGGCATCACCGCGATCGGCATCCCGGCTGACGGCACCCTGGCGCTCGGTCCGCTCATCATCCCGTTCTTCACGCTCGTCACCCTTGGGCTCTACGCGGGAGGCGTCATCGACGGCATCGACGGGCTTGCGGGCGGCGTCCTGAGTTCCGCCTTCATGGCCTATGCGGGCATTGCGTACTTGCAAAATCAGTTCAATCTTGCGGCCTTTGCCGCGACGACGACCGGAGCTCTGCTCGCCTTCCTGTGGTTCAATATCCCGCCCGCGCGCTTCTGGATGACGGAGACCGGCACCATGGGGCTCACCATGGCGCTCGCGGCGGTCGCGTTCATGACCGATACGCTCGGGGGCGGATATGGCGTCGCGGCGCTGCCTATCATCGCGCTCCCGCTCGTCGTGACGGTGCTATCAAATGTCATCCAGATCGCCTCGAAAAGATTCCGCGGGAAGAAGGTGTTCCGCATCGCGCCGCTCCATCATCACTTGGAAGCGATCGGCTGGCCGTCCTATAAGATCACCATGCGCTATTGGGTCATCTCGATCGTGTGCGCGGTCGTCGGCATGACCGTAGCGCTCCTCAAATAACAATGAATCCCGTTAGAAATCGCGGATGCTTTGGTACAATAAAAGACATGATTTCGTTTATTAACGATGATCGGATAGGGTTCGGCCGCAGTATCTATTGCGCGTCCGCGTCCTATTTCTAACGGGATGAAATTCGTTTCCGGCGATCGCATCTTCCTCATGTTGGTGCTCGCCGTCGTCCTCGCCGGCTTCGCCATCTTCTCGTCGGCGGAGCTCGGCCTTCTCGCGCGAGAGAACGGTTCGATATCGAAAGACATCCTGCTCCAGGCCGGACTCGGACTCGGGCTCGGGTTCCTCGCATTTTCTCTCGCCCGCATCGTCCCGCTTGCGCGCATAAAACGCTCCGCTCCTTACCTGTTCATCGCAAGCCTTCTGTTTACCGCGCTCGTTTTCATTCCGGGCGTGGGCCTCCATGCGAACGGCGCGACCCGCTGGATCAACCTCGGCTTCACGACCGTGCAGCCGGCGGAATTCCTCAAGATCGGCTTCGTCATCGTGCTTGCGTGGTGGCTGTCTTCCCACACGCGCGAGCTCGCGAATCCGAAAAAAGGCCTTATTCCATTCGTCGCCCTGCTCGCTCTGCCGGTCGGCCTCCTCCTCGCGCAGCCGAATAATTCGATGATGATGCTCATCATCGCCACGGGCGCCGTGATGTACTTCGCCGCCGGGGCGCCGGGGCGCGATTTCGGCATCCTCGCGCTCGGCGTCGCGCTCGCGCTCGGGATCGTCATCCTCGTCCGGCCGTACGTGCTTGAGCGGGTGAAGACATTCATCGATCCCTCGGCGAATTCGCTCAGCAGCGGCTACCAGATCCAGCAGTCGATGATCGCGGTGGGATCCGGCGGCCTCCTCGGGAGAGGGTTCGGGCAGAGCGTCGAGAAATTCAACTATCTGCCGGAGCCCGACGGCGATTCGATCTTCGCCGTCTTCGCGGAAGAAACGGGGTTCGTCGGGGCGGCGCTCCTGCTTCTTCTTTTCGTCGCGCTTTCGGCGCGCGGCATCGTGATAGCGGGGAACTCGCCCGACCTCTTCGGCGGATCGCTTGCGCTCGGTTTTTCCTTTCTCATCATCTTCCAGGCCTTCATCAACGTCTCGGCGATGCTCGGGATCATCCCGCTCACCGGACTTCCGCTGCCGTTCCTCTCTCATGGCGGGACCGCGCTTGTCGCCATCCTCACCATGTGCGGCTTCATCCTGAACGTCGCCGCTCATAAAAGGGCCTGAAACCTGGTACAATCGGCGCTATGACCATCGCGTTCACCGGAGCAAGCAGCGGCGGGCACTTCTACCCGCTCATCGCCATCGCCGAAGCGATCAACGATCTCGTCCGCGAAAAGCGCCTCATCGCGCCCTCTCTCTATTACCTCGCCCCGAGCTCTTTCGACGAGAAGGCGCTCTTTGAAAACGGCATCACTTACATCCACATTCCGGCGGGGAAGCTGCGCCGCTACGCTTCCATCCAAAATGTTACTGATTTTTTCGTGACGCTCGCCGGGACGATCTCGGCGCTCTTCACGCTTTTCCGCCTCTACCCGGACGTGGTGGTGAGCAAGGGCGGGTATGGTAGCGTCCCAGTAGTACTTGCGGCGCGCCTCCTACGCATCCCGATCGTTATCCACGAGTCCGACGCGAAGCCGGGCCGGGCAAACCTGCTCGCAGCAAAATTTGCACAGAAAATCGCCATCTCCTTTGACAGCGCGGCAGCGTATTTCCCTACGCGCGCGCAGAAGAAGATCGCGCGCACCGGCATCCCCATCCGCAAGGCGCTCATGCGCACGGAAGCGGAAGGCGCGCGGCAGTACCTCGGCCTTGAGAAGGGCGTGCCGACCGTCCTCATCCTCGGCGGCTCCCAGGGCGCGCAGCGGATAAACGAGACCGTGCTCTCCAGCCTGCCGAGCCTCGTATCGATCGCAAACGTCATCCACCAGACCGGCCGGGCGCATTTCGAGGACGTGCGGGCGATCGCGCAAGTCGTGCTCGGGAAGGATCCTCATGCGGACCGCTACCACCCGATCGACTATCTTTCCGAGATTTCGCTCCAGAGGGCGGCGGGCGTCGCGGATATCGTCGTCTCGCGCGCGGGCGCGAATTCCATCGCCGAGATCGGGCTCTGGAAGAAGCCTTCGATCCTCATCCCGATTCCCGAAGCGATCAGCCACGACCAGCGCGCGAATGCCTACGCCTATGCGAAGACCGGGGCCGCCGTCGTTCTTGGCGAGGAGAACCTCAATCCGCACATCCTCGCTTCCGAGGTAGAGCGTATTCTCCATAATCCCGAGCTCGCGGCGCGGATGGGCGCTTCTGCCGAGGGATTCACCGATCCGGATGCCGCGCGCATCCTCGCGACCGAAGTCCTCTCGATCGCGCTTTCGCACGAATCATGACCCAGATCGTTACTCGTATCGCACCGTCGCCAACCGGCCAAATGCACATCGGCACGGTGCGCACGGCTCTCTTCAATTATATTTTCGCAAAACAGCACGGCGGGACTTATTTCGTTCGCATCGAAGACACGGACAAGGAGCGCAGCAGAGCGGAGTGGATAGATGCAATCTGGAAGGATTTCGAGTGGTGCGGTTTGACGCCCGACGCGCGATACATCCAATCCGAACACGCAGAGCGTCACCGCGAACTGCTCGCTGCGCTCGTTGCAGAAGGGAAGGCGTACGTGTCGAAAGAACCTTCCCGAGACGACCCGTCGCGCCAGGTCGAGGTAGTGCGTCTGAAAAATCCTGGCACACGCATCACATTTACCGATCTCATCCGCGGAGATGTGTCATTCGATACGGCCGAGCTCGGAGATTTCGTTATCGCGCGCGCGATTGATGATCCTCTGTATCACTTCGCCGTCGTTGTCGACGACAAGGACGCGGGAGTAACGCATATTATCCGTGCGGAAGAGCACTTATCAAACACCCCACGTCAGATCCTTATTCAGGAAGCGCTGGGATTCTCCCGGCCTCAATACGCGCACATTCCGCTCATCCTAGCGCCGGACCGCACGAAGCTATCCAAAAGGAAACACGCAGCCTCATTGGAGCATTATCGGGACGAAGGCTACCTTCCCGAAGCGATCATAAATTATCTGGCATTGCTGGGATGGAATCCGGGAACCGATGAAGAACATTTTTCGCTCTCCGAACTCGTCGAGCGTTTCTCTCTCGACCGAGTGCAGAAAAGCGGAGCTATATTTGACGAAACAAAACTTAAATCTGTAAACCAGCACTGGATGCGAAAGCTCTCCATCGATGACTTCATCACGCGCGGCGCTCTCGAGGCGAACGATTCAAACACACTCCGTTTGGCCGTACCGCTTTTGAAAGAGCGCGCCCGCACGTTTGGCGAAGCCCGAGAACTGCTTTCGGGCGAGCTTTCCTGCTTATTTACTCAGCCCTCGCTCGATAAGAGCCAACTCCTCGCCAAGGAGCCGAAGGACCGTCCGGGTATCGCCGCGACGGCCCTAAAAAGCCTTTCCGAAGCGGTACGAGAGCTCCCTGCGGAGATATCCGCCGATGGGGTAAAGGAGGCGCTTATGCCGCTTGCGGACGCCGAGGAAGCGAGAGGGAAGGGAGGCCGCGGAGCAGTCCTCTGGCCGCTCCGGTACGCGCTTTCGGGACAAGAACGCTCCCCCGACCCTTTCACGCTCATTTCCATCCTCGGCCCCGTTGAGGCCGCTTCGCGGGTCGAGAAGGCTGTTGCTATACTCGGGTGATGATGCGCTTCGGTTCGTCGCTGCTTCTTTCCATACTTTTCGCGGGGCTCTTTCTCGGCACTCCGGGCCGGGCTCTCGCGGATGCGGCGTCGGATATCCAGGCCCAGATCGACGCGAATCAGCAACAAGTCCAATCCCTCCAGGCGGATATCGCGGCGTTTCAGAAGCAGCTCGACGCGCTCGGGGCCCAGAAGAATACGCTCCAATCGACTATCAGTTCCTTGGCGCTTTCTCAGAAGCAACTTGCGACGCAGATACAGATAACGCAGAGCAAGATATCGTCAGCCAATCTGCAGATACGGGAACTCACGCTCTCGATCGGCGACAAGGAGGCGACCATCGCCGCCAATCAGGACGCGATCTCGAAAGCGCTCCGGGGCATCGCCGAGGGCGAGCGTGCCCCGCTTATCACGACGCTCATCTCCTCGCATTCTCTCGGCGAGGCCTGGCAGGCGGCCGATGAGATGGGTCAGTTCAACCGCGCGCTCGCGCGCGACATCGATACGCTGCGCGCCGCGCGCACAGAGCTCGCGACGAATCGCGACGCGGTCTCCGCGGAGAAGGCGCAGCTCCTCTCGCTCCAGAACGAGCTTCTGCTCCAGAAGCGCTCCGTCGACGCGAGTAAGAGGGCGCAGCAGCAACTTCTCGCGCAGACAAAAAATAAGGAGGCGAACTATCAGCAGATCATCGCGCAGAAACAAGCCTCCGAAAGGTCATTCGAGCAAGAGCTCGTCAATCTGCAGGGCCAGCTCAATCTCATCGTGCATCCGAACCTCCTGCCGAAAGTCGGCACGGGACTTCTTTCGTGGCCATTCAGCAGCGCGTTCATGTTCAACTGCACGCAGCGCAAGAGCGTGTTTGGAAATCTTTTCTGCATCACGCAATATTTCGGCAACACGCCATTTGCGACCGCGAATCCGCAAGTCTACAGCGGCCACGGACACGACGGCGTCGACATCGCCGCGCCGATCGGGACGCCCGTCAGGGCCGCCCTTGCCGGAACGGTGCTCGCCACCGGCAACACCGACCTCGCGCACGACTCGCGGGGACGCCAATGCTATTCGTTTGGCAAATGGGTTATGCTCATCCACGGCGACGGGCTCAACACCATGTATGCGCACCTCTCCGAAATAGACGTCGCGAAAGGACAGTCGGTGGGAACAGGGCAGGTAATCGGCCTCTCCGGCATGACCGGCTACGCGACCGGCCCGCATCTCCACTTCGGCGTGTACGCAACCGAAGGCACCCAGATCATGACCCTGCGTCAATTCCGCGGCGCGACCATCGGTTGCGCTGACGCGACGATGCCGGTAGCAACCCTCACCGCGTACTTAAACCCTCTTTCGTATCTTTAAAGGCAAAGGCCGCGCGGCCTGCCTCCTTTCTTTTTTCGTATTCAGCTCGTCTTCTTCGCGTCCCTTGTGCGCCAGAGGAGGAGCGAAGCGTAGGAGCGATAGGGCGACCATTTCTCCGCGATCGCGAGCAGGGAAGTGCGGGGCGAATTTTTTGGGAGGCCGTAGATCGCTTCGATTGCCCGAATGAGGCCAAGATCGCCCGAAGAAAAAATATCGCTTTTGCCAAGCGAGTTCATGAGGAACATCTCGACTGACCAGGGGCCGAGGCCCCATATCCTCGTAAGTTTTTCGGCCGCTTCTTTTTCAGGAATCTTTTTTAATGAAAGCAGGTTGAGCGAATCGTTCTTGACGGCTTTTGCGATCGCTTTCAACGTTTTCGTCTTCGCTCCCGACAGACCGGCTCTCCGAAAAGCCGGTAGCCGCGTTTTCAGTACCGACTCGGGGGTCAGTCGGTTTCCACAAGCCTTTTTGACGCGAAGGGTAATGGTATCGGCTGCAGCGCTCCCGAGCTGCTGCGAAATGACGATTGATACCAATGATTCAAATAGTTCCGCGCGTGTGCGCCTCTGCGGGAGTTCCCCGGGGAGGGAAGCGTGATGGGCTCTCGTAGCCTTATGGAAATGAGGGTCGACTCGTTTGAAATGCCTCAGAGCCGCTAACTTTCTCGTCATGCCGAGATACTAGCACCGGTATATTCGTATTGTATAATGCCTCTACCATGCTGAAGACCATATTCTGGGCTCTTGTCCTCATCCTCGCGCTTTCGTTCTTCGGCATCTCGATTCAAGCAATCGTCAACTCCCCGGCTGGTCAGGAAAACTTCGCGTATGTCGGTAACCTCCTCTCCCAGGGCTGGCAATGGATTATCCATTTTGCCCAACGCTTTAAGATGTAAAGGCCTCACAAGGGCTTTACGAGAGATTGTGCTGAGGCAATATTTTGCGACTGTGCTTTTTGACGGTTGCAAAATGTTGCCATCTTTTCCGACACAGGCTTCGCATGTGTCGGAAAAGATATATTGTGCGACTCTCATCTAGAACTGGCGTAGGACTGCACACCCGGCTCCCCTCTCTTTTAATGCCCGGCACGCCCTTATTTCTTCAATGCGAGCAGGATGACTTGAGCCAAACTTATGAGCGTACTTAAAAATCCTGTCCAGAAAGCGTAGAGTTCGATATTTTTCGCCCAGCTCTTTTTGTGCGCCATTGAGGAAATCGTACCACGCCTTCCCTTCGCCCCCCGACGGGCTATGGAGAAAAGTCGCTTCTGGCTGTAGTCGAGTCCCATAGTAGAACCTATCTCAAAAATAATGGCCCGGCGAAAGCCGTGGATTCCGAGCGAAAGCGGTCGGCGCAGACTGAGGCGTACCTGAGGTACGCCGAAGGCGAGCCGTTGCCGCTTGCAGCCGGAATCCACGGTTTGCAGCGGCCAAGGGATTTTTTGATTTTCATACGGTTATTTTTGAGATAGGTTCTAGCAGGAGACGTTCGCAGTGATGTATTTGTACGCCTCATCCACCGAATCAACGAGCGTGTAGAGGGTCATGTCGCCCTTGTCGATGGCTGCATGCTCCTTATAAATGGTCTTTTCTATGAAGCTGAGCAACGGGCCCCAGTAATCCTTTCCGAAGAGGATGATGGGGACCTTGCGGATCTTCTTCGTCTGCACCAGCGTGACGATCTCGAAAAATTCGTCGAGCGTGCCGAAGCCGCCCGGAAAATATACGTAGACTTCGGACGCATAGGTCAGCATCACTTTCCGCACGAAGAAATGATCGAAGCCGAATTTTTCCGTGAGGTACGGATTGTAATTCTGCGCCTCCGGCAGATTGATATTGAGACCGACGGAGGCGCCGCCGGCCTCATAGGCTCCCTTGTTTGCAGCCTGCATGACGCCGGAGCTCCCGCCCGTGATGACGGCAAAGCCTTTTTTCGAGAGCAGGCGCGCGAGCTCTTCGGCATCTTTGTAGGAATTGTCGCCGAGTGAGGCGCGTGCGCTGCCGAAGAACGACACGGCAAGGCCGTAGCGGCGGATGATGTCGAAGCCCTCGATGAACTCCGACATAATCTTGAAGACGCGCCAGGATTCTATCTTCTGCGGCTTGCAGACGAGCAGCGGGCGCTCGCTGGGCATCGTGCGCTCGCCCTCATGAACGGCTTTCGCGAGCCGCTCGGCCGTGTCGTGGATCGGCGCGCCTGACGAGGGGTTTATGATCGGCGTATCGCGCGTAAGATCATCGTTCATGCTGCAATGATACCAAATCAGAGCCCCGCGCAATTCGCCGCAGGCGCATAACCCGCTTTCTCCGCAGCGGAAGCGGAAGGAAACCAGACTTTATTTGCCTCGGAAATGCGTGCGGCTCCTGCGCACTCCGGCAGGTAGTATTTCGTGCCGCTTTTCGAGGCGACGACTTGCCCGGCCGCCGCAGCGGCGGCCGGGGAAATTCCTGGATCGTTTTCGAAAGAAATGGTGGTCGAATGCCCGGCATCAAGGCCTGCCAGATAGCCCAGACCGAAAGAAAGAGACGAAGCGAGGACGAGTATGGCGACAATGAGCGCGTCGCGCGGCACGAGGGCGATGAGGGCTTTGCATCTCTCGCGCGCTTCTGGTATAGTCATCGGGTAAAACTATACCACTATGGCATCAACGAAAGCCGGCGGATCAGCGAAAAACCTTAATACTTCAAACCCGAAATACCTCGGCGTGAAGCTTGCCGACGGCGCCAAGGCCCGTCCGGGCATGGTCATCGTGCGCCAGCGCGGTACGAAGATCGAGGCGGGCAAGAATGTTCGCGTCGGCCGCGATCATACGCTCTTTGCCCTTGCCGAGGGCACGGTCTCTTTCAGGAACCGCCGCAAGACGAGCTTCACCGGACGCGTTTTTTCTAAGAAAGTCGCTGACGTTATCTAATTTTGATCACAAAAAAACCGCGGCGCCAAAGGCGCCGCGGTTTTTCATTTACCTATTCCGCCTCAATCGTGATAGAAAATTTCCCGAACGTCCCGGCTCCTGCAACCGGAACGTCAAAGATGCCGCACTCCTTAATCGGCTTCTCGAGCCGGATGGCGTCATCGGAGAGGTCGACATGTGCCTGCTCTTTTGCCGCCTTTCTGATCTCCGGCTCCCCCACCGCATCATACAAATGGCCTTTCTCGTTTGCCTTGGCTTTGATCACAATCCGCGCTTCGGCAAGCGTGGCGATATTCTGCGCAAGCAGGGCGGTATCGAGCGCAGCGCGATCAGCCGCCTGCTTGCGACGCTGCTCCGCCTCTTTCACTGCGGAGGGCGTTGCGGCGACGGCTAATTTTTTCGGGATGAGGAAGTTGAGCGCATGGCCATCGGAGGCATTCACCGCCTCATGCGCACGCCCGATTCCCTTCACATCTTTCAATAGGATTACTTTCATGCCGGGAAGACTACCGCACTACTTCCCCTTAGTCAAAAAATCGATGGCGCGCTGCATCTGCGGGTCGCGCTTCGCCGCGGCATCGGCGGCGGTATACGGCACGATGATGTCGGGCGTGATGCCATTGCCCATGATCCAGTGTCCGGCGGGAGTGATCCAACGAGCGACCGTTATTTTCAGTGATCCGCCGTCGAGGTCGAGAAGCGACTGCACCGATCCCTTGCCGAAAGATTTGGTGCCGATGAGGGTCGCCGCATGAGCGTCCTGGAGGGCTCCCGCGAGGATTTCCGAAGCGGAAGCGGAGCCGCCATCGATGAGGACGACGATCTTCGTCCCAAGAGGCGCATCAAGGTAGCCGAGGCTCGTGTGCACCTGATTGGATTCTTTGCCGCCAAAATCTTCTGTCACGATCGTCGCGCCTTTCGGAAGGAAGTGGCTTGCCACGTCAACGGCCGCGTCGAGGTACCCGCCCGGGTTCGAGCGCAGGTCGATGACAAGCTTCTTCGAGCCTGAAGCCTTGAAGCGTTCGAAGGCCTGATCGAAGAGGCTCGCGGAATTCGCCGTGAATTCATAGAGCGCGATGCTGTAGACGCCGCTTTTCTCGTCGAGACCGTCTTTGGTCTCCGGGACCTGGATCGTGTCGCGGACGACCTTGATGTCGATCGATTTGCCCTCGCGGATGATGGAAAGCTCGACCGTCGTGCCGATCGGGCCGCGGATCTCGCTTACGGCCTTATCAATCGAGAGGCCGTCGGTCGATTTGCCGTCGATGGCGGCGATCTGATCGCCCGCTTTGATGCCGGCGGCCTCCGCGGGAGTGCCTTTCAGAGGCGCGATGACGGTGAGAACGCCGTCCTTCACGCCGATTTCCATCCCGACTCCCGCGAAGCTTCCCGAGATATTGTCGGCGAACGCTTTTGCCTCCGTGGGCGGGAAGAAGACGGTGTACGGATCACCGTAGGAGGCCGCGAGTCCGCTGATGGCGCCATAGATGCGCTCCTTAGTCGAAGGCAGCGTAGAGGAGGCGTGGGTGATGACGTAATTGGCGGAGAGCGCGTTCCACGCCTTCCAAAAAGCCGTCAGATCTGCGCTCGAGTCCGGCGTCGCGTCGAGGCCGTCTCCGATGAACGGGACATGCGTCGCGATCGCGGGCGCCGAACCGCTCGTACCCACGGAAAGCCCGATGAAGAAAGAGACCGCGGCGACGAGCGCGAAAGAAATGCCGCGGGCTGCGACGAAACGTCCGCGGCGAGATGAACTTTCTGAATCCATTCCGCACAGTGTAGCACGCGCGGAAAAGGGCGCCGTCAAAGTGGAAAAACCGCGGGCCGGGCGTGGTATCCTGTGCGCATGATATTTCGGTACGAGTATCACGGCGGCGTGTGGGTCGATCTCGAACAGCCGACTGAGGAGGAGATGCAGAGCGTTTCGCGCGAATTCTCGATCAGCGGGCGCATCGAAAAGGAGCTGCTCTCTCCCACCCCGACCCCGCTCGTCGCGAGCGATGCCGGCGCGGCGCTTCTGGTGCTTCACTTCCCTTCCCACGGAGTCGAGAACGGCGAAACGGGGAATCAGGAAATCGATGTCATCGTCGGCAAAGGCTTCATCATCACCGTCCGCTACGAGGTGATCGCGCCGCTCTACCACCTGAAGAAGCAACTCGAGACGCAGAAAGTCGTCGCGCCGCACGTCCTCATCACTTCCGACGTGCTCTTCGAGATCCTCTTCGTGCATCTCTACACGTCGGTGCGCGACCACATCAATCATGTCGTCGATCACCTGGGGCGCATCGAGCAGGAAATGTTCGACGGGCGCGAACGCACGACCGTGCGCCCCATCTCGAGCATCAGCCGGGAATTCCTCCACATGGAAGCGGCGCTTGCCAATCAGGAAGAGCCGCTCGGGCGCTTCCTCGGCATCGTCGCGGAGCGCAACTTTTTCAACGCGTCGTTTGCGGAACGCGCCGAGCACATCCGCGCGGAGCGCACGCAGGTCGCCCGCCTCATCGAGACGCATCGCGCGGTCGCAAGCGAGCTGCGCGAGACGAATATCGCGCTCCTCGAAGCAAGCCAGAACGGCATCATGAAGACGCTCACCATCGTCAACTTCATCTTCCTGCCGCTCGGCCTCATCACCTGGATATTCGCGATGCGCACGGAAGGCATCCCGTTCATCGCTTCGCCGAACGGCTTCTGGATCGTGCTCGCCATGATGGCGGGCGTCGCAGCGCTCCTGACGATCTTCTTCGTGAAGAAGCGCTGGCTCTTCTAGCTCATGCGGTGGCTCGCACGCATATTCGGAAAACGCGGCGCCGGTGCGGAGAACCGCCCTCCGCAGGTCTTTTTCACCAACACGCTCTCGGGCCATCGCGAACTCTTCGTCTCCCGTAAGCCCGGAATCGTGCTCATGTATTCCTGCGGACCGACCGTCTACGATCGTGCGCACATCGGCAACCTGCGGGCATTCGTGTTCTCGGATACCGTCGCGCGCGTCTTGATTGCGGCCGGGTATCGCGTGCGACGCGTCATCAACATCACGGATGTCGGTCACATGGTCGGCGACCGCGAGCATGGCGAGGACAAGATGGCCGTGGGCGCCGCGCGCGAGAAGGCGACGCCTGAAGCTATCGCCGCGCGCTACGCAAAACTCTTCATTGAGGACATCGGCGAACTAAATATCCCAACCGGCGACATTCTCTTCCCGCGCGCAACCGAATACCTCAAAGAGCAAATCGCGCTCGCGAAGACGCTCGAGGAAAAAGGCTTTGCGTATCGCCTTCCGGACGGCCTGTATTTTGATACGGAAAAGTTCCCGGGCTACGGGAAGCTCGGCGGCCTTTCTCATGCGAAGCTCGAAGCCGGTGCGCGCGTCGAAGTCGTCAAAGGCAAGCGCCACCCGGCCGACTTCGTTCTTTGGAGGACGGCAAAGCCGAACGACCTCCAGCAGTGGGACAGCCCGTGGGGACGCGGAAATCCCGGCTGGCACATCGAGTGCTCGGCGATGATCCGGTCCCTTCTCGGGCAGGAAATCGACATCCACACCGGCGGCGAAGACCTCGCTCACATACACCACAACAATGAAATTGCTCAGTCGGAAGCGGCAAACGGCCGTACGTTCGTCCAGTATTGGATGCACAGCGCATTCCTCACCATGCAGGGCGAGAAAGCATCGAAATCGCTTGGTAACGTTGTCTATCTTTCGGACGTGGTCGCGAAAGGAATTCATCCGCTTGCGCTGCGCTACTTTTTCCTTCAGGCGCACTATCGCACGCCGCTTTCTTTTTCGTGGGATGCGCTTGCCGGAGCCGCAAGCGCGCTTGATAGATTGTGGAAACTTACCCACGAAATCGGCGAGGTGTCGAAGCGCGTTAAATCTCATTCCGAAGCCTCCGACCGTTTCCTCGCGGCAGTACGCGACGACCTCGCGACGCCGCAGGCGCTCAGCATACTTTGGGACTCGCTCAGGAGTGAGGATTACACGCCTGAAGAAAAGTGGGGTCTTATCAAGGAAGCCGATGCTCATTTCGGTCTTTCGCTCCTCCAGCCGAATGCGCCCTCGGGGACGCTTCTTGAAAAGGACGTGCCGGAAGACGTACGCCAACTGCTCGCCAAACGCAGAGAAGCGCGGGCACACAATGATTTCAAGGAAGCCGACCACCTCCGGGACGAAATCGGGCGCAGGGGATATCGTGTGGATGACGGCCCGGACGGGCCTGTATTGACCCGAAGCACTCTTTGATACCCGACACACGGGAACGGCATAATTTTGCAATAAATAAGGCGTTTTCTGGGAGCGCCGTTTCTTTTTGATGCGAGAAAAGAGCATAAAAACGGCGGTTCTTTTTGCGATGCCGTTTCGTGTGACGGGTGATATACTCGGGGCTAATGGCCTCCGATTCACACCCCGTTAGAGACCCCCTTACGCGAGGTCGTGGCGCGTCCGAGAATCTATGACTCTAAATAACGAGTCTCTAACGGGGCGAGTCCCTCCGCAATCTCTCGAATCCGAACGCGCGCTTCTCGGCGCGCTTCTCCTCAAGCCTGACGCGATTCACGACGTCTCTGATCTCATACATCCTGATTCTTTTTACGCGGAAAAGCATCGGCTCATTTTCGGTGCGATGCGCGAGCTTGCCGATCGCGGCGAGCCGATTGATCAGCTTTCTCTTTCCGAACGCCTGCAGAGCCAGGGACTTCTCGAAAGAAGCGGTGGCAGAAGCTACCTGGCCGAGCTCGCCGGCTCCGCACCCGCTCCGGGCAACTTCTCTCACTACGCCGAGCTCGTCTCACGCAAGCACTTGATGCGTTCTCTCATTGATGCGGCCTACGGCATCACCGAATCCGCGTATGACGAAGCCCGCGAGACGATGGAAGTACTCGATGAAGCCGAAAAAAGCATTTACGCCATCGGCAATGCCTCTGCCGCGCACAAATTCACCGCCATCGGCGACAAAGTGCACGAAGCCTGGGACCGCATCGAAGCGCTCTCGAAGAAAGAGGGTGGCATCCGCGGCGTTCCCTCCGGCTTCCCTGCCCTCGACAACCTCCTCTCGGGCTTCCATCCCTCCGATCTCGTCATCCTCGCTGCGCGCCCTTCGATGGGTAAGACTTCTCTCGCGCTCGACATCGCCCGAAACGCCGCCGTGCGCCACAACGTTCCCGTCGGCATCTTCTCGCTTGAAATGAGCTCGGAGCAGCTCATCGACCGCATGCTCGCTGCGGAATCGTTCGTCAATTCCTGGAAACTCCGCACCGGGCAAGTGAAAGAAGAAGAGGATTTCAATCGCATACGCGATGCGCTTGAGACGCTCTCGAAGGCGCCGATTTATATCGACGACAAGCCGGGCAATAACATCCTCGCCATGCGCGCGGTGGCCCGCCGCCTCAAGCGCGAGCGCGGCATCGGGCTCATCGTCGTCGACTACCTTCAGCTCATGACGCCGACATCAACGAAAGCTTCCGACTCGATGGTCCAGCAGGTGACTGAAATCTCGCGCTCGCTCAAATCGCTTGCACGCGAGCTTGAAGTGCCCGTCATCGCGCTCTCGCAGCTCTCACGCGCCGTCGAGCAGCGCGGCGGCAAGCCGCGCTTGAGCGACCTGCGCGACTCGGGCTCCATCGAGCAGGACGCGGACGTCGTGATGTTTATCCATCGCGAAGACAAGCGCAATCCGGAGAGCGACCGGCCAAACATCGCTGAAATCCTCATCGAGAAGCATCGAAACGGCCCCACCGGAAAGACCGAACTCTATTTCGACGAGAAGCGTGCGACCTTCCAGCCGGTCGACACCGCGGGCTACGGCGAATTGGCTCAAGAATTTTAGCCACTAGGGTCTAGCCATTAGAGAATTTCTTATGCATCAGCTCCAAACCCTATACCCTATTGGCTAATGGCTAATCACTATGGATAAAATCGACGAACTTGCGCAAGCGCTCGCCCGTCTCCCCGGCATCGGTCCGCGCCAGGGGAAGCGTTTCGTCTTTTATCTGCTTGCGGCCTCCGCAGCCGAGCGCGCGAAACTTGCGGAGCTCATCGCCTCCCTCGGAAAGGATGTCCGCCAGTGCCCGGAGTGCCTGCGCTTCTTCAACGGCTCCGCGGCAAGCGTTTGCGCCCAATGCTCCGATACAAAGCGTGATGATACGCAGCTCATGCTCGTGGAAAAAGATCAGGACCTCGCTGCCATCGAGCGCGCAGGCACCTATCGCGGCCACTACTTCGTTCTCGGCGGCGTACTCACCCTCACCGGCAAAGGCGCCATCCGCGAGAAAGAATTATTGAAAGCGCTCGAGAAACGGATAAAAAATGGTTTGACCGAAATCGTGCTCGCCCTCTCCGCCACGAGCGAGGGCGAGCACACCGCCGACCACGTGCGCTCGCTCCTCATGCCCTATCGCGATCATTTAAAAATATCGATGCTCGGACGCGGGCTTGCCACAGGCAGCGAACTCGAGTATTCCGACGCCGAGACCCTCCGCGCCGCGCTCACGAACCGGAAAGAGGCCTGATTCGAGACAAGAGGGGCTCTTGCGGCGAAGTACGTTTATATAAAATAAAAAGAAACCCCCTCTCCCGCGCATGGCGAGAGAGGGGTGAATTGCGGGGTGCTCGAAATACGTTTAAGTTGCGAGCTTCGAGACATCCAAGTTGCGGACAAGGAACCGACTATTGGCGTCCCAAAGATTGTCGTCAGAGAGATGGAAGGTTCGGGAGTGCCAAGCTCCATCAACATGATCGAAATCACCGACCAAGACGGGATTCTCCGAATTGCCGGTACTGACGAGAAAGAAGTTACCATAGTAGTCAGTCTGCAGACCCGTTTCCTCGCCGCGCTTGGCACGATTAATGAGACTCTCAACCAATGTCGAAGTGAGTGTATACCCGTTCGCTGCAACCGAGTTGCCCAGTTCGACCGTATTACCGGTCCGCACGACGTCCGGCAGCGAACGGACCGCTTCTATAAACGTCCACTCTCTGCTGAACATGCAGACCGAGATGGTGCATGTGGGGCTGAGACTTACCGTCGCGACGACGGAGAGTCGGAGCCTTTCGAATTTCCCTTCGATCGCGTCTTGGAGCGCGACCTTGAGCCGATCGGGATTGAACGGGTACCCGTTCGGTTGACGCAGTTGGCGCTTGATCTCTGTCAATTGACCATCAAGCTCGTAATACTGTTCGCCGGTGACCTTTATGGCCATGACGAAGCCTCCTTTTGTTGGATGTTTGAGCCCGGTTTATCCGAACTCTATTCAAGGAACTTTCGAACAAAGTATACCTTTGTTGAATTAAAAGTCAAGGGAAT